>NZ_LR738849.1:2920000-3220000 GCF_902702915.1 Desulfovibrio sp. 86 | reverse complement strand
TCAGTGCGCCAAAGCCTCGCAGCCTGTTGCCGAGCTGCGTAAGCAGTACCGCCCCAGCCTTTTCTTCATCCAGGTAGGCGTGACCCCAGGCCGGAAGGTCGGCATGGGCAAGGCCACGCCGCAACGCCTGTTCCGGGGTGAAGATCGTACCTTCGGTATCCAGCAGCAGGCCGTGCTCCAGAGCAAACTGCACGGGGCTGCGGGCAATGCGCCAGGGGCCGACATCATACGATTCCGGCGAGAGCAGATGTTTGCCGCGCCCCACGATGGGCCGCAGACATGCGAAGGATTCGGCATTGTGCTTGAGCAGGCTGTCCATGTTCAGGCGGCGGACAAGGCCTGCCGTTCTGCCCATGAAGATGGTCATCGCGCCGAGAGCCGTCAGCACCAGGACGTAGGGCCAGCGAATCCATTTGCCGCTGTAGCGCAGCACATTCATCACCTGATCCCAGGTCAGGGAGGCGGGGTCTGCCCGCGTGATACGTTCCAGAGCCTCTACCGCTTCCTCGGAAAACACCGTGAAGGCGCTGAGCTGCGCCTTTGCAAGGTCGAGCAGCGAGCTATTGATGCTGCCCGCCCTGGCCGCGTACCATGCGGGCAGCACAAGCAGCACGGCGACCATGAGGCAGACCAGGAGAAAGAAGGTATTGCCGGAATCTTCATGCTGGTTCTTCACCGCACACCTCCCGCCTTTGCCAGAAGGCCTGCCAGCCCCGCACGTTCCAGCCGGGCCAGATGCTTTCTGACCCGGCCAAGATAGGCCTCACGCAAATGAGGGGTGCGGGAATGGTACGCGCCCACGGCACCCCATATATTGCGGGTGCGGTCGTACTCTTTGCGCAAAATCCAGGCAGCGGCGTAGGCATTGGCGCAACCGTCGCGCAGCAACACGTCAGGAGCGAAGCCCGCCAAGAGTAATTCTTCAACGTGGCAGGTGTTCACCTGAAACGGCCCCATGTCCCAGGTGCCGTTGGTATTGCTGAGGGCTTCGCCGGTTTTGCCGCCTTCGGTCGCCAGAATGCCCACCAGTGCCGCCAGCGGCAGATTGTAGGCGTGGGCCGCGTCCACCACACACTCCCAGGTGAGCGGGCGCGCCACGGCAACAGCGACACGCGCCCGCCCTGCGGCGAAGCCCTGCTCCGGCAGGAGTAAAAAGACCATAGCAATATATATAACTATGTTGCTATGACATATATTTTCATAGGCGCTCATTTGATCTTCCGCAGCAGGCCGGAAACATCACTGCTGCCCGACACCTGAAAGGGGTTATTGCGGCCGATGGCACCTACGCTGGAGCGGGCTTCGCTCAAGACCTCGTTCATCTTGCTTTGGATCAGCGAATCCACCTGGCGGCACATGCCGTTGATGATGGAATCCATGCTGGGAATACTCACACCGAGCGAAAAGGCATCCCCGATGCTGGCAATGCTGCCCAGACAGTTGGAGAGCGGCCCCCGATCTTCTTCCGGGTCGGGCATGGTGGTGTTGTGGGTGTCTTTCACGCGGGCGTTGCGCTCTTTGATGGCTTCTGTGGCCGCGTTCTGGGTATCGCTGCACGAGGCCGCGAAACAGGGCACAGAGGTCAGCACAAGCATGAGGGTCAGGAGAAGAGCTTTCATTTCTTGCCGCCTTTTTGGGAAATCCCTTTCTTGTCAGTGAAGTCGGGTTTGCCGTCGTCAGCCACCTGATAGAGCTGCTTGCAGCCGGGATAGCCGGAACAGCCGAAGAACGCGCCTTTTGCGCTTTCACGACGTACCAGCGATTTGCCGCAGGCTTTACATTTGAATTTTGTGGGCGGAGTGTGTTTGCGGGCATCGCCGGGTTTGCCGTCCACATTGGCGTAGCTGGTGTTACATGCGCGGTCAGAGCAGGCAAAAAAATCATAGGTGCCGGAGCCGTCTTTGCGCTGCCCCTGCATATGCACAAGGGCTTTGCCGCAGGCATCGCAGGTGAAGTTTGTGAGTTTCGGAGCGTTGCGCTCTTGCCCAAGGTATTTTGCGGTGAAAGCCGTCACCTCGGACACAAGCCGAGCATGGGCTTTGTTCATCACCTCACGGTATGAGGCTTTGCCTCCGGCAATGGCGTCCAGGGAATCTTCCATCATCCGGGTGAAGTCGTAATCCAGAAAGGTGAAGACCCCGGCGAGCAAGTCCACAACCTTTTCCCCCAACAGCGTGGGTACGAGCTGCCGCTTTTCGACCCGGACGTATTCACGCTTCATGATGGTGTCCACAATGGCGGCGAAGGTGGCCGGGCGACCGATGCCCCGATTCTCCAGTTCACGAACCAGGCTGGCTTCGGAAAAGCGCGTGGGCGGCTTGGTCTTTTTGGTCAGGAGCTTGCCGCTGGCGGCGGTGACGTTTTCCCCCTGCGGCAACATGGGCACAGGATTGTCGGGAGCATCCGCTTCCCCTTCTTCATCCTGCGTGGCCGCGTCGGTAGCTATCAGCACCTTCCAGCCCTGCTCACGCAGGACGCGCCCTCTGGCCTCAAAAACAGCCTCTTTACCGTCCACATCTGCCCCCAGTCGCACGGTGCGCACGTCATAGACGGCATCGGCCAGTTGAGAGGCCAGCGTCCGCAGCCGGATGAGCCTGTACAAAGCCTGCTCGTCCGGGGGGTCCCCGGCCTCTTCCACGTCAATGTGCGTGGGGCGTATGGCTTCATGAGCTTCCTGAGCGCCATCCTTGGACTTCCAGGTGCGGGCCTTGTCCACCAGCGACCAGCCCTGCGCTTCGCAGAAGGCCCGGATTTCCGTCACGGCTTCCGCTGACAGATTGGGAGAATCCGTGCGCATATAGGTTATATGCCCGCCCTCATAGAGTTTCTGCGCCAACTGCATGGTCTGCTTGGGCGTGAGCTTGAGGGCATTGGAGGCAGCCTGTTGCAGACTGGACGTGGTGAACGGCGCGGGCGGAGCCGTGCGGCTTTCGGACTCCTTGCATTCCTTCACCGTGAGGGCACGCACGGCAGCGGCCCGGTCGGCCAGAGCGTTGTCCAGCAGGTATTCTTCCCCGGCTTGCAGCCAGGGCTTGGTGAGCCACGTTGCGCTCCAGCCGTCTGCGAACACCAACTCCGCGCCATAGTGGGTCACGGCCACAAAGTCCCTGATGGCCCGTTCGCGCTCCACC
Organism: Desulfovibrio sp. 86; assembly: GCF_902702915.1. Classification (NCBI taxonomy): domain Bacteria; kingdom Pseudomonadati; phylum Thermodesulfobacteriota; class Desulfovibrionia; order Desulfovibrionales; family Desulfovibrionaceae; genus Desulfovibrio; species Desulfovibrio sp. 86. The sequence goes on along the minus strand of NZ_LR738849.1, from coordinate 3,216,869 downwards.
ACCAACCGCACAGCCGGGCTTTGCACCCGCCCCGCTGAAAGGCGTTCATTGGCGGCACGGGAAAGCGGCCCACTGACGAGATAGCCGCAGAAACGGTCGAGAACGCGCCGGGCCTCCTGTGCGGCCACCAACGCCATATCCAGCGAGCGGGGATTCTTGATAGCCGCCTGAATGGCAGCAGCCGTGATCTCCCCACAGGTGACGCGCTTGGGGGTTTTCAACCGCAGGGCATCGGCAATGTGCCAGGCGATGGCCTCGCCTTCACGGTCGGGGTCTGTAGCCAGATAAACGGCAGAAGCCGAAGCCGCCAGACCCTTCAGGCGATTAAGCACTTCCTTGCCGCGTTCCGTGGGCAGATATTCCGGGGTAAAATCCGGCAGGCCAATGCCCAGTTCCCGCTCCGGCAAATCGCGCACATGGCCTACCGAGGCAACAACCTTCCAATCACTTCCCAGGAAGGACTGCACTTTCTTAACCTTGCCGGGGGATTCCAAAATGAGCAGATTCATGGTCACATCCTCATGCGCGTTGCAGGCGCTTCTGTTCCGGTGGGAGCCAGTGCGGCCCGGTTCTTTTCGTCCAGTTCCATGCTCAGCGTCTGGGCAAAAGAATCACACAGCGAGGCCAGCGACCGGGCCGTTGCGGCATCCTGCTTGAGGGCCATTTCCAGAAAATCGGGATTTTGAAGAATGATGCGGGCCTTGATCAGGGGGTTATCCGCTTCCTGAAAGGCAGCCGCCGACGCTTCGAACGACAACGGCGCTGGGCGGGGCATGGGATCGTCCGTGCTTCTGGCCGCAACCTGTTCCGCAGGCACGGGCATGTGCGCACCGCAGGCGGCATCACGCTGCACCTGATCAGCAATGAGGCCCGGCCAGTTTTCACTGCGCGGGAACCACTGGGCCTTGGGCTGCTCGCCCATTTCAAACTGGTGCATGATGGTCAGCACCTTGGCCGCTTCTGCCGCTGCCTGGAACACGGCCTTGGCATCGCCTCCTGAGAAGGTCTGATTCCACTTATTGATGTATGCGGAGGAATTGCTTTCCGGCATGGGCAGGTCAAACCGTGCCCCGGCCAGCATGGAGAACATTTCTGCCCGCATTTCTTCAAAAGCGTAGTTCTTGATGTTGGGGGTTTCTTTTTCCTTGCGGTTTTCCCGCATAGCGTGACCCGTGGCGTGGTATGTCTCATGCAGTTTGGATGCGTAGTATTCTTCCGTGCTGATGAAGCGCTCGGGAAAAGGCATTTTTACCGTATCAGCTTTCGGCTCGTAGTAGGCATCCCCCGTATGGTGCTCCACCGGAATGCCCGTGCAGGCGATGAATCGCTCCACAAAGTCATTACGTTCAATGGGCGTCATGGGTTGCGCCTGCTGTTCCTTGGGCGGAAAACCATCGATCTGTGCGGCGTTGAATACAGTGAACGGATAGAACAAGGTCATGCGCTGCACATCGGGCACGTCCAGCCCTTGTTCCTTTCGGGCGGCGAACTCCTTGATCTGCTTATCCGTAAGATATTCCCACTTGCCATCCTCTTTGACGATGAAAGTGATCTCTTCGGGCCGCAGGAGCTTGGTGCCCTTGACGCCTTTCTTCACCTTCATATCCCGCGCAGGATGATCAGCCTGAATTTGTTGAAATTGCTTAAACGTCATCCACCTGTCATCGTTGTAGCCGTTGACGATGCTGGTCAGCATGAGCTTGACCATGTTGGCCCCGCCGTACTCCCGGCCCGTGGTGGCGCAGAACGGCATCCCCAGGGGCTTGTCCGCCACCCAGGGCTTTTGCCATTTGCCCGCCGTCTCTGCGAGGGCCAGCATGTTTGCGGCAACAGAGTTGACGAACTCTTCCTGCACTTCCCGGCTGATCTGGAAGCGGTTTTTCTTTTCCGCAGTGTGTTCCTGGCTCATACGCCCTCCCGCACATCAACGATCACCGTATCCGGTTCTTCATGGGGAGAAAGGAAACCCGCTGCGATGGCATCCTCACGAGTCATGACAAAGGCTCCGGCGTCCAACTGCCGTTCAATGTCTTCAGGGGTAAGGACGACACGCTCCTTTTCCTTCAGGCGCACAGGTGCATCAAAAACGCTGTAAATGTTAGGCTTTTGTGAATCCATACTGGCCTCCATAGAAAATATTTTTATATTTTACATAGAAATATATGTTTATATGCTACCAGCGACAGCGTTGCCGCCAGTGCGCCTCGTGCTGTCGCGTCTCCCGCCGCCTGCCCATGAAGGCCACGCGCAAAGTACGGGCGCAGGCCAGCGGCGTCATGCCCGTGCGCTGCACAAGATAGAGGATGACGATTCCGGCCACTGCAACACAGGCCGTCCAGTACGCCCAGTGAAAGAGCCACAGGGCAAGGGGAAAGACTGCGCGAGCGTCCAGAATGAAGATTTTGGGACTGAGGGCGGTATCCCGCCAGAGCACATCGTGATTCATGATTGCGACTCCTTTGCCGGGTTTTTCCTTTCAGCAAGAATGGCCAAGTACTTGTCTCTGGCAATCTTGCCCGCCGCGTAGGCAATTTCTGCGGCGTCTTGAATACGCTGACCATGCTGCGCGATCAGGGTTTCACAAGTGCGGATAAGCCGTTCAGGTGGCGTTTCCAGCAGCTCCTCCCGAATCTCCGGCGTAAAGGCCAGATACTCGCGTAGTGCGGTGCGCCCCTTGCCGTCCGGCAAGGGCAAAAGGCGTTGCGACACCACCAGCCGCAAACAAGAAAGGAGAGTTGCCGAGACTTGCAACCGCTCTTCCACGGGAAAGACGTTGATGATGCGCGAAAGAGTTTCGGGCACCGAACGGGTATGCACGGTAGAATAGGCGGCCACGCCGATTTCTGCGCTTTCGATCATCCCCCGCAGCGTTTCCGGGTCGCGGCTTTCCCCGATGAGCACCACATCAGGGGCCGAACGGGTGGAGTTGCGTGTGGCGGTTTGAAACGACTGCAAATGTTCGGGGATGGTGCTTTGGGATACAGGCCCCCCCTGCTGAGGCAGATTGAGAAAGTCAAACTCGATGGGAGCCTCATAGGTGGTGACGTTGCGGCCCCCCTGCTCGATGATGTGCCGCAGAATGGCGGCCAGAAATGTGCTTTTGCCCGACCCCATGACGCCCGTCACCAGCACCAGGCCGTTATCCGGTATGGCGTGTTCCAGAATGGCAGACTCTACATGCAATTCATCCAGTGTGGGCGGCATGAGGGGCAGTGCTCGAAACACGACTTTTACCCCTGTGGAGTAGCCGTCAGCTACCGGTGTGGCGTTGCCGCGATACCGGCGACGCAGGCCGCGTCGCTCTTCCACCTGATAGGCAAAATCATAGTCGCGTTGACCGGATTTGATCATGGCCGCTACAGAGTTGTTCTTGGTCAGGCGTTCCAGAGCCAGCAGGAGTTCGTCAGCGGTAATGGGCCGACTGGACACGATGCGCCATGCACCGTGCAGACGCATCCAAGCAGGACTGCCGGAGCACAAAAGCAAATCCGACATACCCTCACGGGTAGCCCAGATGAGCAAGGCGTTGATGTCCGCGTGCTCCCAACGCAAAGGCGGTTCACTGGGGAAAAGGCCAGCAGGCGCGTTACTCATAGTTCACTTCCTGCGTGGGGTTGTCTGCGCGGCATTGTCGGGTGTGAAGGCTGATGGCGCGGTAATGCGGTAAACCTTCTGCCCGATATGGAGCTTGCTGCCGTTGTCCGTGGTCTTCATGCCAAGGTCGGCGGAAGCCGTGTTGACCTGACTCAGCAGGTGCTGCGCGGTGAGCAGGTGGTAGAGCATGACCCCGCGATACTGCCGCGCCATGCGGGACACGTTGTCGGCATAAAGCTGATCCGCTTCCGTCAGGCCCTGCGCCCAGGCTTCGCGCACGGCAGCTCGCCAGATAGCGCGTTCCTTGTCGTTCTTGGGCATGACCGCAGGGTTGGGTTTTTCCGGCTCAGGGAAGCCGTCCGTCATCAGGAACTCGCGCCAGGTGGGCACGGTGGGTACATACCGGGCAGGGGCAAGCAATTCGTAGGAGGTGTTCGCAGTTGTGGCCGCATCCTCGGATTCAATGCGCATGGAGGCCTCGGCCCGCGTGAGCACGGGCGGCAGAATAAGCGCATCCCCCTGCGTCATGAGGAGCGGCGAGAAGTTGAAGGCCGCGTCCAGAGCGGCGCTGTGCCGTTCTGTAGCTGCCACAAGCTGCTTGTAGCGATACGCCATTGCCGCCTGAAACGTGACGGTCTGCGCGGCTTCGCGGATAGCGTTAGGGCGCATGAGGTTCACGGCGGTGACGTTAACCGGCTCGCCCTTCATTTCAAGCAGAGCGGCCAACTCTTCCGGTTCTCCCCGGCGCGGGCCGGAGGCCGTGTCCGCAGGCCGATAGACCGTGAGCGTCTGGCCCTCTTCCTGCGCCGGAGCCACAGAAACGGGTTTCGGAGGTGTTGCCGCGACATTTTCCAGGGGCGGCATGGGCACGAGGGGCGTGGGTTCTTGAGCTTCTTTCTTTGCAGCGCAGCCCCACAGACTCAGGAGCATAACCAGGAGCAGGCAGATACGGCGGCTCATGACTGACCCCCTGCTTTCTTGGTGCGGGCCAGGGTGATGACCCGGCCAATGGGATCAACACGCACCACCGCCTGCGGCTGCACCTGCCAGGCGATGTCTTCCAGCAGCACATGGGCCGGGCGGTTCAGCCCGCGCACCACAACCGTGAGGGTCTGTGTCGAAGGGGTGCCCGTCTCCTGATAGCGGTAGCCGAGTTGCAGGCAGAGTTCTTTGAGAGCGCCTTCGGCAGGGCCAGTCCACGAGATGGACACCGACTGACTGAGAGAGGGGTCGGCGGGTGGCAACAGAGGTTGCAGGCCCTGACCGCGCAGTTTTGCCAGCATGGCAAGTTCGCCGTGGGCGGTCTGCGCCGCATCGCCCAGCGTGACAGCCACAAAGTCACCGGGATTTGCCGCGTCCGGCACAGCAGCCTTTTTTGCGCATCCCGCAAGGGCAAGGATGCAGAGGAAGAAGGCACATCGTTTCATAGAAATTCGCTCCTTTCCGTTATGGTTCATATAAATATATTTTTATATATTTATATTTTTGCTATTGAACATATATTTATATAATGCTATATCTTTTGCGCCACATCCACACTGACGCATCAGGAGGTTCTTCATGCGCTGCATCGTCATCGCCAACAAAAAGGGGGGCGTGGGCAAAACGACCACCACCCAGAACTTGACCGCAGCCCTGGCCGCCCACGGCAAGAAAGTGCTGGCCGTGGACATGGACGCGCAGGCCAACCTGACCCGCGCCTGGGGCAAGGGAAATGAGGGCAAAAGCATTCTGGATGTGCTGCGTGGCAAGGCGAGTTGGCAGGACATTGCGTTGCCGGTGGAAAAAGGCGCGGCGGGCGGCTGCGTTCTGCTGGCTCCAGCCAATCGGCAGCTTGCGGCCATGCCGGAAGTCTTTGCGCAGGAAATTGGCAAGGAATTGCTGCTGAAAGAAGCTCTGGAACGGGTGCAGGGCATGTTTGACGTGGCGCTCATCGACAGCCCGCCCTCGCTGGACTTGCTGGCCATCAACACCTATGCGGCGGCGGACGCCGTGCTCATCCCAGTGCAGACGGAGTTCCATTCGCTGGAAGGTCTCGCGCTCATGCAGGACGATCTGGAACGGGTGCGCCGCCGCTTGAACCCCAATCTGGCGGTGCTTGGCATTGTCCCGACCTTTGTTGACCGCAGAAAGCGGCTGTGCCGTGACGTTCTGGACGTGCTGGCCGAAAAGCACAGCACCGATCTCATGCAGGCCGTCATCCGTGACAACGTGACGCTGGCCGAAGCGCCCAGCCACGGCCAGAGTGTCTTTGTCTATGACCCCAAATCCTACGGGGCGCAGGATTACGCCGCCCTTGGCAGTGAAGTGATAACCCGATTGGAGGCCCGTTATGGCGCGTAAGAAAGGTGGTCTGGGACAGGCCACAACCGTAGAACCGCAGGAAGATTTGCTGGACAGCGTATTCGGAGCGTCAAAGCAAAAGCCGGAGACAGACACACCCCCGCCCCCCGCAGCAGCGGCGGGCAAAGGCAAAGAAGCTCCCAAAGGCAAGGAAAACCGCGTGGGCAAATACTTTCTCATTGACCGCGACCTTGCCAAAGCCCTGAAGCTCTTTGCTGTGCAGAACGACATGAAGGAAATCGCCGTCATCGAAGCCTCCCTACGGGCGTTCCTGGGTAAAACCGACGAGTGAGCACAGCCAGCTTGTGAAGGGCTGAAAGCAACGATTTTTCAGCACGGCCACGCGCCAGCAGGTGGTGAGGATGCCGAAAAAGCACGGCGGCGCGACCAGGGCCACGGCCAGCCATACGGCAGGCCGCTGCGTGAGCAGCGCCGCGCCCAGACAGACCAGCACCGGCAGAATGAACACCACCAGGCGCAACCGTAGTTCTCGCAGTACAGCGGGAAGTTGCGCCACATCCGCAATCCCCCAGGCTGTGAGCATCTGTGCGAAGTCCTCTTCCAGAGCCTTTTGCTCTTCCGGGGTGCGCTCTGCCCTGAAATGACGCAGGCGGCTCTGTAAATCCCCGCGCAAGGCCGAAAGGTGTGTACTGGTGGGCGCAATTCGCGCCCGAAGGGCTTCTTTGGCGTTCTCAAACATGGCTAACTCCTGAAATTGTGTTCAGAGAGGTCAGGTTTCGGCTTGCTGCCAAGCACGGTATTGCGCAGGCCCCGCGCCCCGTCCGCGCCGGACGAGACCGCGTTGGTGGAACCCACAAACACGCCCTTGACCCCGCTCTGGTCTTCTTTTTCACCCAGGGAATGGAATTGCTGGCCGATCCAGTTGGTCACATGCTCCGGCAGGTAGTGGATAAGGCTGAAGAATTTGTTGGCCGTCATGATCACCACGATGCCGAGGATCACCAGCATGGAAATGGTGCCCGTGAGGCCGATGACCTTGGCTTGTGAAGTGCCCGCAATGAACATCTCGAAACTGGCCCCGATGAGCCGCCCCAGCACGTTGAGCAGGATCACGGCGCAGAAAAACCCGGCCACCATGAGCGGCGGGCGAATGATGATGCCGAGCAGCAAGAGATACCCGCGCTTGCCGTGCTGCCCGGCTGCCCCTTCTCCTTCGGGCAGGGCATGGGCGCACAGCCACAGCGGCGCGGCCACGAGCGATTCCACAATGAGAATCACCCAGCCCGCCAGGGCGGCAATCCAGCGGATAAAGGGAATGGCCGGAAGGTAATAGGCCAGCGCCAGGCCGTAGAGCAGCAGCGGCAAGAAGACGGAGAACAGAACGAAAGAAATATACTTGTCCAGATTGGGCACAGCCTTGCCGATAAAGGGAATAGCCTTGCTCATAGAATGCGCCACATCAAGGCCGCCCAGAGCTGCGGCCAGCCCCCAGGCCGTGCCGATGAGGTAATCCCCCACGTTGGACACGGCCATGATGGGGTCGTTGGTGGAGAGCTTTTCCACCGCAATGGGCAGGATATTGGCGCTCACAAGATTGTTCAGCGTAGCCCGCAGCCAGTTGCCGACTTCGCTCAGTGTCCGGTTTTCATCCGTCACCGCAGGATGCGCCGTGGTGTCCGAGATGCCGCGCCGCGTGGTGTAGGCCGTCTTGATGTAGTTGGCCACGCGCTCTTTGACGGCCTCGTAATCCTGCAAGCCGTAGTTCATGGCGAGCAGTTCGGACTCCGTGTATTCTCTGGGGGCATACGAAATGCCCGAATACATGGCTTCGCGCACTTCCTGATTGATCCAGGCGATTGACCAGTAGGACGAACCGGCGATAAACCAGCCGTACTGCTTGGATATGTCCTGAAAGTCCTGCAATTTGTTCTTGAGCTGCCCCTGTTTGGCGTAGCTTTGCAAGGAGGACAGAATGGTGGCGTTGATGCTGTTGGCCGCAGAGTGCAAAGCCAACGGGTCAATGGCGTCGGCGGGCGTATCCGGGTTGGCAAGCTGGCTTGCCACACTGGAGAGCGACGACACCGCCGTGCCTACGGCATTGACCTTGCCCCGGCACAGCGCATCACCTTCGTCCACGCACTCCACCATGATGGAGCCGGTGTTGCCGTTGAAGGTGAAGCGGTACTCGCCGCCAGAGCGAATCCAGTTGCCGCTGTACTTCCATTGACCGCCCGGCGAGACATTCATGCCCCGGCGCTCGTTCAGGTAATACTGCATGGTCAGCGATTCCAGCGAACCGTTGGCAATGGCGGCATAGTGGGTCACGTTCTGGTCGGGAGCCTGCACGGTGATCTGCCCGCCGTGCTCCACAAAGTAGTTGGTGCCCAGCTCCCAGACGAAATTGCCCAGGTTGATGGAAAAGCCGATGCAGGCCAGAATCGCCACCTGAAAGAAACTCAGCCCCTTGAATATGGGTGCCAGCGCCCCCATTGCCCCCACAAAGCGCAGCGGCATCCATAAGGAGCTGTAGCGTTTGCCAAATGGCGTACCCTCATGCGCCGTGCCCGCCACGGCCATTGCCAGCACCCAGAGAAAGAGCGCCGAAATGGTCGCCAGCGCCACGATGTTGAATGCGCTGAACAGTTGCAGCATGAGTTCCGCAGCTTGCGAGCCGCCAAGCCCCTGGCCCCAGGCGTCCCAGCCTTGTCCCAGCAGGGTGTCCAAAAACTGCTTGCTGGCGTCACTTTTGAGCAGCACCTCAGAGGTTGCGGGAATATCAGATGAGGCCATGCTGTGTTCCTCCGTTGCTGCGTGGAAGGGTATTGACAAGATTAATTGCTATTGATATTAATATTGCTATCAACAGAGGAGGACGACCATGCAACTGCTGCTTCATATCCCCGACCCCATTGCGGAACGCTTCAAGCAGACCGTGCCTGCCCGCCAGCGAAGCGCCTATGTGGCGGATTTGCTCGAAAAGGCTTTGCCCGTGGAAAACGACCCGCTGTACCTCATTGCGCTTGAGGTTGAGCAGGACGCCGTGCTCAACGCCGAAATGCAGGAGTGGCGCGACGCCCTGATGACTGACGGCATTCGCGGCGAAGAAGTCGGAGGCGCACATGCAGCGCGGTGAAGTCTGGTGGGTAAACTTCGACCCGTCCCAGGGGATGGAGATACAAAAATGCCGCCCTGCCGTGATCCTCACGGTCAACGCGCTCAACAAAGCCAGGGGTACGGTCGTGGTGGTGCCGCTTTCCACTTCGGCCAAGCCCCGCCCGCCCATCGTGGTGCCTCTTGACTCCGCAGGGGCTGGCTCTGTGGCTGTGTGCGACCAGCTTTGCGCGGCAGACAAAAAACGCTTTGGCAAAAAGCTCTGCGATCTTTCCGCCGCCGACCTGGCCACGTTGACCGAATCCATGAAGATTGTGCTGGGCCTCATGTAGCCCGTGTGCATTGTCGTCATTACCAAACACCTATTGCTGCGCCCCGATCATGCGGGTGTACAGGTCGGTCATTTCCCTGCCGGTGGTGCCGTCCATGCGCGTCAGGTAATCCAGCGCCGTGGTGAAACTCAGGCGGTCAAGAAACTCGTTGTTCTTGCGGGTCAGTTCGATCTGAATGGCCTGCATCATCACCAGTTCCCGCAAAAGCCCCGCCTCCGTGGCTGCTGTGACCTGCGTGAACCAGTTGGGATTGCCGAGCCGCATCTGACTGAGCAGCTTGTACAGCCCGGCCTCAGACATCTTGCCGTTGACAAGCCCCGGAGGGGTGCCGCTGCCGCCCGCCTCCTGCCACTGGCTTTGCGCCCAATTCGCCACGTCATCCGGCAGCGTGGGCGCGTGATAGGCCACATGGCTGTTGAGGCTTTCCATTGCCGCGGCAAGGCGTCCTTCATGAATTTTCCTGCCCACGGCATAGGTCTGGCCGGAGGGCGTGTCTTTTTGCGCGTCTGTGACCACGGGCAGAGGCCGGGGATTGGCAAGGGTCTTGATGGTCTCGTGCGCCTGGCCCACCTGATCCTCAGTGAGCGTTGCCTGTAGCGGAAAGAGTGAATCCACCATTTCCTGCTCCGTGGGGTGATCGTCAGCCAGCACCCGCCCCAGAAACTCCACCGGTTTTGTGTCCGGCCTGTTGGAATACTCCAACTGCTTGCCGCGCATGGTCTGATGCACCTGGCGTGACGCCTGCGCCCCAAGCTGCACCCCGGCCCCCAGCGCACTGGCCCCGCATAGCCCGGAGGGTTGCGCGGCCTTGCCGTACACATCTTCCGTGCGCGTGGCCTGGCCAGCCGTGGCCTGCCCCTTGATCATGGCGGCATTGCTTTCTTTCAGGCTGATGATGGCCCGCACGATGGTGGCGCTTTCGGTCTTGATGGTGCCGATGATGTTCTGCGCCGCCAGCAGAATCTCCGAGCGGATGGAAACGGCTTCCGCCGATGTGTTGATGTTCACGGATTGGATGGTTCCCATTTTCGCCATTGTGATCATGGCGTTGATGGAGCCACAGTCGCACCCTGCCGCCAGGGCCTGCACGGGCAGTAAAGCCAGCAGTGTCGCCAGAAAGAGCTTTTTCATACATTCCTCGCAATCTCGTTGACGATTTCCTGAATCACGTTGACCAGCACATCATCCGCGCTGCTCTGATCAGTGACCCGGCGACGGCGACGCTCCACTTCCGACTTGGCGGAGCCGCCCGGAAAACGCGCTGCCAGACGCCGCAATGCTTCGGAAGGTTCCATGCGTTTGTAGAGATGGTTACGAATGGCCACGTCTTCGGTGGTGGTGGAAAAGGCCCACAGCGGCTGCCCGCCGATGGTCAGACTGAGCACCAGTTGTGAGAGGCCCGCGCCGGTTCGGAACAGCCCCACAAGGTTGGAACCTGCCGGGCCGGGCTTGCCCAGATGCCCCAGGGCATAGCGACAGGCTCCGTTCAACGCAAAACGCTTTGCCAAATCTTCAATGCCCTTGTCCGTTCCGGCTCCCAGGATGAGAATGGTGGTGGCAAGCTCGATGATGATGTCGGGGATGTCGTCAATGGATTGCGTGTACAAGCCGATGGAAAGGTTCCATTTGCGTGATTCCCGCGCCATCGTGGTCATATCCGCTTCTAGCTGACCTGATACGGAGGTGTTCTTTGTCACGCGGTGCGCTTCATCGTAGCAAAGCCTTTTGGGGTCTTCCCGAATGGCTTCAATGCGTTCGGCGTGGTAGGCCTGATACTGCTCCGGCATCAGTTCCACATCCGCAGGCATGAGAAAAAAGCGACTGCCCAGCACATGCCGTGCCAGCATATACATGATGGCCGATTGCCTGTCCTGCAAATCCCCCCCGCGCGGTGCCACCTCATCGAGATCAAGGCTGACGATCTGGGCGTCCCCCAGGTCAAAGCGCGTCGGGTTTTTCAGCACCACATACGAGTCAGAGGCGTCCACCAACGCGGTTCTTGTCTTGTCACGGACACCCTGATCATAGCTGTAGATGATGCCCTGGTTCTGGGCGATCTGCGCTGCAACGTCGGCAAGTACGGGCACAGCATAACGTTGCGCCTGAATAGCTTCATGGACGTACCCCCGCACAAACAGTGCATCCACCACCTCCCACCATGTGGTGATAGCGTCCAGGGGCACTTTTTCTCGCAACAAAAGCTCATGTAAATCAGGCAGTATATTGGACTGGTACAATTTGGGCTTGTTGCCTTCAGAAAGTTCCAGATAGGCGCTGTCAATGGCCCGCATCATGATATTGGGCACACTTTCGGGAGGGGCGGTCTCTTTTACAGGCGTTGCCATCAACGACAGCAGGTTGGACAAAAACGCCTTGTGTGCGGGCAAAGGACACCGACAGCCCAGCGGCGTGTCAAAAGGATTGATGCAATACTCTTCCGTCATCCTGAGCCGGTGATAAGCGGCCAGGTGTTTTTTACCTTCGGGCAGATTTTCTTTGAGCAGCGTAATGAGGCCGGAACTGGATGGGCCAACGTCCACGATGGACACCCACGGCAGGCGCGAAAGCCCGGCCTGGGTCACAAAAGCGAAGTTCATGGCGTTAAGAAAGACCGACTTGCCGCCGCCCATCGGAGCCACACCAAGATCAATCCACGCAGCCTGTTCTGACGAATTTGGGGCAAAGGGAATGAGCTTGCCGTCCAAAGTACGCAGCAGAAGACTCCCTTCTTTCCAGGGAGAGGCCGCACGTTGCGGCAACATGCCAATGGCGTCATCAAGCGGCGCTGCCGTAACCGGAGCCGGACTTGAAGGCATCATGCCGGGCACCGTGGCCGTCAGCCCCAGCAGAGGATCGCCTATGGATTCTGTCACATCCGTGGTGCCCCAGCCCTGAACTGCCTTGGTCAGCTCCGCCATGCGCCGACGCAGCAAACCGTGCGCCTGCGGCACCGGCAGGTTTATACAGGAAGCCCAGGTACAGAACATGATGCGAAAGCGAATGCAGCACATTCCCTCCAAGTCCAAGGCCCGCAAGCCTTCCAGAGCTTTGTTGAAGCGCTTGTTGTCCGTGCTGGCAAACGCCAGCACAGCAGACAGCAGCGGCTTGAGGCCCAAAAAAAGCCCACCCGGCTCCAGCAGAAAAGCCACGCGATACGGCATGCGTTCGTCCCGCCTAGCCAACACTCTGAAAAATTCCTGAAATGGCTTGGGGGTTTGGGGCATGAGTGTCATGACGAGCGGCCCATACAACCGATCTCCTACCTGAAGAGCACTGCGCGAAAGCATGTGTCCCTCACGCGGCCAGAGCTGTGTCTTGAAATCCGGGTAAATGACGTTGTGCAGCATGGCTGATGCCGGAGCGTCCGCATCGGGCAGGCGCAGGGGCAACGGGTCGCCGGGAATACGCGCCTGCCAATCCAGACTGGTGAAGTCCGGGTCAATGCACACGCGAATATCCCGCAAAGCTTCATGAGGCGTCAGCGGATAGGTTAACAGCTCCACCTGCTTGAAAGCATCCAACACGCCGGTCACAAAGCCGTTGTGCGCGTCGTGCAGGGCGGCAATGCCCGCAGCAATCTGCTGGCAACCCGGTTGCATGGGGGCTTTACGCATGGAAACCATGCGCTCTTTGAGGGCTGTTTTGCGGAGACTTTCTGCCAGCACACCAGGCCGCGTCCACAAAACCAGCCAGCAGGTCTCCATCGAGCAATAGCGTTGCAACGCTTGACCCCAGTTTTCCAGTAAGGGGCCAATGTCCAGACCAAGGTTTTGCGCGGTACGGCGCGAGGGCAACAGCATTTCACGGATGCGCCCCTCGCTGGCCTCCGGGTCATATTCAAACACCACCTGAATGCAGTGGCCGGGACGCGAGAGCGTGGATTGCAGCTTTTCCGTTAGGCCAAGCATGATGGTTTTGTGCTCGGCAAGGCCCACCTGCTTGAGCGCCCCTTCCAGCCGCAAGACGGTGATGAGGCTGCCGTCGTCGGCCACCAGGGCACCTCTGTCCACGGTTTCCAGCTTGCAATACGACCCCGCAGGCCCGTAAAAGGTCTCGGACAGAGCACGAAGACCACGATCAACGCCGTGTACGAGGGTATCCAGCATCAGCCGTCCCCCCTTTTCAGCACAACTTGCTGAATGACCACCCCGCGAGGCGTGAGCACGGTAGAGGCCCGCGCCACCAGCACGGTCGCCATGAGGCGCTGGGTGCTTTCTACTCCCTGGCTGGATTCGTAGGACACGATGAGCGGGAACTCGACCTTCCAGGTCATTTTGCCACCCACAAGGCCCGATGCGGTGATGACCGGCGCTCGTGTGACCACGGCAGACACGGAAAGGCGTTTCTCCTTGATCATGTCCAGAATGCCGGAGCTGCCCAGCGAGGCCAGAAAGGACTTGAAGGCCGTATCGTCAAAGTTCTCCCGCACGTTGGAGAGCTTCTCGCGCCATTCGAGAAAGTCCAGCGACACGGCGTTGCTGATGGTCTCCGTCACCCAATTCAGGAGGCCCTGTTGCGTGAGCACGGGCTTGTCCAGAGGGATGAGCGGAGCCAGGCGCAAATCGGGCGTGGCCGCGAAATAGCGCGGCGTGGGCTGTTTCAGGATGAGCAGCACAACGACCGCAATGCAGACAAGCAGCAGAAGCACCAGCCCCACCGCCAGCTTCATGGCCCGCTGATACTGCGAGCGATACCAGCCAAGCCCGCCGATGATGGTTTCGGCGTTGTAGGCCGGAGGCGCATCCGGGGAAGGATTTTCCACAACATCAGTCGGTGCTGTCGTTCCTTCCGCATCCACCGTCGCAAGCTCCGGCAAGGGCTTCTTCTTTTTGAACCAGTTCATACGCCCTCCTGCTTACCGCAGCCCAAGTTCATCAAGGCCCGTGGTCTGGTCAGTGCCGAAGAGCGTGGCGGAACCGGAGCCGAGAAACTCCCCAATGCCGAGCGCCAGAGCGCCGATCACGACCTTAGCGATGCCCGGCGCGTAGTTGCCCGACTGGCCGGACTGGCTTTTGCTGGCCTTGTACATATCAATGCAACCCCACACGCCCATGCCCGCACCAGAGGCAAAGCCCACCATTGTGACGCCCTTGGCTACCCCCTTGGCGCTGTCGGCCACGTTCTGGCCGATGTCGCCAAAGGTCACGGCAGCCTGTGCCAGTTCCGGCGCAAAGAGCCACACAGCGGCGGCAGCCAGGGCCGCAGCGGTCAGACGGACAGGGGACACCGAAGTGAGAGAAAAACGGGTGTTCATAGAATCCTCCTTCATTACCCGATGATTTTGGCAATGGTTGTCTGCACATCACCGCCCAGTGTGGCCCCGATGCCGCGCAGGAAGGTGACGAGGTTCACAGCGATGATGCCGCCGAACAGATGCACGATGCAGCGGCTCAGGTTCATGGATTGATTGGGCGTGTCCCGCAGCAGGCACAGGCCTCGGATGATGCCGATGACTCCCACCGTGGCGATGCCGTAAACAGCGAACTGGATGTAGACCGCGCCGGGCGAAGCCGGAGGCGAATAGCTCAGGGTCTGTTCCGAGGTCTGGTTGAAGACGGTCATGGCGAGAGAATCCATGAGCGCGGGGATGTTCAGCAAAAGCACGGCAGCCCACAGCGTCCACACGGCTGTGGAACGGCTGAAGCGGTGCTTGTGGCTGACGCTTTGTGCCAGCGAGACCATCGCAAAGCCGATGCCCACAAGGTAGGCCAGCACAATGATCACGGGCCACCATTGTTGCAGGTGCGGAATGACGTTGGCGACGTAATTTTCCATACATCACCTCCCTGATTGGGCCTTCACGTTGAGCACGAGAATGCCCACCGCCGTGCCGCTTTCGAGGTAGACTGTAGGGGGACGGTCAAAGCCTTTTTCAAAGATTTTCCCGGCCTTTTCCCCCACCTTGCCAGCGGCAATCCACGCTTGATCCGCAGGGCTGTAGGTGTTCCAGACCATCTGATCCGTGGTCTGGCCGTTCATGCCCCCATAGATGGTGCTTTGCGAGCCGCTGTACTTTTTGGCGTTGGACAGGCCTTCCAGAAAGGCCGATGCCACCAGCCCGCCCCAGCGGCTGAAAAAATGCGTGTCCACCGAAGAGGCCACAGAGGCTTCGGACGTGGCCGGGTCAACGGCATAGCCTTCAATCTGCGCGTCCGAGCCGTCCGGCAGAATGACCCTGGTGAAGGCCAGCACCAGACGTTCCTCAAAACGCTGAAACTTGCCGAGCAGACGGGCGTTTTTGTATTTGCCAGAGGCCACGGTCGCCATGACAGCGGACGGCACGTCAGAGTTCACGCCGGTATCAATGACGGCGTAGAGCATGTCGCCGGGCTTCAGAGCCAGCGCCGCGGTGCCGGTTGGCTGTTCCGCGCCGCCTGCGATGGCCGCAGGAGCCGCCACTGTCTTGTCCTTGGAAAAGTCGCTCACAAAAACGATCTTTCCTTGCTCCAGAGCCACACCGGAAAGTTTGGCGTCCAGTGCTGCCAAATCCTCCATCATCCGTTTTTGCAGGGTGTTGTCTGTGCGCGGAGCCTGTGCGGGCGCAACACGCGGCGGCGTCACTGGCGGGGGCGGCGGGGGTGTGTCTGGCTTGCGCGTCACCACCGGCGACTTTGTGCCCACAGGCGTGGGAATAAAGCTCTCGCCAGCGGCAAGGGCGCTGTTGGCCTTTTGCTGATCGTGAGTTTCCAGCTTTTTGTTGTACTCCTCCGAGCCTTCGCCGCCCGCCTGGCCTTTGACGGCATCCGTGCGGGCCGTGCCCAGATTGGCCGAAGCCGGGGGCTTTTTCGGCGCAAACAGCATCATGGAGCCAATCACAATTACAGCGGCCACGGCCACGCCCAACAGGGCGAACATGAAGAAGCGACGCTTTTTTTCGGTGCTGGTGACGCTCATGGCTTTACCTCACCGCTTGCGGCATCCTTCAACACCAGAGTCTGGATTTTTCCGTCAATGGAGAGCATGACCCGTGACGTGACAGGCACCTCGTAGCACTTCATGCTGCCCGCGCCATGCACCACCGCCGACCAGGCGGGCCACATCATGCTGTGATTGGTGCGGATGTAATGCGCCTCACCCAGCTTCCACACTTGTACCTTGTCCAGGCGCGGCTCCATGCGCACCCGCACAGCCCCTGTTGGCGGCACATGATCCAGAAAGGCCAGCATGGCCGAGTTCACGGTCTCTTTGATGTCCTGAATGACAGGCGGCTTGGCCCTGGGGCCGTGCTGGGCAATCTGAAAGAGCACCAGCGCGTCAGCCCGGCGCTCCGGCCCGCGCACGGAGTCGGATTCCAGCCGGATGACCAGTGGAATGTCCTGCTTGTCCAGCGTGACCACGATGGTTGTGGTGCCGTAACTCTGGGTGGGCATGATGTTGAGCAGATTCCCGTCCGGCAGTTCAGGGCGCAGCACTTGGAAAAAATGCGGCCCGCCGTTGGTCACGGAAGTGATGGGCCAGGGCTGCCCCGTGGAATCGTGGATGAGCAGTGACGTGGCGATATTGGCCGTGGTGAATACCTTGATCGGGGCTGTGCCCGGCTCCAGCGACACCCGAACCGTGCGTGACGCCAAGGCGGGCGACACCGGCAGCAAGGCCCGTTCGCGCTGATCCGAATGCTTGCGGTATTCCTGAATCTGGCTGTCATCGAGCGGCATCATCTGCCGCAGGCTTTCCTGAAACAGCGTCTGGACATCCGGCTGTTTTTTGGCTTCAGCCTGTACAGCAGGTGTTGCCGCCTGCGCGGGCGGCGCTGCCGGAGCGGCAGGCGTTGCAGGAAGCGCCGCAGCCGGAGGAAGGGGCGCAGCGGCAGGCCGCTGCATTTCCGGTTGCCCAAGGACAATCCCTTGTTGGCCGATTACGGGTGCCGGAGGTGCGGGAGCTTGTTCCGCAGCCCCTGCCGGAAAGCCCCACAGCAGCATGGTCAGTGCCGGGAGCAGGCAATAAAAATGTGTTTGTTTCACGAAAAATCCCCTCGTGTTAAAGTCGTCAAACAGCCCTGCCGAAGGCTTCTTGCGGAGGCCTTCGGGAAAACAGCGGATGGTGCAGCGAAGTATCGTTGTGCGGCGCGGCCTTGGCGGCGTACTGGCCCGCAAAGGAGTTCAGGGCGGGATTATGAGCATGGGCCTGCTGCCAGGCAGCCTCTTCGCAACGCCGCTTGAAGGCTTGCAGAAAGGCGACGATGCCCAGGCTGTTGTCGTCCGGCACATCGGCAGGCGTGGGGGCCATGTGTTTGCCGTGCAAATATGCCCACAGGCCAAAGGCCATCGGCATATGCCAGGGGCTTTCCTTCTCGTGGAATTTTGCGGCAAAAGCAGCAAAGGTTGGCCGCAGGGTTTCCAACTCGTCTTTGCGCCGGGCCTTGTCGGCTTCGTGCTGCACCTGCATGGCCTGCGCAGCACTGACCGCCTGTTGCGTCTTGGCCGCTTCCTGTGTGGTGACAGCGGCTACAGGGGCAGACGTATCCAGCCAGCGTTGCCCTTTGAGCCAGTTGCCCATCTGGGGCACAAAGCGCCCTTGTTCTCGCTGCCAGTTTTCCGTGGACATGAAGTGGCGGATGCTGGCTTCAAGTTCCGTCAGGGCCGGAAGCTGTCCCATACGCTTGAGATGCTGCCAGGCGACACGGGCCAAGCCCTTGGCCTCTTTTTTGGGGTAGAGTTCCCAGGCTTTTTCAAAATCATGAAGAAAAGACCCCCCACCCCCCGCAGCAGGGCGTGTGGGTGTGGGCACGACCTTTGGAGGCATTTGCGGCACGGGGGGTAAGGGGGGATTTTGTATTTCTCTTTGCTTGTTAAGAGTATTTATGTAGCCAGAATTTGGCTGTGCGCAGGCAGCATCTGACTGGCGACAGACAGGATTTGTCCCCTGGGGGTCAGACTTTGCTGCTTCATGACGAACCGTCTTCAGCGTTGTCGGTTGCAACATATAGTAGACAGATGAGCGATATTGCTCACGGCGCACACTGATGAGCTGTGCTCCGGCCAACTCGGCCAGATACTTTTTCACACTGCTCACGCTACACGAGAGCCGAACGGCCAACGTAGCCTGTGACGGCCAGCAATGATCGTTTTCCGAAGCGTAGTTGCACAGCAGGGCGTACATGATCTTGGCTCCAAAACTTAGTGAGGTTTCCAACACAAACTGTGGTAAAATCGGCCCGTGAATCTTTCCTCTGGGTGCAAATGTCTGCATGGTCACGCGCTCCTCCCCAACACGGGGCGGGCCGAAAAAAAGCGAAAACAGGCAGACCCCATGTGCTTGACAAAGAGGAACCCTTTGGGTTAGTGTTTCCTCGTTCCATCGCAGAACAAGGATTTTTGCACTCTGCTGTTAAGCCGATACGCGCCAACGTATTGGCTTTTCGCCTATCTAGGCCCTGGCTTTCCTCAATCTATTTCCTTTGCTTGAGGTGATTGACCGAGCGGCTGGCTCGTCAGGCCGTGGGAACCACCCCACGACGACACCCCGGAGGGTGTTTCGCCAAAGGGGCGGGCACAAAAAAAGACCCACCCCGGTACCGGCAGGTACAGGGGTGGGTCTCGGCATGAGGCAGTCAGCGAAAACAAAAAAGCACCCATTCCCAAAACGGGGGGTGCTTCGTGATGACGACAAAAAGATGTGCTGCTCTTCGTAAGGCCGAAGACGGAGCACAAACGGGCCTCTCTGCGAGTATGGGCTATCGCAAAGGGGTTACAAAAACGGGTTACAAACGCATCTGCATTTGGGTGCATTTACACGCCATGCAGTGCATGTAAGTCGTTGATATTTAAGGCTGGCAAGCGCTTGTCGAGCGGCTTTCACGCCGTCGACAGGGGTTCAAATCCCCTTGGGGACGCCAAAACTTTTATCACAGAGGTTCGAGGAAGTTTTTTAAGTCGCTGTAATAGCAATACTTTGAAGCCAAAAATGTGTGAGTAGGTCCGCATTTATCCGCTTCAGTCCAGCGCCGATGTGAGTTGAAATGTGAGTAGGAATTTGCTACAAAGCAAATACCTACTCACGTTTTTTTTGGAGCTTCACATGGGAAAACTCACTGTCAAATTCGTTGAGGGAGTAAAGGCTACCGACAAAAAAGCAGCCTACGGCGACGGCGAAGCCCTGGAGCTTCACGTCGAACCGTCCGTAAGGAAGGGTTGCACGAAAAAATGGATTGCCCGCTTCCGTTGGGAAGGCAAGGCCAACAATAAAACGCTCGGCGCTTTTCCCGATACCTCTCTGGCGGAAGCAAGGCAATTAAACGCCGCCTTCCGCGCCCATCTCGACCAGGGGCTTCACCCCGCCCTCTTTGTTCCGCCTCAAATGGCGCGAAAAGCCAAAGCTCAAAAAAGAAACCCCGATACCCCCGCGCCACCCGATTCGCCGCAACACTGGACAGTAAAGCAGTATGTCGAAAAGTGGCTCAAAAGCGACCCCAACTGGTCAAAAAATACCATCAAGACCAAGAGCGACAGGGCGCAGAAATATATTGTCAAACCTTACGGCCACATGAAACTTAGGGATATAACCCATGCCGTGATCGAAGACTGCATACGCTTGCTCACCGAATCGGAAAAACATGCCCAGGCGAAAAAAGTTGCGGGTGTCTGGAAGCAGCTCTACGAATACGCGGAGCTGCACGACAAAAGCCTCCCGAATGTCGCGCAAAATTTGGGCAGATACCGCAAGAAGCGGGTAAAGGCCAAGCACCACGCCACCCTTGTGGAACCAGCGGCCATCGGTGATTTTGTTGTGCGCCTGGAAGATTACAAGCCCAAGTACAAGGGAACGAAAGCCCTTCCGTACACCATCCACGGCTTATGGCTGGTTTTATACACTATGAAGCGGCCTCACGAAGTCTGCGAGGGCAAATGGACCGAGATTGACTTTGAGCAGAAACTTTGGCGAAAAGATGCGGAAAACACCAAAACCGGCCTTGAAAACGATGAATGTCCATTGAGTGAACAGGCGTTGAAGGTTTTGACCGAGCTTCACAAAATCACCGGCGACTTTGAATATATGTTTCCCGGCGGAGCGGGCAACCTCCATATAGTTCCTGAAACGCTACGCAAGCTGATTCTTGAAGGTTTGGGCTACTCCGTGGGCGAACTGACCACACACGGGCTTAGAGGCATGTTCTCAACGACCGGCAACGAGCTTGGTTACAATTTTGAGGCCGTTGAAAAGCAGCTTTCCCATAATATCGGCAATGAAGTGTCACAAGCCTATAACCACGCCAAGTATCTTAGAATGAGAAGGCAAGTGGTACAAAAATACGCAGACTGGCTGCATGTTCAGGCAAACAAGGCCCGGAAAAGAAAAAAGCAAGTATCCAGTGAGCATGACAGCACTGAACAAGTGGATTGCATAGCCGTTTGACGGCAGAACAGTGATACAGGAGGAAATATGTTTGAATACCAACTTGATACAATAGAATATGATTCTGCCGAAACAAACGAACTCACCGTTTCCATTGGGGAAATACCGGAAAATGCTCAAATCACCGTCAAAGATACCGGCTGGAGCGAAGAAGAAAAAGAGCATATGAAACAATTCGGCTACGATGGCCTTGATATGGTCAGGGCGTGGTATAGCTAATCGAGCAAACACAAGCTGACCCACCAGGGCGGCACGGATTTTTGCAGCGCGGCACTTCTTTGGGGTGCCGCTCACAAAAACCGCGCCGCCCTTCTGCTTATTGCCCATCTGTGGCCTTTGTTGTACTGATAAATCCATGTTTGAGCCGCAAAAAATACCTTTGTTCAGAGTCAAACAGGCATACGGCCTGGGCGAATATGAACCTCAAGAACTCCTGGACTACCTATCCCCTGATGGCGTCTTTCCCTATGAACTGTGGCAAAAGGCGTATTCCTCTTATTGGAAATATCCCGCCGCTGAATGCTCCCGGCTTTACAAGGTAGAGAATCCGCCTTTCCCTGAAACCCACCAGATACCGGAAAAATACTTCCCAACAGAAACATATGCAAAATGGATAGTCGATTTTTTCTATGAAATGGCACGGCGCATATCTTTCAAGGATTTAGAAAGTGGTTTCGATTACATAGTCGAGACAACGTATGACAGTAAATCCGCTGTAAATGATTCTGACAGAACATTTCTCTTTTATCATCTTGAGTTGGTGGAGAAAAATATTGCCAGCATCACCAGGGTAGAAGGGGTGAAAAACATTGACCTGAAACTTTCTGCTCCCCATGTTCTGTTAAATATATTCCCCGATACGGTTGCCGTGAATAATCTATCGGCCATTCACTACTGGTCTGTTATTCGGGGCTTCCCTTTCGTCAAGGAAGTAAAAGGCATCACGGAAAAGATGGTCGAGTTTGTTATCAAAAGGGCTGCACAAAAAATGCCGCCAGTTCCCGAACCCGAACAATCAGATATAATTACCGAAACGCATATTCCGTCGTCCGTTGGGGAGGAAGCGCCCCCGAATACCCTGCCCGAAGTTGCGGAGCATGGACAAAAAGAGGGTATGATTCTCATTCCCCGCTCTTTATGGGAAGGAAAGACAGGGCAACAAGTCTGTAACGATATGCGGATTGCCGGGTATAAGGAAGATGCTCCAATCGCCTATGCTCTCCACTATTGGGTGGGCATCAAAAGCATAACAGAAATCGGAACTATTTTGCGCGGAGAAGGCATTACAGACAGCGCCAGAGCTAAACACGCCCGGAAGCATTTGGAACTGGCAGAAGGACGCTACTACACAGAATAATTTTGCCAACATTCCCGGTTTTTCCCGGATTTTCCCGATATTTCCCAGCCTACACTCCCGGTTTTTCAGTGTTTTTAGTGCTTTAGTGCCTCCTAAGTTCAATAAAAACTTAGGAGGCTTTTTATGTCACAGAAACAAGTTGAATCATCCATTAAGCGGCTACTCCGTATTAAAGAGGTTCTGGCTCGCCTTTCCATCAGCAGAAGCTCATTTTTGGAGGGGTGCCGCACCGGACGCTTTCCCCAACCCATCAAGATCGGCCCCCGCACTACTGTCTGGAAAGCCGAGGACATCGACGCGTTTATAGAGAACCTTGGCAAGCAGGGGGCAGACAATGAGTAACGCCCTGCAAACTTTCCGTGATGTTCTGAACGGCAAAGGGCTGATACCGGCTGAAATCATTGCGGACGGCAAACTGCACCGTTGCCCCACCCAAGCCAAGCCCAACAAGCAGAACGGCGCGTATATCGCCCATCTGGACACCCCTGCGACACTCTGGTGGTGCAACTGGGAGAGCGTAGAGCAAGGAACGTTCACCGATACCGAGGAAAGAACATTTTCCCAAGCGGAAAAGGAGGCATTACGGCAGCGGCAAGCTATCGTAAAACAGCAACGTGAGGATGAATTTGCACGGCGACAGGCAGCGGCGGCGCAAAAAGCGCAGAGCGAGCTAAACGCTTCCATTCCCTGCTCCCCGGAGCATCCATACTTGCAGCGTAAAGGCATCCCGCCACTTGGGGCTGTGCGACAAGCCCCAAATGGCACTTTGCTTATTCCCGTACAAGACGCTTCCGGCAACGTGCAAACGCTGCAACGCATAGCGCCGGATGGGGAAAAGCGTTTCCTTACTGGCGGCAAAGTTCACGGCGGGCATTTTGTCATTCAGGGCAAGCCGGAAAAGGCTGTTGCCGTTTGCGAAGGTTACGCCACCGGAGCCAGCATTCACCTTGCTTGTGGTTACACCGTGTATGTGGCGTTTTCTGCAAACAATCTCCCAATCGTGGCTGGCGCTGTGCGTAATGCGTTTCCAGACAAATCCATACTCATCTGCGGTGACAATGATGAAGCGGGCAGCAACAAAGGGCAAGAGGCCGCTCAAGCGGCGCTGGCCCGGCTCGTTCTTCCATTCTTTGCCTTGGGAATCGGAACGGACTTCAACGATTTGCACGAAAGCGATGGCCTACAGGAAGTCCGCCGTCAGTTGGAAGCGTCTGAAAACCATCCCGCCGCAGTCGGCAGCGCCCCCGCCCTGGTGTCTCTGGATATGGGGGAGTTTCTTTCCATGTCCATTCCTGAACGGGGGTTACTTCTGTCGCCCGTTCTCCCGGTACAAGGCATAGGCATTTTGTATGCCCCGCGTGGCATCGGCAAAACCTTTGTGGCCTTGAGCGTTGCCGTGGCCGTGGCATCCGGCGGGGCTGTTTTCGACTGGCGTGCTCCCACCCCCAAACGGACGCTGTATGTGGATGGAGAAATGCCCGCTACAGCGATGCAGAGCCGTCTTGCCGCTCTTATCAGCGGCATGGCGGTTCCGCCCCATGCCTTAAAAAATCTGACGCTCATCACGCCGGATTTACAGCCCTGCCCCATGCCGGATTTATCCACCATGAGCGGACAACTAGCGTTGGAACCGTATCTGAAAGGCGTGGACATGGTTGTGCTGGATAATATCGCAACCCTGTGCCGCACAGGGAAAGAAAATGAGGCGCAATCCTGGCAAGTCATGCAGTCGTGGCTGCTGGACTTGCGCCGCAGAGGGATAACCGTGCTCCTTATTCACCATGCCGGAAAATCCGGCGACCAGCGCGGCACCAGCGCCAGGGAGGATATTATGGACACGGTAATCAGTCTACGGAGGCCCAGAGAATACAGCATGGCCGAGGGCGCACGATTTGAAGTCCATCTGACAAAAGCGCGGAGCGTATTGGGCGATGATGCCAAGCCCTTTGAGGCCAATCTGGTGACGGAGGGCAATGCCCTGCACTGGCAGATAAAAGTGCTGGAAGACGTGGAACTGGAAACACTCAAGCGTCTTTTGAGCGAGGGTTACAGCATCCGCGACTGCGCCGAGGAAATGGGCAAGTCCAAGGGCGCAATCCAGCGGTTGAAAAAGAAACTGGACGGAGGAAATTGACCCGCCGTTTTCAGGTGTATCGCTGTATCACCCCCTAAGGGGCGGTACAGCGGTACATCGGCAATATTCCTCGTATTAGTAATCCAATGAAGTGCAACTATGTCCAGCGAAGTTTGCAACTGCTGTACCACAAAAAATGAAAAAATGTACCGCTTTCCCGCCGCATAAAGAGCGAGAGAGCGAGTGATACAAGGAAGTCCAACTATGTCCTATCTCGTTTTACACATGGATAAATTCAAAAAAGAAGCTGTGCGCGGCATCCAGAGCCACAACAACCGGGAGCGAGAAAGTCATTCCAACCCGGATATTGATTATGAGCGCAGCGGCCACAACTACGATCTGCACGAATCCGCCTCTGGAAACTACGCCGAGGCCATCCAGAATCGCATTGACGACCTCTTATTGGTGAAGGCCGTGCGGAAAGACGCCGTGCATATGTGCGGCCTCATCGTGTCCTCTGACAGCGCGTTTTTTGAAAAGCTCCCCCCGGAAGAAACCAGGCGTTTCTTTGAGGAAAGCAAAGCCTTCCTTACGGAGTTTGTCGGCGCGGAAAACGTCATTTCCGCAATGGTCCACATGGATGAAAAAACGCCGCACATGCACTTCCTGCATGTTCCGGTGACGCCGGACGGCCGACTGAACGCTAAGGAAATCTACACACGGGAAAGTCTGAAAAAGCTGCAAACCGAGTTGCCCCGGCATCTGCAAAGCAGTGGGTTTGATTTGCAGCGCGGCGTCGAGCAGGAGCCGGGAGCGAAGAAAAAACATCTGAACACTCGTGAATTCAAACAGCAGCAGGAGGCGCTTCATAGTCTGGAAAAAGAAACCCAGGCCGTGAACGCTGAACTGGTACAGCGCCAGCGGGAGGAGTCCGCATTGCAGGAGCGTTTGCAGTCCATTGAACGGCAAGCCCAGGAAGCGGAAAAAATGCTCTCCGAGCAAACGGACATTCCCAAGGCGTCAATGCTCAATTTCAAATCCGTGCTGGAAGCTGCCCAAGGGATAATCGAACACCAGAAAAAGGCATTGGCGGCAAAGGGCATCGTGGACGCGCAGAATGAAAAGCTGAAAGCCGATAACGAGAAATTGCAAGCCCAAGCCAAGGAGCTACACGACAAAGTTCTTGGCATTGAACTGCAGCATGCCGAAGAACGCCAGAAAATCAACGCGAGCATCCGAAGTTTGAACAACACCAATCAGAACCTTCTCGCCCGCCTGGAAGAAACCGAGAAGTTTTTCCGCTGGAATACAGACGCCAGTATGATGCGCGATGAATACGAGCGGGAGCAGCGGCAGGAAGCGCAACGGAAAGCGGCAGAGCAAAAACGGCTGCTCGAAGAAATCAAACAGCAGGAGCGCCAGCAGCAAGCGGATAAAGAGCGCCAAGCTAAAGAGCTTGAGCAGCAAAAAGCCGCAGAGCTTGAGCGGCAGCGGGCAGAACGCGAACAGCAGAGAGCGCAGTCATTGGAACGGAGGCCGCGCGGTATGGGCATGGGCCGTTGAGTCCGCGCTGAATCTTTGCGGGGAGCAGAAGTATAGCCCACTATACTTCACTCCGCGAAGTGTGGGCGAACGTGCCGCTCGACCGCCAAAAGCAAAATCCGGGGTATGGCCCCGCCACAATAAAGGAGAGAAAAAGCATGAATATCACCGCAGCCCAGGTCAAGGAAATCGGATTGGAGCTTGCCAGGATGAAGCCCGCCAAAGTCACTCTGGACGGCAACCGCAGCCTGACCGTGAAAGAAACAATCTTCGCCCTGGCCCCGACACTGGAACGGATGAAAAAACGCGGCTTCGATACCCAAGAGATTGCCGAAAAACTCCATGAGAAAGGCATTGAGATAAAGCCGCCCACACTGGCAAAATACCTGAACGAGTTCAGACGCGGTAAGGACAAGAAAAAAGACACACCCCCGCCGCCCGTGCAGACGGAAAAGGCCGCGCCCATGTCGCAACCGGAGAAGTCCGCCAGGGTGAGTAGCGGACAATTCACCGTTACACCGGACATGCCGCTGGATGAATTGTAGCGGCATTCCGCTCTTTTTCCGACAACGACAGACACGGCCCTTGGACATTCCAGGGGCCGTGTCTGTCGTTACACTGTCACGACAATTGGTTGAATCACAGATTGAACCCCGCCAAATTTTGCCCTCACAGACTATAGAAAATATCCGGTCACCGCGTTATACCTTTCGGACATGAGCACCAATGTCCAACACGAAAAACGGCGTTACTTACGCCTTTTCACGCCATCTACAAGGCCCGCAAGCTGTCGGCCTACGCCTATGGCCGCGACAGGCTGGTACCTTCGCGTCTTCGGACATCCGGAATTACCCGCCGCGCAATTCGCTCTGCGCTCTTCCTACCTGAAAGGCGTCATTCTTTGTGACGAAGGTTCGCTCGGCAAAACCTACGAGGCGCTGCTGGCTGTCACCCAGCTTTGGTACGAAGGGAAGAACAACATTTTGCTGGTCAAGCCGACGCCTCTGCTTGAACCCCATAGACTACCGGCCCCACGGCCCAACAAGCCACATGCAACAGAATAAATAAGACACTAATTTTATTATACAATTACAAAGATATGCAACAGTACTTTAAACGTCATTATCTCACTCCATTTGTTTTGCCAATAATCGCTTTTTTATTGGCCATTCTGATAGGGGGTACCTTGCTGAGCCTGGAGGCTTTTTCAGCAAACAAGCCTGTCAGCATTGTTGACGCTTTTTTTGTCGCGACCTCTGCCGTATGTGTCACGGGATTATCGCCAATTGACGTTTTTTCAGAATTTACTATTGCCGGGCAATGGATAATTATTGCTCTAATGCAGCTTGGATGCCTTGGCATAATAACTTACACCACGCTCATTTTTTATATTATCGGTAAGAATATATCGTTGAGAGACAGGCTTGCTGTGCAGCAATCCATCGTCTGCAGCAACGTATTCAGCTTACGAAAGTTCATAAAAAGAATCGTATTTTTTGTTTTTGCTTTTGAATGTATCGGCTTTATTTTTCTCTTATTGCTTTCTCCCAAAGGAGTGACGGCGTTTGACGCGCTTTTTTTGGCGGTTTCAGCTTTTTGCAATGCGGGATTTGCCCCATGGCCCGATAGTTTGATACCATTACGCCACTGTTGGAGTTTTCAGATCGTCATAATGCTTCTTATTGTCATAGGCGGGCTTGGTTTCTTTGTCATAAATGAGATAGTGGAAAAAGTGCAGCATAGCTGCAAAAAAAGCGGATACTATAATCTTTTTTCCACAGCAGAAAGCAAAAAGTTGAGCTTCTATAGCAAGGTAGTTATAACAACGACCATAGGAATGCTCGCTTCCGGCAGCATATTTATATTTCTGTCCGAGCTTGGCAATACAATATGGAGCGATGCCTCACTTGGAGAACGCTTTCTTACTGCATGCTTTCAAACAGTAACCAGCCGAACGGCCGGGTTTGCAACTACGGATCTGGTAGGGTTTACAGATATAACGCTGCTTATGACTGTATTTTTAATGTTCATTGGCGGATCACCGAGTTCGGCAGCTGGCGGAATTAAAACCACGACGTTTCGTGTCCTTTTGGCGAGCTTGGCTGCACAGCTCAAAGGAAGAAAGCAAGCCGTTATCCAAAACAGGGCTATGAACAGCCAGATACGCAATAATGCGATGTTGCTGTTTTACTATGCAATATTAACAATTCTCATGGGAACATTTCTCCTGGCTATTACGGAAAACGGGCTGACGCATCATGGCGCCGCACGTATTCCTCTTTTCAGTTTATTTTTTGAAGTAGTTTCGGCGTTCAGTACAACAGGATTATCGCTCAATATTACCCCCTTGTTGACTGACTGGGGAAAAATTGTTCTTTGTCTTGTTATGTTCATAGGCAAGCTCGGCCCGGTGTGGCTGATAACGACCATTCAGCAATTCCATACAGAAATCGCTTATGCCTATCCTGAAGAATCAATCCCAATAGGGTAATTACATGAAAAAGACATTGGAAGTCGGGATTATCGGCCTGGGAAAATTTGGCAGGCAACTGGGCATCGTGCTTACAGAGTTGGGTCATAATGTACTAGGAGTAGATATTGATCCTCAACGTGTGCATGCCGTCCAGGATATTTTTCCACAGACTTATGTGGCGGATGCTACCGACAAAACAGCTCTGGACCAGTTGAAGCTTCAATCCTGTGACACTGTTGCGGTATCTGTAGGGAGCACAATGGATTCTTCCATTTTGATCACCTTGAACCTTCAAGAGATAGGAGCAAAAGATATTTTGGTAAAAGCGGTAAGCGCGGCTCACCGTAAAGTTCTTAGCAAACTAGGCGTAGGACGGGTGCTTGAGCCGGAAATAGACGTAGCCACCCAAGTGGCATATCGCCTGAACACCCCTGGGATGCTGGACCTGCTTCCAATTGGTACCGGAGTGCTCATCCAGGAACTTATTGTAGACAAATGGACAGGGAAGTCTTTGGCGGAGCTTAAATTGAGAGACACAAACGGTCTTTTGGTGGCTGCAATCTGTCCAGCAAACGCAGCTGAGTACGTTTTTGTGCCAGACCCGCATCAACCGCTCGCGCGAGGCGATAAGCTGCTGCTCATTGGGTACCAAAAGGCGTTATCGGGCATTGTCCCATAACCCCAAACCAAACTTGTGCCGAAATGGCTTACCTCCCCAACCCCGGCCCACGGCTGCGTTGGCTCCCCTGTGCCCGCAATCGTTCTATTTGGCGTTCAACAAGGCGCTCAAACGCGACAAGAGCGGTTTCAAGTTCGCATGTATATCGCTAACGCGTTGCAAGTGCCGCACTGATTCCTGTTGTTCGACTCGGAACTGGCCACGTTCTCCTGTAGCTGACGAATGGTTTGGGCGTGGCTCTCCAAGCTGCGCTGGTGGTTGACCAGGGATGTGCCGTGCATTTTCTGGGTGGCATTCAATTCCTGTTCCAAGGTGAGCAAGGTGTTTTTGAGAGTGCGCTCCAGTTCGGTCATGGTCTATTTCCTCACTATTCTCCAGGCTTTCTGTTTGCCGAGCGTTCCTCCGTGGGTGATTGTCCAGCCCTCCGGTGTCAGCAGATAGTCCTTGCCCTCCGACTGATACGGCTCCAGCCCCTTGAAAGTGGCCCATAGCGGGGCGCTCTGGGCTTCCATGGAATCTTTCCGTTCTGACAGCGCGGTTATTTCCCGGTGCAAAGTCGTGATTTTCTTCTCGGCCAGGGTCAACAGGCCCCAGCCGTTGAATATCGCGCCCGTCACGATGCACAGGGTTATGACCAGGGCTTGCAGGCATTTCCAACCAAAGGCGGCGCTCTTCGCGAACTACCTCAAAAAATTTCTCCAACGTGCCAACTTCCGGGCATGGCGAATAACCGGGCAAGAGAGCTGACTCACCAGGGCAGCACGGATTTTTGCAACGCGGCACTTCTTTGGGGTATCGCGCACAAAACTGGACAGAAAACCGAACGAGCGGATATAAGAACTAATAGACAACCAGTTATTTAATAGCAAAAATTGACTATGCAGTTCCTCCGAATATACGTTCTCCACAATCCGAATTGGCGACAGGAATAATGTGAAGTAGTCGCGATTTGATCTGACAGTTGTCCCTTGAAAAGCGAGGGGAACTCCGTTTTGATGGAAGTGTAAACGTACCATCAACCGGGCACAGCGCCCACGGAGTTTCCCCATGGAAAGTTTCAATCAAAACGTCATCAAACACAAGACCGGACTTCTCAACCTTGCTGCCGAACTCGGCAATGTCTCCAGAGCCTGCCGCATCATGGGCTTTTCCAGAGATACCTTCTACCGGTATCAAACAGCACGAGACGCCGGAGGCGTTGAAGCGCTGTTTGAGGTCAGCCGCAAAAAGCCCAACCTGAAAAATCGCGTGGAAGAGGCCACGGAACTGGCGGTGTTGGATTTTGCGATAGCCTTCCCTGCTCATGGGCAAGTGCGGGCCAGCAACGAACTGCGCAAAACCGGCGTATTTGTGTCGCCGTCAGGGGTGCGTTCCATCTGGTTGCGCCATGACCTGGCCTCAATGAAGCAGCGCCTGAACGCCCTGGAGAAGAAGTCCGCTGAAGAGGGCATTGTGCTCACCGAAGCCCAGGTACAAGCTCTGGAGCGTAAAAAACACGACGATGAGGCTTGCGGCGAAATAGAAAGCCATCATCCCGGATATCTCGGCAGTCAGGACACATTTTACGTCGGCACCATCAAGGGCGTCGGCCGTATTTATCAGCAAACCTTTGTGGATACCTACTCTAAGTGGGCGGCTGCCAAGCTCTACACTACCAAAACACCCATCACCGGAGCCGACCTGCTCAATGACCGGGTTTTGCCATTCTTCACTTCAATGGAAATGGGCATTATCCGCATGCTGACGGACAGGGGCACAGAGTACTGCGGCAGACTGGAAACGCATGACTACCAGCTTTATCTGGGCATAAACAACATAGAACACACCAAGGCCAAGGCGCGGCATCCGCAGACAAACGGCATCTGCGAACGTTTCCACAAGACCATCCTGCACGAGTTTTACCAGGTTGCCTTCCGGCGGAAACTGTATAACTCTCTGGAGGAACTGCAGGCCGATCTGGATGTCTGGATGGAACATTACAACATCGAAAGGACACATCAAGGGAAAAAGTGTTGCGGCAGAACGCCATTGCAAACACTCCTTGACGGAAAACAGATCTGGAAGGAAAAGGTCGGACAACTCAACTAACCTGACAATCGGAACCATCAAAACGGAACCGACTGTCAGATCAAGTCTGAACTACTACAAATAATGCCGTATGACGAACGTAAAATTTACCATTCTGGCCTTGGCAAAAAAAATATGGCCCAAGGTTTCCGCCTACGCCCTGCTTGGTGTTCTGAGCGCCTTGGTAGCGGTGATTTTTAAAAGCTATATTCCCGAAGAGCTCAGTAAAATTGTCGGCTCTGAAACTGCCGGGAATATTTTGACTATACTGGCCTCAAGCATGCTGGCAGTGACTACGTTTTCCTTATCCACGATGGTTTCTGCCTATGGCGCGGCAACATCAAATGTAACACCCCGCGCCACAAGGCTTATCACAGAAGACAAAACAACCCAGAATGCCCTTAGCACCTTTCTAGGAACCTTCCTGTTCAGTCTGGTCGGGATTATCGCCTTGAACATGGGTTTGTATGAGGGCGGCGGAAGGTTTATCCTGTTCGTCTTTACCATCGTTACAGTCATCTTCATCGTGGTGACGTTCATCCGCTGGGTAGACAGGCTGACCACTCTGGGCAGGGTGAATGAAACCAACGGTCTTATTGAAAAAGCCGCTACCGATGCAATCAAGCGGCGCGCGCATAAACCAACCTATGGATGCAATCGGTTTGAAACTTTCCCTGATGTTTTACCGGAATGGACTGACTTACAAGCGGAATCCAGTGGCTATTTACAATATTTCGACGCCAAAAAAATTTCTCAACTCGCGGAGGAACATGAGGTCGATGTGTACGTTGCTAGCACGCCGGGCAAATATGTTACAAAAGGCACGCTGCTCGCTCTGTTCACCAAGAAACTTACATCTGAATCATATCGCGAATTCTGCAAATGTTTCACCATTGCAGACCAGCGCACCTTTGAACAAGACCCGCGCTTCGGCCTATGCGTCCTGGCGGAAGTAGCCTCACGGGCCATGTCTCCGGCAGTCAATGACCAGGGCACGGCTATTGACATTGTTGTCAGAGCAGGTCGTGTACTTGAAGTGTACACAGTTGAAAGGAAAGATGAAGCAGCTGAATTCAAGCGCCTTTGGGTACCCGAACTTTGCATTGACGATCTTTTTCAAGACGCTTTCAATCCGGTGATTCGGGATGCAGCCGCTTCTTACGAGGTTCAGGTACGGCTCCAGAAAACCCTTGTCCATCTTGGCAGCCTCGGGAAAGATTATAGGGAGTCAGCAATAAAATATTCCCGAATAGCGCTCCAATATGGCGAGGCAAAGCTGTTTCTGGAAGAAGAAAAAGCAGAACTCAGGCGCATTGCCAGTGCATTGGGCCTATAAAAAAACGGCTTGCTAAATTCCCCGCCGCTTCCTTTTCAGCACTTACCACCGCAGCAGCAACCACCGGATGCACCGGGAGCAGCCGAACCGCCAGCGCCGTCAATCCAAGCCGCGATTTCTTCTTTGCTTGGAATTTTTCCCGTTGATTTCACCACGCCATCAACAGTCACAGCCGGGGTAGACATCACGCCCGCCGCCATCATTTCTTTCAGGTCGGACACTTTTTGCACTGTGATATTGCCGCCCTTGGCCGCAGCCACTTCTTTCACCAGATTTTCCGTTTCCGTGCAGCGGGCGCAGCCGGGGCCGAATACTTTTATTTCCATTGTCTCTCTCCTGTTGATTAAACTATGTACGGGCCAAGAATGTTGAACAGCCAACCCACCAGTGTAAAAATCACCCATAAATAGCCGATGAAAGCCGCTTGCAGTTTGATGGTCATAATCTGTCGCAGCATCATCACTTCCGGGATGCTGGCTGCTACGGCACTCATGCAGAAAGCCATTGTCGTACCAATAGGCAAGCCCTTGACCAGCAGACTTTCCATAACCGGCACAATTCCCGTCACATTTGAATAAAGAGGAATCGCCACCAATACGGCCACGGGAACCGACCACCATTCACCGGCTCCAAGATTTTCCGCAAACCAGTTTTCCGGCACAAAACCGTGCAGCGCCGCACCGATGCCCACACCGATAATGACCCACTTCCAGACGCGCTTGAAGATAGAAGTCATTTCTCCATAAGCGAATACATGCCGCTGCCTGACAGTCAGTTTTTGCACTTCGCCGCTCTCGCTGACATACTGATGCGCGGGGGCGTTGTTCATGGCTTCAATTATGAACGGTTGCAGCCAGCGTTCCGCCCTGATGTTGTTCATAAAAAAGCCGCCGATGATTCCCGCCGCCATGCCTACAAGCACATAAATTACCGTGAATTTCCAGCCGAGCAGCCCCCACAGCAACACAACGGCGATTTCGTTGATAAGCGGCGAAGTAATCAGGAATGACATGGTGATGCCAATAGGGATTCGTGCCGTAGTGAAACCGAGAAAGAGCGGAATACTGGAACAGGAGCAAAACGGTGTGACCGACCCGAACAGAGCACCGAGGAAATACCCAAGGCCGCGCCGTTTTCCGGCAAGATAATCGCGCACACGTTCCACATTCAGCGAGGCGCGTATCCAGGCAATGCCGTAAATCAGCGCCACCAGTAGCAGAAGAATTTTCACCGTATCGTAGATGAAAAATTCCAAGGAAGCGCCGAGATGCGATTCAGGATTCATACCGAACAGCCCGAAAACCAGCCAGTGTGAAGCCGGGAGAATATAGCTGTAAGCCAGCCACCAGAGCACGGCCAGCGACGCTATCATTGCCAAATATTTCCGATTCCAGCCTTCTGAGCTTGCCACAGGGGTCGGGGTCTGCCCGGAACAGCAACAACCCATCTTTTCAGTATCCATCATGGTTTCCCGTTCTCATGTCAACATATGTTGACCAGTTGATATTTAGGTGAAAAAAAATTGCTCCTATCAATCAACACGCTTGGGCAGGATGCCACTCACCGGGCTTGCATCCCTGAACCTTTGGCAAGCCTCCGGGTTGCCGGAACAGCATTCTTCCGTCAGATAGCCCACAATATCCAGCATCAGCGGGATATTGGCCTTGTAACGCATAAACCGACCTTCCCGTTCCACGTCCACCAGTCCGCTATGCACAATGGCCTTGAGGTGAAAGGAAAGATTGGTCGAAGGAATATCAAGCTCTTTGGCAATATCGCCTTGCACAAGGCCGTCAGGCGCGTGTTTGACCAGTAGCCTGAATAAGTCCAGGCGCACGTCGGAAGAAAGCGCCTCAAAGATTTTGGTTGCTTGTTTCGTTTGCATAGATTGATAGTTCAACATTATTTGATATGTGTCAAGTAAGTTCATACTCTGCCAACTCAAAAATTGTAACAGCCTTTCATATCCGCCGCCATTCCCAAGGGGCTACTGGTTCGTAATCAACCCAGAAAGCCCTTACTTACCGTCAGCAAAAATAAAAGCGGTTTATTGGATCCTTTGGCTTTGCGGACTATCAAGCTCCCACCCCTCCCACTTTGGCTTGCCTCTGCCATGCAAGACCCATTGCGGCGTATATTCGCTTTTCAGAAACACTAACCGTCGCAACCATTTCACAGGCACAATCTGATACTTTCGACAGAAGTTGAGCCACGAAACCCGCGCCCCAAGGTAGTTAGCCAAGTCTGTTTTATTTGTGGTTCCCGTTGCAATTTTGAAACGGGCGTACACATCATCCCACTCAATATCTTTGCACAAATCCCGGCCTAACTGGTGATACCCTTCCGGCTCCCAAAAATTCATAATTTCACCTCCACAACGGCAATCCTGACCTTCTTGCCTATAGACTAGTTTTTCTAGTCTGTAGGCTAGAAACAAAAAACATGCAAACGCCTATTATAAGAGAATGAAAAATCCTCTTAATTCAGCAGCACGACTAAATTTTCAGCATGTTTTACGCCGGTATCGGCTAGCGGCAGGGCTGACACAAGAACAGTTATCCGAAAAAATGGGCATAAGTCTTGGCTACCTTTGCACACTGGAAGTCGGCAGGAAATGGCCCCATCTCGACATGCTTTTCATCATTGCGAAAGCGTTGAATGTTCGTCCGTCCGAATTGATAGCCGCCCTGGAAGATGAGTTGGGCTTTAACGTCACGAAATCCTAAAAATAGGGCTGCACTTGTATCCGACCTGTTTAGGGAGCATATGAGGGAGCGGTTCAATTCCCCCAATGAGGGATTGCCGCCGTTATGCCGATGTGTATTAGCTTTCGCGTAGAAAATAAAAATTTCTAAAAACAATCAATAATATTGTAGACTTATATAGAATATTCAAAACCCCTTGGGGACGCCAACTGATTTCAAGAGGTTATAATAAAAACCTCACCAGATACCCACAAGGGGTTAGCCCCGGGGGTTAGTTTTGAAAAAAGGCTGCATGAAAATGCAGCCTTTTTTCGTTTCAAAAACGGAGTCTGAAGCATGTTCTTGTACTCCGTTCCAGTTGGGATGAGTTTATCGGATGTTCGCCCGCAATTGCGGCGAACCACAACTGCCTTTGCCTCTCCCCTGCTTCTCTTCTTTTTTGTCAGTAAAGAAATCCTTTTGGGGTAAAGTCGAAAAAGGGGCAGGAAAGAGGGTGTGACGATTGGCAGGGCCTTATATGCCAATCCATAAATCCCCACAAGGTACAGGAAACCGCGCCGGAAAAGAGGGGGCGCATGGAAGCCATTAGGCCGACACATATTGAAGTTGAGGAAGCCGGGGATCTATCTGCGCACAACCATACGATGCATATCTGCCAAGCAAAATGGGAGGTGATGATATTTCGAAAGAAAGAGATATCATCACCTCTTTGCAATTTTAAACTATGCCTACTCTGGCATGCCTAAATTTTATTCTTTAATATCAGTTTATTAATCTAAAAAAAATCTGGCACGGTAGTTGCTGATGATGCGGCAACCTTATGTATTTGGAGCATATGTATGTTTATTCTCCTAACCTTGGTCGCCATTCTCGTGGGCGCGCTTATTGGCACGGTCGGTGTAGGTGGTATTCTGCTCATTCCCGCCCTAAACGAATTCGCCAACCTTCCCATTCAGGTGGCCATGGGAACGGCCTTGTTCAGCTTCATTTTCACCGGAGTGCTGGGCACATGGCTATACCAGCGCCACGGGAGCATCAACTGGGGCATTACGGTCCCCGTCTGCCTCGGGGCGCTCCCGTCAGGCTATGTTGGGGCTCTGTGCAATGGCTACGCCGCGCCGCACCTACTGGAGATCCTGCTGGGCAGCGTCATCATCTTTGCCGGTGTCTACGCGCTGTTACCTGCCCGCAAAAAATCCGCAGAACAACATCCTCGGCGGCGGCTCCCCCTGTTGCTGGGTATAGGCGCATTGGTGGGCTTCGGTTCAGGGCTCACTGGCGTGGGCGGCCCCGTTCTTTCAGTACCACTTATGGTCATACTGGGGTTCGCCCCATTGACGGCTATCGCCACAAGTCAGGTCATTCAGATCACGGCGGCGCTTTCCGGCACACTGGGCAATGTTTCCAACGAAGCCATCAATTTTTCAGTCGCGGCATGGGTGACGGTGCTGGAACTTGTGGGCGTCATTCTAGGTGTCGGCATGGCACATACCGTGTCTACTGCAACCTTAAAAAAGACGGTTTCCGTGGTGTGCATACTCGTCGGTGGTTTCATCCTGATGAGGGCATTAATACAATCTTAATTGAACAAGGAGTATTGCATGTCCATTACACTTAACGAACGCCCCATATTCATGATTGGTGCGGAACGTTCTGGAACAACACTGGTTATGGCGCTTCTCGGTTGCCACTCACGTATCGCCGTGCCGGAAGTCGTGTGGTACTATCCCCGCTTTTATCCCTATCTGCATACCTATGGCGATCTTTCTAAAGATGAAAATTTCCGCACCTTGGCCAGCGAAATGGTTTTTGGCCTCAAGACTCCCCTGTGGGGCATGCAGGTCAACCCGCGGGCGATCCTCGACGAGGTCATCGAACTGGCTCCAGAACGTAGCTTTGCGGGACTTTACGCCGCAATGCATCAGCGGTTCGCCCAATACAGCAACAAACCGCGCTGGGGCGAAAAAACACCGCACAATCTCTATTTTATCGATGCGATGCATCATGACTTTCCCAATGCTCAGTTTATTTACATCACCCGCGATGGGCGAGATGCCTGTGTGGACTACATGGAATCCTCTTTCGGACCTACCAATATCTATTGCGCAGCCCACTCATGGAAACGCTGCTGGAATGCTGTTAAAGACTGGCGCAAACCACTGATGGATAAGGGTTTGTGGCTGGATGTCTGCTATGAAAAACTCGTACATCAACCCGAGCAGGTCATGCGCGGCGTATGCGAATTCCTGGGTGAAGATTTTGAAACGGGAATGCTTGATTTTTACAAGACAGACATGGCCAAGGCACGCGGTGCTTCACGCGATCACGCACCTCTGGGGCACGCCATTAGCGATAAGTATGTAGGGATATATAAGGATCTGCTTAGCCAACGTGACCAGCGCATCTTTGCAGCAGTAGCCGGAAAGGCACTGGAAGAAGCCGGTTACAAGAATGATGTAGCTCCAGAAATGCCTTCCGAAAAAATGATCAACAAATACGTGGAATTTGACGGCCGCGTTCGTGCTGCAACCCTGGACGGCTTCGAAGGGCACATTGTATTTGAAAGCTACAATGATTGGCTTGTTAGCCAGCGTGAAGAACGTCGAAAAAAAGGTATCTGGACCGAAGCCGACAACCCGCACACCTTTCCGCAGGGAGATCCAGATGAGGAAATGATTATGGGCTTGCGAGCCTGGGCCGCATGGAAAAAACATTTCTCCATCAAACGGCAATATGTGGGCGACGTCGTCCTGTAATGGATGCACCTTTCTTTCCGTCATAGGTGATCGCGGATTACCCCTGCAGGACATTCCGGTCTTGCAGGGGATAAAGACCGCCTTCAATCACCAGTGCAGGATGTCTTAAAACTAGAATTTTTTCTAGGGAGGTAAGTATGTTACATGATGCGCCAGCTACCCAACCTCGCCCTCGTTTCGGACTATCCCGCTTTCTGACTAATCTGCACAATAACGCTGACATGGCGGGGGTATCCCCGCAAAAATCATTTCTCGGTTTTATTTTTGCGTGGGTTGTTTTCTTTGGCATTATGCTGTTCATGCCGCAACCGGATGGACTCACGCTACAAGGCAAGGCTACCTTGGCGGTGGTTGTGTGGGCCAGCATAATCTGGGTTTCCGAAGCCATTCCCGTGGGTATAACTGGAGTGGCCATTCCCATGCTTCTCGTTCTGAGCGGGGCTGTCGACAAATTTCCCAACGCCGTGTCGGGCTTTACCTCCAATGCCTACTTTATTTGTATGGCAGCATTTATCATGGCCGCCATTATACAGCTAGCTGGCATAGACAAGCGCATCGCCATTACCCTGCTGCACAAACTACGTATCCGAAGCGCCAACAGCACTATAATGGGCCTCTTCGGCGTCAACTTTATTCTCTCCATTATCGTCCCTGGGGCGAATCCCCGCGGAGCGCTGCTGCTGCCCATTGTCAACGGCATCACAAATCTTTTCGGTGATACGCCAGCCGAGCGCGCTGTAAAAAAGCATATAATGATTCAGGTGCTTGTTTATGGCTCCATGATTTCTGGCATGTGCATCCTTACTTCGCATTTGCCCAACCTCGTGCTCGTGGGCCTGTTCAGCAAAGAGCTTCATATTGACATATCCTATTTTGACTGGTTTATTCTGCAATGGCCGTATCTTGGCATGTTTTTTTTAACAAATATCTGGCTGCGCTGGCACTTCAAGACAAAAAATATGGAAATTGAAGGCGGAGCCCAAGTGTTAACAGAGCAGTTCAAACGCCTGCCCCAAATTTCGCAAAGCGAGATTCTCATTCTGCTTATTTTTGGGTTTACGGCATCATTATGGATGACACAAAGCTGGCACCATATTTCCAGCCATATTGTAGCCATGATCGGTCTTGTCTTGCTCTTTATCCCCGGCGTTTTCCCCTTCAAGTGGAAGCAAATTCAAGAACGCACCATATGGGGGACGCTGATCATGTTGGGTGGGGCTCTCTCCATGTCCCAGTGCATGGGAAGCTCCGGTCTTGCAGCATGGCTCGCAGAACATATCCACATCTTTGCCGTTGGGCACCCGTGGTGGCTGATCCTGCTTATTGTCATGGTTGGCACGCACATCATCCGTCTTGGTATGCTGTCCAATGTCGCCGCTATCAGCCTCTTTGCTCCTATTCTTGTAAAACTTGCTCCAACTCTCGGCTTGCACCCTGTGGCCTTTACCATGCTTGTGGCCGACACGGACACCTTTGCCTACATCCTGCCCACACAAATCACAGTTGCAGTCATTGCTTATAGCAGCAATACCTTTTCAATGACTGACTATGCTAAGGCCGGATGGGTATCCGTATTGCTGGCTATTGGGTACGGGATATGTGTTATGGTTCCCTGGTATGCTTTTCTTGGGTTGCCAGTTTGGGACCCAACTGCTCCGTGGCCTTTCTAATATATGACCCCACCATGAATTGTTATTCATATCAACGCAAAAAACATTCTTTAGGCAAATAGTGTACTCCTATGACATTAACCTATAGTAAAATGTGAATTTAAAAGGAGAAATACTGAAAATGCATCTATGGGAATGCTCCTGGGCAAAGGGGTGTCGTTGAAAACATCCCCTGTTCACCACAAAGTGCAACCAATATCTACCATATACCAATTCCACTATACCTACGACGGCCGTTATATAACTTCGGCCGTCGTTTCTTGTATTACGAGACTGCATAGTATAATATTTATGCAATGATACCTTGGAGGCAAATATGGATAAAAAAGACTTTAGATTTGCCTTTGTTTCCAATTCCAGCGCCATTGCCGCAGCAGTGCAAGATTACGCTGCAACACTGGGTATGGGGATAGAAATTCGCCTTGCCACCATGGAAAAAGCCGTTCCCGTGGCTCGTTCCCTGCTGGAAGAAGGTGTCGAAGTGATCCTCGGTGGTGGCGCCACAGGCAATCTTTTACGCCAACAATTACACAAACCCGTAGTCACAATTGCCCGTAGCCACCTGGATGTAATACGGGCGCTGCTATGCGCAAGGCGGTACACGCGCCATATTGCATTGACATGTTACGGGCCCCCGCCTGCCGGATGGGAAATACTAGATAACCTGCTTGATATACGCATTGTTACTATATCTTTCACGACAACTGAAAGTTTGCGGAAGGAGATCGGCCAAGCCGTGTCCAACGGAGTGGGATGTGTTGTTGGCGGTGGTATCTGCGCAGAAATCGCCCGTAATTGGGGGTGTGAAGGAGTGGTGGTCACGCCTAGCACAGATGTGATGCAAAGAGCGCTGGAAGAAGCCGTCAACATTGCCGTTTCTCAACGGCTGGAACGTGAGCAGGCAGCATGGCTGCAGGGCATTTTGAATTCCCTGCACGAAGGCATTGTGGGGGTTGATGCACAGGGGAAAGTTATCACCTGTAATCCCAGAGCCACACAACTGCTGGAGGTGGACGCACGCCAAGCCACCCCCACAACTGCAGTCTTGCGCAGTATGGGTATTCCCGACGCTCTGCACCGCACGGAGCGGGGCCAGGACACCGTGCGCCAGGTGGGAAAACACGAGTTTATTATCAATTCACGCCCCATTCTGGTCAATAATGAAGTACGCGGAGCGGTAGCCGCCTTCCGCCCAGTTGAAGATATTCGCAGCATTGACAGGAAGTTGCGCGCTCACCTGCGCATCAAGGGGTTTGCTACACGCCATGACCTTGACGCGCTGATAGGTAAAAGTTCCGTTATGTGCCAGCTGCGCAGCAAGGCACGCCGTTTTGCCAACACCGAAGCCTCCGTGCTCATCCAGGGAGAAACTGGCACAGGCAAGGAATTGCTGGCCCACGGCATCCATGCCGCCAGCCCGCGTTGTAAGCAACCCTTTGTGGCCATCAACTGCGCGGCGCTGTCGGAAAACCTACTCGAAAGTGAACTTTTTGGGCATGACGAAGGGGCCTTCACCGGTGCGCGGCGAGGCGGCAAGGATGGCCTTTTCACGCTAGCCAACGAAGGCAGCATTTTTCTGGATGAAATTGGCGATATTTCCCCCGCACTGCAAGCGCTGCTGCTGCGAGTGCTGGAATCGGGGGAAATCATGCGTGTTGGCGGGGACAGGGTTATCCCGGTCAATGTGCGCGTCATCAGTTCTTCATGGAAAAGTCTTGTGGATGAAGTGCGCGCCGGACGTTTTCGCGCTGACCTCTATTACCGTTTGACCACGTTGAGCCTGTATCTGCCGCCGCTGCGCCGCAGACGAGAAGATATCCCGGATATCGTGCATGTTCTGCTCGCCCGCAAGGGGATGCCAAACCATTTTTCGTCGCATGGTCTGAAAATGCTGGCAGACTATACATGGCCGGGTAATATTCGTGAGTTGGAAGCCTTGGTGCGCCGTTACACTCTGCTGCTAGATCGGCCTGCCCCCAATGACGCATTGCTTGCGGAACTGCTGCAGGAATTGCGAGCCATACAGACGCCCCCATCCCTTGACATCGCGCCTCCGACCTCCTTTGAAAGCGATAGGCTGTCTTCCTCGTGCCGGTTGTTCTCCAACTCTTCATCACTTAGAGAACAACTGGAAGCTTGCGAATGCAAAATTTTGAAAAAAACTCTTATAAACGTTAACCACAACCGCACTCTTGCTGCACGTTCGTTGGGCATCAGCACCAACACCCTTTGGCGCAAACTCAAGGCTTGCAAAATATTCTAACCCGGATTTTGCATGTTGACCGACATGGCAAGACCAATATCGCCCAATAGTTTTTATCGTAACCAACTATATTTACGCTATTTATCCGGACATTGACTGGCATAAAGCTTCTGATAATATTCTTTTCCAGATACTTACAAAGTACCGGAAATCCCCTTAGGGACGCCAATTTTTTAAGCAGCACCACCCGCTATGCGGGTGGTGCTGCTTGTGGGATAAGTCTGCCCAGGCCCTGTTGTAAGCACTCTTTTTTCCGTGCAAAGCCAAACTGAAATTCTCTTGCCATAACCATTTGGTTTTAAAAAAATTTATACAAAGTTTCTGCCCTTGGCTGCAAAAATATAGTGCAGCCCCAAAAAAATTTGCCTGCCTACTAGACAACCGGTCTACTACGAACTATATATGCCCCATGAAGACGATAACACCAGTTGCCGAAGTTCGGCGCCATATTCTCGAAACCGGGCAGGCCATCATGGGCGGCAAGGGGTTTTCAGCCGTCGGGTTGACAGAAATCTTGACCGCAGCTGGCGTGCCCAAGGGATCCTTCTACTATTATTTCAAATCCAAGGATGCCTTTGGTGAAGCCCTGCTTGAGCAGTATTTCGCTGACTACATGGCGGAACTCACAGAACTGCTGGAAAAGCCAGGACAAAGCGGCGCGCAGCGCCTGATGGCCTACTGGGAAAAATGGCTCAAAACTCAGGCGGGCTGCGACTCCCAGGGCAAATGCCTGGCGGTCAAGCTTGGGGCCGAAGTTGCGGATTTGTCCGAAGCCATGCGCAGCGCGTTGCGGATTGGCACAGCAAAAATTATGCAGCGTCTGGCAAAAGCAATAGAAGACGCGCGCGCTGATGGCTCTCTGGCTGTTGAGGGTGATGCCCTTTTTTTAGCCGAAATTCTGTACCAGCTGTGGCTGGGGGCGAGCCTTCTTGAAAAAATTACCAGAACTGGCGAGTCCCTTAAAACAGCTATGGCTGCAACTCACCGTATTCTCAATGTTCCCCCCCAAAATTAAGGAGATTATTGCGCGGCATGGCATTGCCGGCGGGTAAATTTGTTTCTATTTTATAGTTGACCGGTCTAATATATGGCAACCAAGTCAGCCCACAAAAATGGAGCCTCTCATGAACGATTTCAATTTTTACAACCCCACCCGTATCGTGTTCGGTAAAAACACCATCGCACAACTGGATGCGCTTGTCCCTGCAAAGGCCCGCGTGCTTGTCCTGTACGGAGGGGAAAGCGCACGCAAAAACGGCACTCTGGATGAGGTCCGCACGGCCCTTGGCGACCGTGACGTTCAGGAATTTGGCGGCATAGAGCCCAATCCGGCCTTTGAAACCTTGATGCAAGCCGTTGAGCAGATCCAGCGCGAAAAAAATGACTTCCTGATTGCTGTCGGGGGCGGCTCGGTTATTGACGGTACAAAATTCATTGCCGCAGCCGCCTGCTTTGAGGGTGACCCCTGGTCTATTATGGAAACGCATGGCTCCAACGTTACCCAGGCTCTGCCCTTCGCCAGCGTGCTGACCTTGCCGGCTACCGGCTCGGAAATGAACAACGGAGCGGTGATAACCCGTAGCGCAACGCATACCAAACTGCCCTTCATGAGTCCCCATGTCTTCCCGCAGTTTTCCATACTTGATCCGACCAAGACCTTTACCTTGCCTGAAAAACAAGTTGCCAACGGCGTTGTTGATGCCTTTGTCCACGTTGTCGAACAGTATCTGACCTATCCGGTCGATGCCCGCGTTCAGGACAGATTTTCCGAAGGGCTGCTGCAAACCCTGATTGAGATCGGGCCGAAGCTCATGACAGACAAGCAGAACTACGACCTTTGCGCCAACCTGATGTGGACGGCGACCCTGGCGCTCAACGGACTGATCGGGGCGGGCGTTCCCCAGGACTGGTCAACCCACATGATCGGCCATGAACTGACCGCCCGTTACGGCATAGATCACGCGCGTACCCTGGCCATTGTGCTGCCGGCAAACTTGCAGGTACGGAGAGCGGCCAAACGTGAAAAACTGCTGCAATACGCCGCCCGTGTCTGGGGCATCACCAATGGAAATGAAGAAGAACGGATTGACGCCGCCATCACAAAGACGCGGACGTTTTTTGAAAGCCTCGGCTTGCCGACCACACTGTCCGCCTACAACCTTGGCGAGCAGGATATCAATGCCATTGTCGGGCAGCTTGAAGCCCACGGCATGACGGCGCTTGGCGAAAAGAGCGACCTTACCCCGGAGATCAGCCGGCGCATACTGGAAGCCAGCCTTTAATCGTGCGTAATCTGAAGTATTCATCAACAGTAACACACTATCCAACAATATTGGAGAAAGTCATGGCTTACGCTACAACCAATCCCTATACAGGCGAAGTACTGAACGTTTTTCCTGATGCGACTGACAGCCAGGTGGATCAGGCGCTCGATGACGCCCACAATGCCTTTCTTTTATGGAAAGACACCCCTCTTTCCCAACGCAAGGTCATTTTGCAACGCGCGGCGGACCTGTTGCGCGAGCGGGCCACCGACTATGCCCGCCTGCTGACGCTGGAAATGGGAAAAATTAC
Source organism: Desulfovibrio sp. 86 (assembly GCF_902702915.1). Taxonomy (NCBI): domain Bacteria; kingdom Pseudomonadati; phylum Thermodesulfobacteriota; class Desulfovibrionia; order Desulfovibrionales; family Desulfovibrionaceae; genus Desulfovibrio; species Desulfovibrio sp. 86. The sequence goes on along the minus strand of NZ_LR738849.1, from coordinate 3,172,680 downwards.
CGCTGAAGGTCGGGCCGAAGTGGAAATATCCGCCGGTATTTTTGAATATTACGCGAACAATATGGAAACGCTGTTGGCGCCGGAAGCGTTGAGCGTCGCGCACCCTAACGAAGGCAAGCCGACCCTGGTGTATGAACCGCTCGGCATCATTCTGGCCATTGAACCCTGGAACTTTCCCATTTATCAGGTCGCCCGCATTCTGGCTCCGCAACTGGCCGCAGGAAACACCATGCTGCTGAAGCACGCCTCGAATGTGCCGCAAAGCGCCGCCGCCTTTGACCAGTTGATGCTCGACGCCGGCCTGCCCGACGGGGCTTTCCGGAATCTTTTCGCCACGCGGCAGCAAGTTGAAAAGATCATCAACGACCCGCGAGTCCATGGTGTGGCTCTGACCGGTTCCGAAGGGGCCGGGGCGATAATAGCGGCCCAGGCCAGCAGGGCCTTGAAAAAATCCACCATGGAGCTTGGCGGCTCTGACGCCTTTGTGGTGCTTGCCGACGCGGAACTCGACAAAACTGTGAACTGGGCCGTATTCGGGCGTCACTGGAACGCTGGCCAGGTGTGCGTCTCTTCCAAGCGGATGATTGTGGTGGATGAGGTGTACGATGCCTTTCTAAGCCGTTACATTGAAGGCGTGGCCCAACTGAAAGCGGGCGATCCTTTTGATCCGTCCACGACGCTGGCGCCATTGTCCTCGCAAGCGGCGGCCGATGAAATCCGGGGCAAGATCCGTGAGGCCGTTGCCCACGGCGCGACCGCCACCGAAGTGGGGCCAAAAGTCCCGTCGCAGGGCGCTTTTGTGCAGCCGACCATTCTCAGCAACCTGACCCCGGATAATCCGGCCTATTATTGGGAGTTTTTCGGCCCGGTCACCATGATTTTCCGGGCAAAAAACGAAGAAGAAGCGATTCAAATCGCCAATGACTCGCCGTACGGGCTGGGCGGTTCGGTGTTTACGGCCGACCCTCTGCACGGCGCTGAAGTCGCCAAGCGCATTTCCACCGGCATGGTGTTTGTCAACCATCCAACATCCCCCAAAGCTGACCTGCCTTTCGGAGGCATCCGCCGCTCCGGTTATGGCCGTGAGCTGACTGACCTTGGCATAAAGGAGTTCGTCAACCACAAACTGATTTGCATCGTTGATATAGACGCACCATTTTTATAGGCCCTAACGTACGTCTCGGGCTATCTCCAAAACTTCCTGGAGACAGCCCCCATCCGCCACCAGGGCGAATCCGGAAACCAAAGCGTTCAATTCTTGCCTGAAAGGGGACACGGAGCATGGCCTTTTGTCTTTGGATTTTCCCCATGCGTACATCTTTCGCCCTTCGTTCATCAGCTGTATGATTGGAACGACATGCAGGATCTCTTGCATGACGCCAAGAAATGAAAACACCACAATATTCAAAGGATAATGCTATGCCTGCTTTTCTTGTAGACACCCACCACTGTAAAAAAGATGGTATTTGCGTCAGTGTCTGCCCTGTCGCTGCGTTGCGTCTGAACGACGACAACTTCCCTGAGAACACTCCGGAAGGGGCTGCGCAATGCATTTCCTGCGGTCAGTGCATTGCCTTTTGCCCTCACGGAGCCTGTTCGCTGGAGGGTGTCGCCGTTGCAGATACGCCTACGCCAAATTTCGCAAAAAAGCCGCCTGAGGAGCAACTTACAGCTTTTTTGCTGAGCCGACGCTCCATACGTCAATATCGCAAAGAACCCGTCCCCCAATCCACAGTTGATGCAATTATGGAAGGGGTGCGTTATGCGCCCAGTGCGGCAAATACGCAGCCATTACGATGGATATTGATCAATTCCCGTGAAAATCTCAAAAAAGTTGGAGATCTTGTAGCCCAAGGGATGGAAACCCTGGCCCCTGATGATGCCCATCTTCGTTCCACAGTCACAGCATGGCGCTCCGGTACGGATGTCTATTTTCGGGGCGCTCCCCAGATGATGATTGCCGTGGCTCCGAAGGACTGGTCATGGGGAAGGGAAGATGGCGCTGTGGCACTCACCTATTTTGAATTGCATGCACTGGCCCATGGGGTTGGCTGCTGCTGGGCGGGATATTTTACCGCCATAGGCGCGAAGTACACCCCCCTCCAAAAATTTCTCGGAGTAGAAGAGCATGAGGTGATTGTAGGTGGGCAGTTTTTCGGCATCTCCAAGCTGCGGCCACATGCCCTGCCCCCCAGAAAAGAAATAAATCTCACCATAAGGTGATGTTGCTACTCAAAAAAGCTCAGGGATTGGTTGGCAAATAACGTTTTAGTTTCCATCGTTGGGGCTCACCTGTCTATCCACATAACTATGCCAAACGATTCCAGTGTATTGCAATAAATCCCTTACCTGATGCCCACAGGGTTAGCCCCGGGAGTCGGTTTTGAAAAAGGCTGCACAAACGTGCAGCCTTTTTTCGTTTCAAAAATGGCGTCTGAAAGCATGCTCTCTAGGGCGTTTTCGCATTGAGAATATCCATTCTCGCGGTAGCCATTGCCCGCAGGGCTTGCCTGAACCGTTGACGGAACCGTCTTGCGGGGCAGGACAGCACCACTACGGATGGCGACAGTGATTGTATGGAACAAGCTGTGTCGTTACGCATGCTGTCTTCGCGGCGGGCGTCTGCTCCCACATCCGCCAGAGCAATTTCAAAGTGAAAATGCTTTACGCTGCGCCAGTTGGGATGCGTTTATGAGGTGTTCGTCCTTGATTGCGGTGAAGCACTTTTCGGCCTCTAGTAACATGTCAGCTTGGTTAAAGTAGTTTTCTTCCAGCTCTGGAGAAAAGGTAATAGGCTGTTTCTGGTACAGAAAAAGTACAGATCGTAGTGTACTTGAAGGATTTCAGGGGGGCGTTAGTGTGAGCAACTCCCCAATTGATACAAAAACGTTCCACACTCCCGTTTAAATTACAAATTTGTACCACACAAAAACTCTCAATTATAAAAAAAATATATATTTAGTAATGTTATAATAAACTTCAGCATGGCACCATTCTTGCTGTTTGTAAGCTCAAACAAACATGTGGAGGATTGCCATGTCCCGTATCTCGATCAACTGGCGCAAAGCACTTAGCTGCTGCGCCGCAATTTTATGCCTCGCCACCTCAGTAGAGGCCCGTGAGACCGTCAAGGTTGGTTTTGTGGGCCCCCTTACTGGCGGCGTGAGCGCCATTGGCGTTGGCGGGCGCAATTCTGCGGAGTTGGCCGTCAAGCAACGCAACGAAGACCCCGACCGCAAATACGACTACCTCTTTGTATCGTATGACGACGAATGCAAGCCCAACATCGGCATTCAGGTGGCTACCAAGCTGGCCTCAGACCGCAAGGTTGCGGCTGCCGTAACCCACTACTGTTCTGCCGTGGCTCTGGGCACGGTGGATATCTATCACCGCTTCCATATGCCCGCAGTGGTCTGGGGCGCAGTGCATCCCGGCATTACCTACGGTAATGACTACAAGGAAATTTTCCGCACGCCCGGCACCATGATCAACCAGAACCAGGTGGCGGCCAAGTTTATGACCGACCAGGGCTACAAAACCTTTGCAATCATCCATGACATCACCGACTACGGCAAATCCCACAAAGACTATTTTACCCAGTTCATCACCGAACAGGGCGGCAAAGTTTTAGAAACCTTTGGTGTTACCCCCGATCAGCAGGATTTCACCGCAGAGCTGACCAAGATAAAGTCTCTGCACCCCGACGTGATATACTTTGGCGGCCTTGTGCCCGTGGGCGTGCGCGTGCGCTCGCAGATGGAAAAGCTCGGCCTCGACGCCCAGTTTGAGGGCGTCTCGGGCATCAAGTCTGACGCCTTTGTGACCGGCGTGGGCAGCGAGGTGGCCGAAGGCAGCCTGAGCTTTATTGAAGGTACCCCGCTTGAAAAGCTGCCCGGCGGTGAAGCCTTTTTACAGAGCTACAAGGACCACGGCTATGCTGAATCGCCCGAAGCCTACGGCCCCTTTGCCTACGCCAGCATGAAGCTTGTTCTGGATACCATTGAAAACACCGGACCCAACCGTGAAAAAATCACCGAGGCGCTGAGCGCAGTTAAGGGCGTGGACACCCTGGTGGGCAAGGTGACCTTTGACGACCACGGCCAGAACATTGAGCCCGCCGTCAGTACATTTGTGGTCCAGGACGGCCAGTGGGTTTTCTGGAGCGATAGCGACTACGCCTCCGGCAAGCGCCAGCTCAGGCACCCCAACAAGTAAACCGCACGTTTCGGGCATACCGTCCGGCGAGATCCTCTCGCCGGACGGAGACAAAGACCAGCAAGGCAAGGACTTCCGCATGGACATGTCACTTCTCATTCAATTCGTCATCAACGGCCTTATGCTGGGTATGATGTACGCATTGGTCGCCGTGGGATTCACCATTTTTTTCGGCGTACTTGATGTCATTATTTTTTCCCACGGCGACACGGTGATGCTGGGCGGTTTTTCCGGCCTCGCCATGTATATGTACCTGCAGCACATGTTTCCCGGGCTTGCTCCGGGCTGGTCGCTGCTCTGGGTGGCGCTTACGGCGCTGACCACCATGGCCCTACTGGGCATGTTGCTGGCCAGCACCATGATCATGCGTCTACGCGCGGCCCCCGCGCTCAATACGCTGCTGGCTACCATGATGCTGGGCACAGTGCTGCGCGAATCCATACGCCTGTTTTTTCCCAACGGCTCAAACCCTCAGCCATTTCCGCATCTTTTGCCTGACTGGTCGCTGAATTACGGGCAGCTTTCGCTGCGGTTCGACAATCTGGTGCTGTTCAGCGCCGGTGCGGCGGCTGTGGTGCTGATACACCTGCTCATCTCGCGCACGCGGCTGGGCATGGCCATCCGCGCCGTGGCGCAGGACAGCGAAGCCGCGCAGCTCATGGGCGTAAACTTTTCGCTGGTGGTGCTGACCGCCTTTGCCCTTGGCTGTGGCGTTGCCGCGCTGGCGGGCATCATGAACGGCATCTACTACAATGAAATCAACTTCAGCATGGGCCTGCTGCTGGGGGCCATTGGCTTTAGCGCGGCCGTCATCGGCGGTCTGGGCAATATTTACGGAGCCATCCTGGGCGGATTCATCTTTGCGTTTTTGCAGACCATCGGCGCTGTGGCCCTGCCATTTTCAAGCGCGTACAAAGATGTTTTTGCGTTCAGCGTCGTTATCGTGCTTATGGCCTGGAAGCCCACGGGCCTTCTTGCCGAAAAATCCAGCCAAAGGGTCTAGCCATGTTTTCCTTACGTAATACGCCTGCCGGGCCCCTCACCTGCGTACTGACCGCAGTGGGCATAACGGTTTTTCTTGCCCTGTTTTTGATGGCTGAAGAACAGACCACCATTCTGCTTTATCTCGGCGTGGGGCTGTTTATGCTGCTGGGCCTGAAGGTTAGCGGTCTGCTGGATGTATTGTTGCAGGCCGCCCGCCAGAACGAATCCCTCTGGACGCGTTTAATGCTCTGCATGAGCCTTGCGCTGATATTGATCTTCCACGACGACCATTACAGCCTGTTTTTGCTGGGCACCATCATGACCTACTCCGTCGCTGTGCTGGGGCTCAACGTGCAGCTGGGCTACGCGGGGGTCATCAACTTTAGCGCGGCCTCGTTTTTTGGTGTGGGCGGCTACACGGCGGCCCTGCTCATGGCCAATGCGGGCGTGCCCTCGCTGTTGGCGCTGCCGCTGGGCGGCGTGGCCTCGGCTCTCACGGGCTGCATACTGCTGCTACCGGTACTGCGCACGTCGGGCCACTATGCAGCCCTTGTGACCATGGCCTTTGCCTTGCTGTTCAGGGTGTTTCTTGAAGTCTGCCCCTGGTTTGGCGGCCCTCAGGGCATACCGGTTGAAGGGCTGAACGTGCTCGGCGCAAGCTTTATGAATGATATGAGCATAGCCGGATTGGATTTTTCATTTTACGCCAAATACGACCTTTTTGCCCTGCTGATGCTCTGCCTGACCTTTGGCTTTATCCGCCGCCTGGAGCGCTCGTGGTTCGGGCTTTCCATGGACGCGGTGCGTGGTGACGAGGTCGCCTCGGCCTGCTTTGGCGTAAGCATCGCACGCTGGAAAATAACGGCTTTCACCATGGGTAACTTTATTTCGGGCATGGCGGGCGCGTTTTACGCCATGATGCTGGCCTACATCAGCCCGGCCAATTTTTCGTTTGCCGATTCGCTGCTCTTTCTTTCCATTTTGCTGCTGGGCGGCATCGGCAACAGCTGGGGGGTGCTGGTGGCCACCGCCTTTGTGGTCGCCCTGCCGGAAAAATTCCAGGTTATTCAGGAATACCGGTACCTCATCTACTCCAGCATCGTGCTCTTGATGATCATCTTTCGCCCGGCCGGGCTGCTGCCCCGCCGCGTCCGCAGTTACACGGGAGGCATGGCATAATGTGCGCCCATCTTCTTGAATGTACGGGGCTGTCCATGCGCTTTGGCGGGCTTATGGCGCTTCAGTCGCTGGATATCCACGTGGACAGCCACGAGGTCGTGGGCCTTGTGGGTCCCAACGGTTCGGGCAAAACAACGTTTTTCAACGTTGTGACGGGCATCTACCACCCCTGCGCGGGCAAGGTCATGTTCAATGGTCAGGACATCACAGGCCTTTCGCCGCAGGAGGTTTACCGGGCGGGCATAGCGCGCACGTTTCAGCGCTCGCGCCTGTGCCTCGATCTTACGGTGTTTGACAACATCATGATCGGCAGCCACAAGACCCTTGACCTGTCGTTTGTGCACAACATACTGCAACGCAAAGCCTTTTTAAAGAAATGCCACAAATATGAAGAAACCGCAGCCGCCCTGCTGCGGGCGCTGAACCCAGACCTGCCAGACAAGCTGCACCACGCGGTCAGCGAACTGAACATGATCGACCGGCGGCGGGTGGAACTGTGCCGCGCGCTGATCGGCAAGCCCAAGCTGCTGTTTTTGGACGAACCCTCGGCAGGCATGACCCACGAGGAAACCCAGCAGCTCATGGACGAAATTGTGCGCATGGAGACCGGCGAAGCCAAACCCGCCATTGTGCTTATCGAGCATGAAATGAACGTGATACGCCGCATAACCAGCCGCTGTGTTGTATTGAACTTTGGCGAAAAGCTGTGCGAAGGCAGTTACGAGAAGGTAACCGCCGACCCCATGGTGCAGGAAGCCTATCTCGGCACGGAGGTGTGCGAAGATGAACAAGTTTAAACCTCTGATGGTCGAAAATCTGCATGTGGCTTACGGAAAGGCCGATGTGCTCTGCGGCGTATCGCTGGAGATCCAGCCCGGCAAAACAACCTGCCTGCTCGGCTCCAACGGTGCGGGCAAGACAACCCTCATCCGCGCTTTAGTGGGGCTGACGCCTCCAAGGTCGGGCAATATCCAGTTTGCAGGCGTGGACATTACCGGCATGGCCCCGTACAAAATAGTGCGGATGGGCATATCGTGCATACCTGAAGGGCGGCGCGTGTTCCCCAAGATGAATGTGGAAGAAAACCTGCTCATGGGGGCGTATCAGGAGCCATCCGCCGCCAAGATACAGAACCGGTTGGCGCGGGTTTATGAAATCTTTCCCCGGCTGCGCGAAAGACGCGCGCAGTTTGCGGGCACCATGTCGGGCGGCGAGCAGGCCATGGTCTCCATCGGGCGCGGCCTGATGAACGAGCCTCGCCTGCTGATCATCGACGAACCATCGCTGGGCCTCTCGCCCGCGCTGGTCAGTGAAAACTTCAGGGTCATACGCTCAATCTGCGAGAGCGGCATTGCCGTTTTTCTGGTAGAGCAAAACGTACGGCAAACCCTTGCCATAGCCCATCAGGGCTACGTGCTTTCGCAGGGGCGCATTGTGGCTGGCGGCACCGCCAAAGAACTCAAAGAAAACGCCGAAGTACAAAAAGCCTACTTTGGCTGAACCCGGCAAGGAGGCGTCGCCTGGGCAGCGCCCGGCAGACGAAACCCATATGACATACGCACCATCATCAGTAGAACTGGCCCAAAGCCTCATAGGCTACAACACAATTTCTGGCGGCAACGAGCGTCAGGCACTGGAACCCCTTGCACGGATACTGTCCGACGCTGGCTTTAGCGTTGTTTTTGACGCCTACGACCCGTCCGACCCACAGCGATGCAGTCTTTCCGCACGCCTGCGGCCCGAGAGCTGTCTGCCTGCCCTGTGCCTGTGCGGCCATATCGACACTGTGCCCCTGGGCGCTGCGGAATGGCGCATGCCTCCTTTTGAGGGCCGTATACAAAACGGCCTGCTTTACGGACGCGGCAGCAGCGATATGAAGAGCGGCGTTGCGGCCATGGTCTGCGCTGCCGCGCAAATGGCCCGGCACATACGCGGCGATCTGGTCGTGCAGGTCTACGGCGGCGAAGAAACCGGCTGCGAGGGATCCTTCCACATGGCGGCGCAGCCGCAATTTCTGAGCAATATAGCGGCGGTTGTGGTGGCGGAGCCTACCTCATGCCGTCCGCTGTGCGGGCACAAGGGCGCTCTGTGGCTTACCTGCAAAACCACGGGAGTTACGGCGCACGCATCCATGCCGCACAAGGGCGACAACGCGCTGGCAAAACTGCTGCCCTTTGCCAACGCCATGTGCGCATTCCATCTTGAGGGCGACCATCCGCAGCTTGGGGGCGGCACATGCGTCGTCTCCACACTGCATGCGGGCTGCAACAGCAATTCCGTACCGGACAGCGCCGCCATGACCATTGATATCCGCACCGTGCCCCAGCATAATCATGATGAAATACGCACGGCTGTGGCCGCCATGGCCGGGCCTGACATCAGCATGACAACCACCCTTGACATACCCGCCGTATGGACAGACCCCGCCCATCCCTGGATGAGTCGCGCCTTTGACGTGCTCACCCCTCTGCTGGGACACAGGCCCGATGTGGCCACGGTGCAGTTTTTCACCGATGCGGCCGCACTGCGGCCCCGACTGCCAGACGTGCCCATAATGATACTTGGCCCGGGAGATCCCTCCATGGCCCACCAGATGGACGAATACTGCGCCGTGGAGCAGATAGAGCTTGGAACAAAAATGTACTCTGCCCTGCTGACGGACTGGTGCGCATAAACAGCCGGGCACGGCGCAGGAACAAAGGGCATATATTGTCGCGCCAGTGACTTGCAATCTGCGCCGTGCCCATGACAGCGCTCCGCCGCAGGCGTATTCCCTCAACCCGCATCTGAGGAGGAACCATGCCCCGCTTCGCACTGCCCCCTGTTCTTGGGTTCGACCTCTTTCGTAAAGCCGATGCCGACACGCTACTGCGCATATACAGGGGGCTTTTTTTGCGTATTGCTGCCAGCGAAGGAAAGTTGTTCATCTTTGCAGAGGGAGGTTTTCGCCCCCAAATGGTGCTGGACGAACTGGAGGAAGCCCTGCGGCGCTGGCCCGAAGTTGCGGGCAGACCGCCGCTGTTTGGCGTGCCTGTGGGCATCAAGGATGTTTTTCGCACCAACGGGTATGCCATACGCTGCGGTTCGCTGTTGCCGTCCATCCTCTTTGCCGGAGATGAAGCCCCTCTGGTGACGCGGTTGCGTGAGGCAGGGGCCATTGTTATGGGCATTACCGCCACAACGGAATTCACCCACGCCGAACCGGCGGCCACGCGCAACCCTTGTAACAGGCGGCATACGCCGGGCGGCTCCAGCAGCGGATCTGCCGCCGGCGTGCGGGCCGGGTATTTTGCGCTGGCGCTCGGCACGCAGACCATGGGATCGGTCATACGCCCCGCAGCTTTTTGCGGCGTGACGGGGTTCAAGCCTTCGCAGGGGCTTTTGCCGGGCCAGGGTATCATCAACTTTTCGCCCAGCCTGGATCAGGCGGGATTTTTCTGTGCAACATCACAGGATGCGGCAACCACCCTGTCGCTTTTTTGTGATGCGCCAGCCGGGGGGCGCAAGGCTTCTGCCCTGTTTATCGTGCCAGAAGGCGCGTATATGGACGAGGTCGAGCCGGGCATGCGCAGAGCCTTTGACCAATACTGCAACCGCCTGGCTCGCCTGTCGGGAGTGCGCATCAAAACCATGCCGGTTTTTGACGACTGGCAGGGCATACGCGACCGACACCAGCAGCTTGCCGCAGCGGAACTGGCGCAAATGCACCGAGCGTGGTTTGCGGATTTTGGCCCGCTATACCGGCCAAAGACGCGTGAATTTATCGAATTTGGGCAAATCCTTGGCGATGGCGTCATTGAGACGGGGCGCGCATCGTGCGCCAATCAGCGTAAAAAGCTGGATGATCTGCTGGCCGACATGAAGGCAGACGCCTTTCTGGCCCCTGCCGCGCCCGGTGAGGCCCCCAAGGGATTCGCCTCCACGGGCAACCCGGTCATGAACGTGCCGTGGACGCATGCAGGGCTGCCCGTAGTATGCCTGCCCATGGATAAAGTGCGCAACGGTTTGCCGCTGGGCGTGCAGGCGGCCGGCCGTTTTGGCCGTGATGCGGAACTTATGGCGCTTGCGCCGCTGCTCGAAACCGCCGCCGCTCCGATGCGTTTATAATGGATAATGGATATCGAGGGCCGTGGCAGCCGGCCACAGGCCCGTCCAGATCCAGAGCAAGCCATACCATGCGCATGGTCCTGACTGCATGCCCATAGCTGGGACACTCGCCGTCAGATGGCGGTAATGCCTTTACGGCGTTCGCGCGCCACATGCAGCAGATACGCGTCTATTTCCTCCTGCTTTTGAGTGTCATAGCACGCAGCGCCACCCAGAGCGTCATTGTCGTCGCCAAAGATTACCCTGTCGTTATTCGCAACACCGTTCAGGATCCGGCTCGCGGACTGCTGTGGCGTCTGCGCGCTTTTCGGCGGTTCAAGATCGCCCCATATGGCGGTCACTGTCGTGCCCGGCGTGGCGGAGGATATCTTGATGTTGTCGTCCCAGTATTCAGTGCGCAAGGCGACGGAGAGCGCGTTGAGCGCCGCCTTGGTGGCGGCGTAGCGCGACTGCTGCGCCATGGGCGTAAAGGCAATCCCGGAAATGATATTGATAATCTGGCCGCTCCCCTGCTTGACCATGATGGGCAATGCGGCCCGCATGCCATACAGTGCGCTGAAAAAATTCAAGTCGAACGCGGCCTTCCAGTCCGTGTTTGTCATGTCGGCGAAGTACCCCGGAAAACCGGCTCCAGCGTTGTTGACCAGAAGATCGAGCCGACCTCCAAAAAAAGACACGGCATCGGAAATCAGGCTTTGTACCGCCTCTTCACTGGTGACATCGCACTGAATGCCCTTCACCCGGTTTTTGTAGCGTTCTTGCAGCCTTTTTTCATGCTGTTCCAGATTGTTCGAATTTATGTCCGCCATCACCACGGCGGCCGCGTTGCTCTGAAGCAGCTCCTCCACGAGCGCCAGCCCGATGCCGGACGCGGCCCCTGTCACAACAGCGCTTTTTCCGGCGAAATAGTCGCGATTATATTCCATGCTTCAGGCTCCTTTTTGTTTACTCGTAGCGCTGGTGCTCGCGGCACAGGAGGCTTCGGTCGTATCTGCCGGAGTAGAGGTACTGCATCAACTCGGGCCCCGCTTCCGGCTGGTAACGATGTATGACCGTTTGGCTCCGAACGCTGTTGTCTACCCTGGCCCAGCCTGCGCCCAGAACGGTTGTCAGGGGGATGTCACCCCACGGGTCGTCCATGGTGGAAGCGAGTTTTACCGTCGCGGTCGCCGGTTCCCAGAAGTGAAACCGCATGGGGCTGTCGTAATAGAGGATTTCCATGTTCCGGAACCCGCCTGCCTCGTTGATTCCATATCTGTGCAGAAGGCATCCTCCCCCTTCGACCAGTTTGCCGCCCGGCGACGCCTGACAGTTTTCCTGCTCCAGCTGGAACGCGGGATGGTTATATTGCCCCATTTCCATTTCGACCTCGACCAGCTTGACGCCGCCGCGTTCCACAAAGCAGTGCGCGTACGCATCAGTTCGCTCGACCCGTATCCGATCACAGATTTTCTTCGGCAACCCCGAAAATTCGCGCCCGGTGAAGGCTCCCATCAAGGCTCCAGGCCCGCTCAACTGGAGGTTGAAGAAGTAGAGCCCGGTGGTATCCCCGCATTTCGCCATTACGCCGACGCCTGCCTCCATGTACCAGGGGGCGAAGGTTGGTTCGCGGATATTGACGGCATACAGCATAAACAGGGGGCAGTCAGGATCGGCGGGTTCGAGAGGCGGCGGCAGCAGCCGTTTCACGCTCGGATCGGTCAGACCGTAGACATACACACCTTCCATGGCGTTCATCGTGGCATCCGCCATAAATTTCATCATTTTTTCTACCGGGATGAAATAGCTGCTGTGCATGGGCGATTCTCCTGTTTTTACAGCTTCCAGAACACAAATATACTGGCGCAGGCATCCTGTGCGGCCTCGGAACGCGCCCGCCCCTGACGGCGTCACCGGTTCTGGTTCCGTACGCGCAGCCGGTATTCTCAGGCGGCGATCAACTGCCGCAAAATCACCCAACGGGCCACGGCATAGCCGAGAAGCATTGAGTATACGACCTTAATGGAAAGGAATGCGAAAAATGAAAGCGCCGTCACGCCAAACAGGGAAAAAAGCCCCATCATACAGGACGTAAGAACAACCGCAACGGCCAGTCCCAGCAGAAGGCCGAGCTTCCAGGGTCGGGCGGGCAGGCGGCGCAGCAGACGTCCGGCGCTGTGATCCGGTACGGACAGCGCGATGGTTCCGGACGTGAGGGCGCGCCGGGTGTCGACGGAAATGAAGAGAGCCATCAGCAGGGACATGACCATGCTGGTAATAACCGTATCCACAGCGGCCGATCCCTGCGATACGTCCGCCATGGACATGTTCCCCAGCCAGGAAAAGAAGGAATTCAGCACAATGTTGCAACTGCCCGCAATCAGGCCAGCCTTGCGAATGAAGCTTTCCACCGGTTGCGCCATGTTTCGCCCCCATACGGACAGAGAGTGCAGAAACTTTTGCTTAACTATGATATACTGATTTTTTAATAATAGAAAAATTGCAATCCGAGCGCATCGTCCGAATGGACTATAACGCACGCAAACGGGTGTTTCAGCCGTGCCGGGGCGGCGAGTTCAGGCTTCAAACGGCGGATCTATGGATTTTTACTGCAAAATAAAGGATGCTGCATGCAGAAAGTCCTCCACGACAGCGAAAAGGAGCAAGGGGAATGGCCGGTAACACCAAGACGGAGGGTTCATCCCCCAAAAAGACGTCAACCCGTGTATGCCGTTCTTCCGCTCGCCACGAGGGCGACGAGGATTCTCTGCGTGCGGGCGACCTCTGCCGCGACCGGGGCAGGCTCGCTGAAGCTCTGGGACTGTATGCCGGAATACACGCGTATGAACGCATACTCGCCCTGAATCTTTCTCCAGTCCTTTTTGAAAAGACCGGCGGCATGCCCTTTTTCAGGATTGCTCTGGATATCGCGGAGCATTGCCCGGAAGAAATCAGACGTAAACACCCTCTTGCCATGCTGCGCGTCGCCTGGACTCTCAAGGTTGCGGGCCTGGACGCTGCCTTTGGCAAGGTGCTGGATGACCTGGACGAGCGGCTTGAAGAAAGCGGGCCCCTGCGGGCGGAGTGGCTGCTTGTGTCCGCCTACCGCCATTTTCCCCACGCGGCCGAAATGCTCCCCAGCGTTCGCGAAGCCGCAGCCCTGTTTAACGGCGCATGCTCGCAAGTGATCCTGCCTGAGGCTCCCTGGTGCTCCGGCGATTACTGCCAGCTTGCGGAGTTCCACCTCCGGCCGGGCGACGCTGACCGTGAGGCCGAAGCCCTGGAGGAATTCATTCCCCTCTATTCCCGGCTGACCGATGGCCATGGCAGTGGCGCTGACGCGCTCTTTCGCGCCGAGGTCGCCTACCACAGAGGGGATATGGCCAAGGCGGAGATCTACGCCTACAAGGCGGCATTTCTGGCAGAAAGCAGCCGACAGAGCGTCATTCTGCTCGGAACCGCCAAGGTGCTGGCCGACATCGCGCTGCTCAAAGCCGACGCGGAAGGCTGGCGGCGCGCCGTCAAGGCCATGGATCGCGCCGCATCCAGCCCTGGGCAAACGGCCTGGGTGGTGCGGGTGGCGCTGGAGACAGTGCGCGGCGCAATTTTGGCCGAGTTGCAACAGCAGAGCCGCATCGCTGGCTGGCTGAAAGATGGCGATTTTTCTTCCCGACCGCTGTTTCTTCCCATGCGCAACAACGCTCTGTACGCGCATGTCGTCTATCTGCTCAACCAGGGGGAAATCACGCGCTTCATCGGGACGCTGGAGGCCATCCCGGAGGAGGTGGTCAGGAAAACCGCTTTTTCGGAATTTCTGTTTCTGCTCTTCATGGCTCTGGGGTATTCCCTGATAGGGAAGCGCGGGCAGTCTGCGGCCTTTCTGGAGCACGCCGCCGAAAAGGCCCTGCCTGACGGTTTTGTGCTGTCCCTGGCCGTATGCTCCATACAAACTCTCCAGGGCCTGACAGAAGAATTGATCAAGAAAAGGTACCCCAGGCATCTTGAGGCTTTCACCACGGCCATGGCGCGATACGGCACCGGCTGGGAGGCATTGCGCCACGCCGTTGCCAGGGGGGTGTTGCCCGCCGATTTGACCGCGCGGGAATGCGAGGTCGCGCTGCTGGCTGCCGAGGGCCTGCGCAATGGTGAAATAGCGGAACGGCTTTTGGTAACGGAAAACACGGTGCGCGCGCACTTGCGCACGATCTTCCACAAACTGGATATCGACCGCCGCGCAAAACTTAAATAAGGATGCCCGACGCCATTGCGGCGTCGGGCGGCAAGCAGAAACCAGAACCGGACTACCTTTGAAATGCCACACATTTCAATGTGGTAGTCTGCCGAAAATCATATTTTTCGACAGAATCCACTTATGGTACGGCGCGCTGCACTCTTGTGCAGCGTTTGCGCATACTCTTTTGGAAGGTAAAATGCTCTAAACCAGTCTGGCAATATGCGTTATCCGGTCACCAGCAAGCAAGGCCACCGGGGGCACATCAATCAGCGTATGGCAACCGGGAGCAAGACGCGTGGTGGCCCTGGCGCAGGATACCAGCACCTGCGCCGTCAGGGCAGGATTGTCTATGCGCATGTCAAAGCTCAGGCGCTGGTTGGAGGTGCTCCCGGAAGCGCCAATGCGCTCCATAAGCACGCCGTGAGAGTTGTCAGCCACAGAATCCAGTTCTTGCTGGCTGCCCACTTCGCGGACATCCAGAGGGTCGTTGCTGAAATAGGGGTCAGCGGCGATTCTCTGCTTGATGTCCGCAAAAGAAGCCCCGGCAGCAGGAAGGACGTACACCAGCCGTGAATGTTTGCCTCCGCCAACAGGAATTGTGATGGAGCAGGCGTTTTCCACTCCGGCGATGGACCGCGCCGCTACGGAGTGCCCCATGGAGCGACCGCGCCCAAAGTTGGTAAAGGTCGTTCCCACCGGAGTCATGGCTTCAAAAAGCGCACGCAGTACCGAATCCGTTCCCGGGTCCCACCCCGCCGCTGTTATGCTCGTCCGGCCAGAGGCCTTGGCTGCCTGATCCAGATCTGCGACCAGTTGGGGAATTTGCGAATGGATATCAAAACTGTCCACGGTATTGATGCCTTTTTCCAGGTAATGACGGACATCGGCCGGAACATTGCGTGAAGGGCCGCAAATAACCGCAACATCAGGTTTGCCCCTGGCCTCCATAAGGGCGTCAACGGAGGCATACTCCGGCAGCCCCCGCAGCGAAAAAGCCTGCGAGCCCAACGAAGAAGCACGCCTCACCACGCCCAGGCAGTCAAAATCCCTGGCGCTGAGCAGGCAGTCTATGACGCCCTTGCCGATATTGCCCAGGCCATGCACGGCAACTTTAATTGGATTCATGTGTTTCCTCCCATGATAGTTATGTTTTTGTGCACATGATGCACACCCTATAAATTTCGGTTCATGCGCAGAATCAAAGCAGACGCAGAACCGAAACAGACTGCCCTGCCGCAAGCGGCTGCAGGGGACATTCAGCCTTGCCACAGATGTTCAGACGAGAAAGGGAACCTACTGGCGTAAGTTCCCTCATGGGCAATCTTTTCATATCTGTCAGTCGAGCCGGAAAACGTGCTCTTTGAAACGTGACCCGTCCGTAAAAGGAAAAAAATGTCTGCCCAGCAGAACAACAGACTTGAAAAATTGTCGGCTAAAACCCAGTGCGTGTCCATTGCTTTTTAACTTAGAGCATTTTGCTTTTGAAACACTCCTTGTTTCAACGCATCATTCTGGCGAAAAACGTGGTTTGCGCCAGAATCCACGCCACTTCGTGGCGGCTGCCGCCTTCGCGTCAGCAGAGCAGTTTCAATGTGAAATTGCTTTAAGCGGGACCTTGCCTGTTTACTGGATACGGCGGCGATGGCGCAGCCCCAGGCAGGCCAAGAGGATCCGCCTCATTTTGCAGTACCGTTTGGATAGATTATAGCACAATATATATACCCACAATGCTCTACCTTCAAGACGGATACGTATTACAAGTCAAAAATCATTTTTGATTATATGCTCGCCAGTTAACTACACCATGAAAAAGATATATAATCATACCAGTTGTTATACAATAATGAATGAGTATTATGTATTATACATACAATATCACAACAGTATGCAAAAATGATAAATCTTCCCTTCCCCATTTGCTGATTAGTCTGTACATTGACAAGGTGATTAGCCGATTAATCTTAAGGCATTCAAAGACCGTTTTTAGGGGATTAGCATTATGAAACTGCCATCATTGCCGCCGATATTAAAACTTCAGGTCGTAGTAAAAACCCTGGCCATTCAAGCGGCTATCTTATTAGGCATCTTGTTTCTGTTCTGGGGTTTTCAGCGTGCGTATTCAGCCATTGACGCCACGACGTTTCCGGATCCGATGCCCATACCCGCCGAGGCGGACAAGCTGCCGGAAACCGAAAAAGGTAAAATCCTGCTGGATTCCATTACCTTCCAGATGCGCCGCGAGCTGAATTCCACCTTTGGCTGGAGCCTCAACGACATCATTTTCAACCGGTTCATAATGGACAACCGCGCCTACCGCCAGTATGGCGTATACCATGCCACCCGGTTTCTTCTTGACCTCTATTCCAGCCAGATAGCCAAGCTGGGCAGCAGCGACCGCGAGAGCGAATTTCTATACAAGGCGCGCATCAACAGCTTTGCCATTGATCCGCGCAGCTTCATGCTGCCTTCAGCCGAAGGTTCCTACAAAAAGGGCTTCAAACTGCTGGAAGAGTACAAAAAATCGCTGGACAACGGCACTGGCGTGTTCAACTGCCGCTCGGATGACCTCTATGCGTCCTTTGTGGCCGTAACCGGCGAAAATATGCTGGGATACGCATTGGGATTGTTGCAGAACGCGCAGGACATGCCGTTTTACACGTTGGACAACCGTATTTATGAAGTGCAGGGCATTGTGCTGGTTCTGCGCGATTTCATCCACACCCTGTATGTGCTGTATCCAGAAATACGGGCCAAAAACAACGAAGAAAACATGGCTTCCGCCATGTCGTACTTGACCCGCATCTGTGACTACGACCCTCTGTACATTACGTCGTCATTCAACTCCGGGGAGCTGGTTTTGTCGTACCTGCTGTTTGCAAAAGCCCGCCTGGAGGACATCCGCAACAGCATTCGCATGTAATATACTGTAATATAATGACGCAGAAAGCTGCGGAGAATTTTTTTTGCAAAATTCTCCGCAGCTTTTACATTATGTCATACAGTTCGCTTCTGCTGTGGTCAGCGAAAGAGACTGCCTTTATTGCCCGGCAGGAAGAAAGGCAAACGGCGCTGTTTCCTTGAAATGCGCCGAAGCTTCTCCGGAAAAGATTGCCCCGTTCTGGAGCGTCAGCTTTTTCACGGGAGCTCCGGGCTTCAAATCCAGATTGTCCATAGAGACCCAGAAGGTATTGGGGCTGGTGGCAGAGTCAAAATAATAGGTCAAATTTTTCTGGTCAGCTATGGAGCGCCAGATTGTTGAAGAGATGTTTGGCTGGCCGGGAGTGGTTATGCCAAGAGGCACACTGACCGCGCGCTGAAGACTGAGCATACTGGCAATGGCCTGATTATTGAAATTTTTTCCCGGCACGGCAGCAATATAGTTTTTGTCCATAGCCTTGGGGATGGCATCAAGGAAAAATGCGGCACGGGCAAAGCGGTCAGCCGCACGGTTGGTTCCCGGCAAAAAAACCAGCCCGCCTATCTCCTTCCAATAGGCGTTCAGGGCTAGCTGCTGATCATAGCTCGGCGAGTTGGTCATCACTGTGTAGTCTTTGCCGTGATGTATGACCAGTTTGCCCTTGATATACTCAAAAATGGCCGAATCGCCCGTGACATCTGAAATGGCCAGATGCATTGTACTTGCGGCCCCGTTGGGCAGTGTTGGGGCCGCGATCTGAAAGGGTTCGCTCTTGAGCGCGGCCACTGTTTCCGCAACGGTGGCGAAATTGTCCAGAACATACTGAGCCCATGTCGCTATGGAAATGACGGGTTTTTCAGGATCACGCTGGCCATAGTCTGACTCCGCCAGATACAGGATGCTGGTCACAAGCCCCTTTTCATTCATTCCATCCGTCGTGCCCGCATCATACCCGGCGGCAGTGATACTGCCGTACTTGGACACCCAGCGTACAGATCGGCTTCCCGCTGCTCCATCTTTCTTCATCCCTGCCGGAAAAGCCCACAGGTTGGTGCCCATGTCTTCTTTCCAGTCCATATTCCGCCCTGTAATGACGGTATTGCCGTCCGCAGAGACGTACAGCGTCCTTGTGCAGGCCAGCACCGGTTCGCATGCAATTGCCACGACCAGAAGCAAGCTGACTACGGACGAAAGCCACCTGAATATCTTCGTAGTATGAACCATAAAACGCTCCTGTGAGCAGGTGTTGGTGGTAGAATAAAAAACTAGCGGCAGCGAGGCAGGTTTATCTGTCGCAAGCAAGCTTCGCCACTTTGGCGAAAACAGGCACAAGGCCAGTGCGCAACCAACCGCCGCAACAAACAGTTTTACAGCGGTAAGTCCCGCAAAAAATCCGGTAGGGGGCTTACCGCCTGTTCCACTCTCAGCTTTTCTTCTTCGGGTCTGGCCCGCATTGACGCGCCACACGCTGGCCGCTCGGCTCAGACTGTGCCGTTCACGCGGTTTCCACATCCTCTATATCCAGCCAGTGACGCACTTCCACCCCTTTTGGAGCGGCGGAAGCAAGCTGCATGACGCAGCCGCTGCATCCGGTAATGACCGCGCGCGCTTCAGGGGCAAAGCCCTCGAAGCACCGTCGGGCCATGTCCATTGAAAGGCCGGGGTTGCTCATCTTGAGGATGCCCCCCATGCCGCAGCACAGGCCAGTGCCCTTCTTGAGGCCAGGCAGACCGAGCTTGAGCAGGGGCAGGTCAGGGTCTGCCGCATTCCAGTGGCAGGGTTGGTGATAGGCCACCGCCGCCGGGGCATGCCCTGTGGCCCGCACACGCGGTCTGGTCAGCAAAGCCGACAGCCCCTGACATTTATCCTTCCATTCCTTGCCTTCATCTTCAGGCAAAGTTGCGGCGTATTGCTCAAGGCTGTGCTTGCACGAGGCGCAAAAGCTGGCCACCAGCGGTCGTCCCAACGAGCGCCAGACGTCCACATTTTGGTCGCGCGCGCTCTTTTGCGCTTTGTACTGTCCGGCATGGTGCAGGGTTCCGCCGCAACACGTGAAGCCTGAAGCGTCAAGAACGTCATAGCCCCAGGCCCGCAACAGCGTTTCCGCCTTTTCCGTCCAGCGCTGCCGGACGTTGTTGGCGGTACACCCACTGAACAGAACCACGGGTGTTGCCTGAACGCGCTCTTGGGGCTGCAGCAGCATCCAGGGTTCACAAGGCGGCAGATCGACCAGCGCCCGGGCGGTTCCGAGCAAGGAATGCAGGTTGCCGGGAATGATACCGTCAGGAGCGAGCATGGCAATCTTGCCAGCCATGGGCCAGAGAGGGCCGAGCCTTTGAATCCAGAGTTCCCAGAGGGCTTGCGACCAGTGAGGGTTTCGCGCGCGCGCGTCCGCCAGAAGATCGGCGGTGGAAAGCTTGCGCGCGCAGGCGCGCTGGCAGCGGCCACAGCCCGCGCACAGGCGCGACAGTTCCCGTATGGTGTTCCAGGAAAGCGCTTCTTCTGCCCCACTGCCGTATTGGGCGTCCAGCGGTTCCATAAGCAGCCGCTTGGCCTTGGGCGCGTATTCTTCACGCCTGAAAAGGTCGTAGACCGGGCAGACGTTCAGGCATTCCCCGCATTGGGTGCAACCTCTTTTCATCTCAATAGCCCTTGCCGGGGTTGAGTATCCCCTTGGGATCAAAAATCCGGCGGACGTCGCGCATGAGGGCGTGTTCCTCCTTGCCGAGCTGCCTGCCCACGTCCTTGAGAAATCCCGCCCCGTGTTCGCCGGAAAGACTACCGCCGAACTCAAGGACGGCCGTATCCAGTTCGTGATGAGTTTTCTCTGTGCGACGGGCATCGTCTGGGTCAGAGGCGTCATAGTGCAGATTCGCATGGATATTGCCGTCGCCCGCATGGCCAAAGGCAATGAGCCGTTTTCCGTTGGAAGCCGCGATTTCTTCAAAGCGCCGCACGGCCTTGAGGATAGACCCACGGGGCACAGCCATGTCGCCGCCGATGCGATCCGGCCCCAGCACATAGGACGCTGCCGATACCCTGCGGCGACAGGCCCAGATGGCATCCTCTTCTTCCTTGCCCACGCCCTCCATGCGCCACAGGGCGTCGTTCAACTGCCGCGAAAGACGGGCGTTTTCCAAAGGAACCGTATCCCTGCTTCCATCCACCTGAAAAAGCAGCAGGGATTTGACCGTATCCGGCCAGGGCGCGTCGCCGGTTCTGCTTAAAATTTCCAGCACCGTCTCATTCATGAATTCGACGGCGCAGGGCAAAATACCGGCGGCAAACACCTTGCTCATGGAGGCAAGGGCCGCATCCAGCGAGGGATAGCCCACAAGCACGGAGGCCGACGCCTCGGGCCTGGGAATGAGCTTGAGAACAAGTTTGGTGATTATGCCCAGCGTTCCCTCACTGCCCACGAACAGGCGGCCCATATCAAGACCGATGACATCCTTGTGCGAGCGTCCGCCGAACTTGAGCAGTTTGCCCCCCGGCAGCACGGCTTCAACGCCGATCACGTAGTCTCTGGTGACGCCGTATTTCACGGCGCGCAGACCGCCCGCGCAGGTGGCCACATTGCCGCCCACGCTTGTGGCCTTGCCGCTGGCGGGGTCAGGCGGGTAGAACAGCCCCAATTTTTCGCATTCTGCCTGAAGCCGGGCCGTGTTGACGCCAGGCTCAATGACGGCCACAAAATCTTCAGCGGAAATATCAAGAATCCTGTCCATACCAAGTGTGGAGACGACAATGCCGGGAACCGTGGGCACGCACCCGCCAGACAGGCTGGTTCCCCGACCACGGGGGTGAACCACGATATTTTCAGCTTCGGCCCAGCGCATGAACTCACAGACCTGCGCAACGCTCACGGGGCGCACCATGGCCAGGACAGTGCCAACCTTCAGGCTGGCGTCAGAGGCGTAAACCCGCAGCACTTCCGGGTCAAAAGCGACCCCGTCCCCGAACAGGTCCACAAGAAAGTTCTTGTGCCCGGGAGCGAGCGAAGTGACATATTCCTCAGACATGACGTCTCCCAATTTCACGTGGCGGTGATGCGCCGGAGCAGGGACGCTTCACTCTTGTTTCGCCTTGCCGCCGACTGTGCAACAAAATCCCATCCGGGCGGTCAAAGATTCTGACACTAAGGTTCTGGCGCTTTAGAAGGGCCGACACACGGCCCCGGAAAAAACTATCATAAAAACTTTATGTCAGCCTGTTGCAGACCAGCAAGCGCCCTGTGACAGACTCACGGGGCGCTTGCTTTATGGGCCGTCAACCGCAAAGACTATGATCTGATTATGCCGTCAGCGAAGATAGTTAGATAGAGATCTTGGCGCCAAGCAGCTTGGCAAAAGCCGCAATCCAGGCGGGATGGGCGGGCCAGGCCGGAGCGGTGACGATATGGCCATCCACAACCGCATTGGTGAGGGTTTCGTTAAGCTCGCCCCACATGGCGCCAGCGTCCACCACATCGGGTTTCACGGCGGGGTACGCCGTGCAGGTGCGGTTTTTCAACACCCCGGCAGAAACCAGTATCTGCGGGCCGTGGCACACTGCGGCAATGGGCTTTTTAGCAGCGTCAAACTCGCGCACAATTTCAAGAATACGCGGATTCAGACGCAGATATTCGGGCGCGCGCCCGCCGGGAATGACCAGCCCCACGTAATCGGCGGTATTCACCTTGTCAAAATCATGGTTGATGGAAAAATTATGGCCGCGTTTTTCAGAATATGTCTGATCACCCTCAAAATCGTGTATGGCGGTCCGCACGACATCACCGGGTTTTTTGCCGGGGCAGACGGCATGCACGTCATAACCCAGCATAAGCAGCATCTGGAAAGGCACCATTACTTCGTAGTCTTCAACATAATCACCGGCCAGTACCAGAATTTTTTTCATAATCATCCTCCTACGGCTCCGGGCCGGTTAGCAGCCGGGGGCCGGTTTGCGCTTGCCGGACGGCATGATGCCGCCCTTGCGTTAAGCGTATATGTGTTTATATAAGCAGAGATAGCCTGTGGGCAAGCCCCCAGACGCACATCACCCTGTTGCCCCGTTTGGTCCGGTTGGCGCGGGTGGCCCATTTGCCACGGTTGCCACGTTCACCAGACGGCGCACTCCGCATCTGCGGCAGAACCGCACCGATGCTGGCAGACCGCCACAAATCCTGCATAGCAGCGCATTTCAGGAGATTCAGTATGCCCATGTTTGACTTTACCTGCACTGGTTGCGGCAATGTATTTGAAGATCTGGTTTTTGGCGATGAAGCCCCCGTCTGCCCCAAGTGCGGTGCAGCCACCCAAAGGCAAATGAGCGTTCCAAGCCCGCTCAAGACCGGCGCTTTTCCCTTCAAGCCCGGCCCGGTGCGCCCCATGAGCAAGACCCCTCCCCCATGTGCCGCAGGCGGCTGCCCTTCCGGCGGCTGCGGAACAAGCGGCGGAACGGGAGGCGGCCTTTCCTGACGGTCTGGCTGGCTATTTCAACCGATTACCTCAAATATTTCAGCCCTTGCGCTCCCCGCGACAAGGGCTTTCTTGCATTCGTAAGGGGCTTGCTCTACACTCGTGAAGATACTCTTAAACGGGAAGGAACCTATGCTACGCAGCATGACCGGCTTTGGCCGCTGCCTTGTTGAAAATACCCACACGATCCAGCAATGGGAAATCAAAAGCGTCAACAGCCGCCATCTTGACCTCAAGTGGCGTCTTCCCCTTGCTGTGCGCAGTCTTGAACCACGCCTTGAAAAGGTCGTCCGGCGCTTTGCCTCGCGCGGTCGGGTGGACATCAGCCTCATACTGCAGTACGCCCCCGGCGACGCCCCTGCCGTGCGCTTTGACGCCAGCCAGGCCAACGCCATTCTGGACAGCCTGCATGACCTTGCCCAGGCCCGGAACGAAAATTTTACGCCTGACTACAACGCCCTCATGCAGATATCTTCTCTGTGGGGCGACAATGGCGAAGAAATGGATGAAGAGCTGACCACCAACCTTGAAGAAGGCCTGGCGCTCGCCCTGGAAGACTGGAACGAGGCCCGCGCCACTGAAGGGCGCGCCCTGGCCACCGACATGCATTCTCGTATCCTGCGCATGGAAGAATGGACAGGCCTTATTGCTGAACGCGCCCCGGCCATCAAGGAAGAACGCGCCGCCATCCTGCACGAGCGCCTCGGCGAGGCTCTGGCCCAACACGGCCAGGAGCTTGAAGAAAACCGCTTTCTGCAAGAAATTGTGGTTGTTGCCGACCGTCTGGACGTAAGTGAAGAACTTACACGCCTTACAACCCACCTGGAGCGCCTGCACGATCTTTTGCAGTCTGCCGGTGACGCAGGGCGACGCCTGGACTTTACGCTCCAGGAATGCTTCCGCGAAATAAACACCTGCGGCAACAAACTGCCTGACGTGCAGCTTTCGCGCCTTGTGGTGGACTTTAAAAATGAATTGGAAAAATGCCGCGAACAGGTTCAAAACCTGGAATAAGCCATGTCTCGCGAACGGTTAATCAATATTGGCTTTGGCAACTACGTTCTGGCTGGCCGGGTTGTGAGCATTGTCAGCCCGGCGTCTTCACCCATGAAGCGCTTGCGTGAAGACGCACGAACTCAGGGGCGTCTTATTGACGCGACGCAGGGGCGCAAAACACGCTCAATCCTGGTGACGGACTCCAATCACGTCATTCTGTCGTCCATACAGCCTGAAACCATCAGTCAGCGTTTTGCGCAAGAGGAAGGAATCTGATGCCCCGAAAAGGCATTGCCCTGGTTATAAGCGCGCCCTCAGGGGCCGGAAAGACGACATTGGTCCAACGCCTCATGCAGGAATTTCCCCAATTCGGCTATTCAGTTTCGTGCACCACCCGTCAACCGCGACAGGGTGAAGTGAATGGCAAGGACTATATCTTTCTCAGCCGTGAAGAATTCGAGCTACGCCGCGCACAGGGCTATTTTGCCGAATGGGCCGAAGTGCATGGCAACCTTTACGGCACGCCCCTCGCGCCAGTGAAAAACAGCCTGCAAAACGGCCAGGACGTGCTTTTTGACATTGACGTGCAGGGCGCGGCCCAGATGAAGCTCTCCCTGGCCGAAGCGGTTTTCGTGTTCATCCTCCCCCCCAGCATGGAAGAGCTGGAACGCCGCCTGCGCAGCCGGGGGCTGGACGATGAGGGCACCATCGAACGGCGCCTGACCAATGCACGGCAAGAAATTCGTGAATCCCGCTGGTATGATGCCCTGGTGGTCAACGACGAACTGGACGCGGCATACGACGCCCTGCGCGCCGTTTTTGTGGCCGCTGGCCTTGCCCCGTGCCGCAATCCCGACCTGCCGGACTACCTGCTGAACCACTGAGCCGCATACTGCGGCGGTTACAGGGATGAACCCGTGCCACTGGCGTGCGCACGGGCCTTTATGCAAAGCGAAATCATTGGAAACGCGCTGATGACAAACACACTTTCCAGTCCGCAACTGGTGGTAGCCCTGGACGTGCCCCGCAGGGCCGATGCCCTGACCATGGCCCGTACGCTCAAGGGCACCGCGCCCTGGTGCAAGGTAGGCATGGAGATGTTCACCCATGCCGGCCCTGCCTTTCTTGAGGAGCTGGTCGCCATGGGCTACAAGGTCTTTCTGGACCTTAAATTTTATGACATCCCCAACACTGTGGGCCAGGCCGTCAAATCCGCTGCAGGCGTAGGCGTGGACATGCTCACCCTGCACTGTCAGGGCGGCGAACGCATGTGCCGCGCTGCCTGTGAAGCCGTCGCCAGCTTAGACGGAAAAAAACCCCTGCTCTTTGGCGTCACGGTGCTGACAAGCTTTGCCCAGGGTGAAATGCCGGGCATACGTGAAAATACGTCCGACTTCGCCCTTGCCCTTGCCAGGGGCGCACAGGGATGGGGACTGGACGGCGTGGTCTGCTCCGGGCACGAGGTTGCCGGCATCAAGGCAGCCTGCCCCGGCTTCAGCTGCCTGTGCCCCGGTATCCGCCCGTCCGGCTCTGCGGCGGACGATCAGCGCCGCACCATGACTCCGGCCCAGGCCGTGGCGGCAGGGGCGGACTATCTGGTGGTGGGCAGGCCCATCATCGCCGCTTCAGACCCGCGCGCGGCAGCGGAGCAGATTCTGGCAGACATGACGTCTGCCACATAGCAACGGGGATTCAGATGTCTGGCCAGGAAACTACAAAGAATACACAGGCGTCACCCTCTTCGGGTGCGGGCCATGCGGCGGAGCATAAAACCGATGTGCGCGGCGTGTTCTCCACGCAGGAAGTCCGCCGGGTAGGCACTGGCACCACGACCCGCAAAACAGTACAAAAAAGCTTCTGGTTCATTGAGCAGCACGGCAAAGTCATCGAGTGCCAGCCGCTCAACACCAATTACGTGCCCAGCGGCCCCAAGCGCAAAATCACCATGGACGAACTCCTTGCCAAATTTGCGCCCGAACCGGAGTTTTACCTCAACTCGGTCTATCCCAAAATGCAGGAAATGCAGCGCGCTATTGAGCAGGGTGATGAGCGTAGGGAAAAAGGCGAAAATTTTGCGGCCGAATTCGAGTACTCTCGCGCCCTCAAGATTGATGAGGACAACGTACGCGCCAACTTTGGCATTGGCCTCACCTACCTTGAGCGTGGAGATGCCGACAGGGCGCAGGACATCTTTGAGCGCCTTGTAAAGCTGGACGGCGCTTTTGAGCCTGAACACAAACACCTTTTCAACGAGTTCGGCATCAGCCTGCGCAAGAACAAGATGCTGGAACAGTCGCTTGAATACTACAGACGCGCGCTGGAACTTACCCAGAATGACGAAAACCTCCATATGAACATGGCGCGGGTACTGCTGGAGACCAAGGACATCAACGGATGCGTGGATCACCTGCTCAAGGCGCTTGAAATTTCTCCACGACATGAAACTTCGCTCAAATTTCTTGCGTGGCTCATACAAAATAAACTTGTTCCTGCCGACAGGATAGACGGCGTCCGTTCCGCCTTGCAGGCTGCGGCCAAAAGCGCGAACGCCGCATCCTGAAACCGGCCTGCGGCCTCTGAGGTTCTGTGAAAAACTGGCTTTTCCGTACGCTTCCAGAAGGCGTTTCCGATTCCCCGCCTTCAGCGTGGGCTGAAGACCTTTCCATTTCGCCCCTGCTGCTGGAAATCCTTTGGCGTCGGGGTTTTACCCACAAGCAGGCCATCAATGCCTTTCTCGACGCGCGCCCTGGTTCGCTGACGCCGCCGCACAAGTGGCCCCAGATTCCCGAGGCTGCCCAATTGCTGGCGCACGAACTGCTGGCGGGCAAAAAACTGGTGGTCTGGGGCGACTATGACGTTGACGGCATCACTGCCGCGACCCTGGTGCTGGATGTGCTGGAAAGTCATGGCCTTGAAGCGTGCTGGCATATTCCTGACCGCCGCAGTGAAGGCTATGGCCTCAATATCGCCCAGGTGGAAGCTCTGGCGCAACAGGGCTGCGGCATACTGCTCACCGTGGATTGCGGCATTGCCGATACCGAAGCCGTACAGCGCGCCCGTCAACTGGGCATGACTGTTGTGGTTTCAGACCACCATCTGCCCCAGGACCAACTGCCCCCGGCCCACGCCATCTGCAATCCCCGGATCTGCCCTGCCGACGCCCTGCCCTGCCCGCATCTGGCCGGAGTGGGCGTGGCCTTCTACCTTATGGGGGCCGTCAACGCGGCACTCGCTCCGCACACGGGCCGACGCCATAAAATGGATCAATGCCTTGACCTTGTGGCGATGGGAACCCTGGCCGACGTTATGCCGCTGACGGGCGAAAACCGCATTCTGGTGCACGCTGGCCTCGCGCATCTGGCTATGGCCGCGCGGCCGGGCATTGCCGCCCTCAAGGTCGCCAGCGGCATGGATGCCAAAACCAGGCTTACCAGCGGCCAGGTGAGCTTTCAGCTTGTGCCCCGCATAAATGCCGCCGGTCGCATAGGCAGCGGCGAGCTGGCCCTGCGCCTTTTGCGGCAAAAAGATTTTTCGTCAGCCCTGCCGCTGGCCCAGCAGCTTGACGCCCTCAACACGGAACGCAAGACCGCGGAAAGCGAAATCCATAATGAGGCCCGAATTCAGGCTCTGGACATGCTTTCACGCGAACCTTTGGCCAGCCTTGTACTGTATGGTCAGGACTGGCATCCCGGTATCGTGGGCATTGTGGCCTCGCGCATTGTGGAAGAATTTTACAGGCCCACCATCATACTCTGTCACGATCAGGGCAGCCTCAAAGGTTCAGGGCGCTCGGTGCGGGAATTTGATCTGCATGCCGGGCTGAACCTAACCGCCGAGACCCTTCTGGGATTTGGCGGACACAGGCTGGCGGCGGGCGTGCGCCTGTTGCCGGAAAACCTTGGCCGCTTCCGTAATGCGTTTGAGGCTGTGGTGGCTCAAAACCTTGGCACAAGCCCGCTGAGTCCGAGCCTGACGCTGGAATGCCAGCTGGATTTTGCCCAGGCCAGCGATCAGCTGTTCCTCAAAGAACTTGAAATGCTGCAGCCCTTTGGCCCCGGCAACGCCGAGCCAGTCTTCGCCTCGCCGCCCTTGCTGGTCAAGGATCGCTCCCCCCTGGGCCGGGGCGGCGAACATGTGCGCCTGCGCCTTCAGGACGAACACAGCGGGCTTATACTCACGGCCAAGGCGTGGCGCATGGGGCAGGCCCTGCCGCCGGGCATCGCGGGCAAGCGCATTCGCGTGGCCTATACCCCCCGCCTTGATACGTATAACGGCATCACATCGGTGGATGTGGGCATCAAGGACTGGCAGCCAGCATGACAGCGCGTTCATGAACCGCTGGCGCTCTCATATCTTTTGCCGCCCACCACAGGGCGGCTTTTCTTTCTTTACAGCAAAGGCGACAGCACACGTCAGGGATCGTGGCATGCCTGCAACATCATGCAATAATCAGCACAGAAATGCCGCCCCCTGAACTTCAGCACGCACATGTCAGAGAAAATAAACGTTGAGAATGTAGATTCTCAACGTTTACGCCACGTCCATTACGACATTTACCCACACGGACAAACCGCGTTGGCCTGCCCAGAGAACGTCTGCACGCAGCCCTGGTTATAGCAAAGTATGATAAGATTTTAGACAGTGTCGTCGCAAGATGAATTTCCAGTCATATCAAGGAGAATAAGCCTTTTATGCAGGGAGTGTACTCTGATGGTACTCGACCGGAATAAAAGGCGAAGTTCGACGCAGAGATAACTGGAAAGGCGCTCGTGATGACACTGTCGAGGGGGCGTGGGGGAGGCGACCCTTTTGCAAAAGGGTCCCTCCCCCGCAAAGCATTTGTAAACGACGTCGCCCTGATAAGGCATCCTGGCTGCAACCGCACATGTTAACGGCAAAAAGCCGTTGCCAGTTCCTTCCAGTTGGTCGTCACAGACGGTGAGCAGTTCTTGCACCGCAAATGCCATTTGGCTTCTTTGGGGCCTTCAGCGCCAAACCGGACAGATCCCTTGCCGAATTTGCCGTTAATGGCGTCCAGGGCCGACATCAGGGCGTCACTATGCGCATCCTTGTCCGATGTCGCCTCAGCCAGCAGGTTGCCCTGCTGGCAGTCCACGGGGCACAGATCATAAAGCATGATGCCAGCCTTGGCATACGCGGGTCCCTTTTTGTATATGGCGTCCAGTGTTTTTCTGGCGGCTTGCAGCATGACGAACGTATCTGCCGTCGGCGGGAAAAAGGGCTGCTGCGCCGTTGCATCGAAGGCCGGTCGGCTACCGTGCCGGGAGGTGCGTATATGCACAGCAATGCCGCCCGCCACAAGCTCCTGACGGCGCAAACGCTCGGCAGCCCGAACCGTAAAGGTACCCACGGCCTGCTCTAGAGAAGCCAGGTCATACACCTTTTCGCCAAAAGAACGGGACGACACCAGGGTGCGGCGTGGAACCGGGCCGTCTTCCTCGTTGATGCACGGGATCTCCCGCAGCTCCATGGCCGTTTTCCAGCCGGAAATGGTTAAAAACTTGCGCAGCCACACATCATTGGCCTCCCGCAGCCCCCATGCCGACGTCACGCCAATTTCAAGCAGTTTTTTGCTCTGCCGCCAGCCGATACCCCACACCTCGCGCACGGGAAAAGCGCGCAAGACCGCTGCAGCATCGGGCAAAGCGGAATTCCATACATAGACGCCAGAAGATTTTTTTGCCAGATGGTTGGCGACCTTGGCCAACGTCCGCGTGGGCGCGACCCCCACGGACACCGTCATGCCCGTCCATTGGCGCACCGTCTGCCGCAGATGTTCGGCAATGTCGCCGGCATTGGCGGCCATGGGCCCTTCAAGGCGCACAAAAGCCTCGTCAATGGAATACTGCTCCACATGGGGGCAAAGCTGCTCGAGCGTGGCCATGACACGGGCCGAAATATCTCCGTACAAGGCATAGTTGGAAGAAAAAACCTCCACCTTATGCCGCAGAAGCAGCGGCCGGGCCTTGAACTCCGGTTCGCCCATGGGAATACCCAGAGCCTTGGCCTCAGCCGAACGCGCAACGATACAACCGTCGTTGTTGGAAAGAACCACCACCGGCCTGGCCGCCAGATCGGGACGGAACAATTTTTCGCATGAGGCATAGAAATTGTTGCAGTCCACAAGCGCCCATAAGGGCTGGTTACAGTTTGTGGACCACATAGGTCACCACTCCCCATATATGAACATACTCATGCTCTGTTATGTCAATTTCAGGGTAGTCGGGATTTTCCGGCGCAAGCAGCACCCTGTTACGACGGCGGATGAGCCGCTTGACGGTCAATTCGCCGTCCACCGCAGCGATGACGATACGATTGTGACCGGCGGATTCCGAACGGTCCACCACCAGAAGGTCGCCATCGTGGATGCCCGCATTGATCATGGATTCACCATGCGCCCGCAAAAAAAACGTGGCGCTCTCATTGCGAACCAGAAATCTGTGCAGATCAAGACGGCGGTCAAGAAAGTCGTCGGCAGGAGAAGGAAAGCCGGCTTCGACCGGTGAAAGGTAGAGGGGCAGGCCTTCCCTTTCTGTGGGGCTGTCGGCAACGCCAAGAATTTCCAAATGCGCGGGTGAAATCTTCATGCGCGCAAAATAGCGTGCCCGCCGGGCAAGGGCAAGAGCACCCGCAGAGGGTCCGCCGCGGGTGATTTTTCGTGCTTGAGAGCCAGAAACAGCGCAGGCTACCGCTGCCCCCGGACGCCTGCGTATTGGGGAGGCGAATACCTGCCTTGACAACATGCGGTGAGGATTGCCGATATGATCGCATGTTCCACAGGCTATGCCAGACCAACAACAGCGCCTGCACCGCAAACTTTGGCTCGTCCTCGTCGCAGCGGGCGCAGATACTCGTACACCGCAAAACCGGGATATGCCCATGCGGCGGCATGAAAAAGCCAAAAAGCATTACACACAGCCGAATTTTTGGCACGTATCTGTTTTTAGAGATAGGCGAGCGAAAGAACATTCCAGGGATATTTATTCAATGAAAGCGGCATGGTAGACTTATATTATAAAAATGCTAATAAATAATATGTCTAAGTGTATAAAATAGCAGACAGCGCACTCGGCCAATCCGTTCACCATCAATGATGTTTACAAACAATAACCATTGCTATAACCATACTACGCACAGTGGAATACTGGGCAGAACTGTATCAACAGAATCGGCATAATGTATTTATTGCCGCATAAAATCATTAGTTCATGGTAATAGCATCGCCCGTTACCACGCGCATTGCAATACGCAATAATAAATATTTTATCCAACCAACCCGATCCATAGTCGTTGACTATCCCGACATGTCACATCGCGGGGACCACTTGCATGCCGACAGAAACTACGCCAAACATACACAAGATAATCAAAGAAAAGCCGATATCAGGAACCGAAAGGAAAATTTTACTGCTTGTTATAGGCTCTACGTTTTTCACAGCTCTGGTTACAGTTTTCATCTTTTACCGTTCTTTGTTTTTCGATCTTGACGACAGACTTTTAAGCAGATCCGACGCCATATTTTCCATGCTGTTAAGCCGTATTCCACCACAGAGCATCACTAATCTTAACACCCCGGCCGATGCTGCTACCGATACCTACAAAAGAACCCATATCTTTCTTGAAGACCTTCGCAAAACCACCAATGTACGCTATCTGTACACAGTAAAACGCGCTGCCGGGGGCGAGCCCATATACGTTGTTGACGGCCTTTCTCCCGACTCGGAAGATTTCCGCTCCATCGGCGAGCCCGTTGAACGTGAAATCATCCCCATTGTGGCTCGTTGCCTTGATGGCCAGTCCATGCGCGGAGAAAGAACAATGGACACCTCATGGGGGATAATCATACCCGCCTGCGAGCCTATCAAGCAGGATGGCAACACCATTGGCGCACTGGTGATCGAGTTTGACGTCCAGTCTTTTGTTAACAATACACGACGTACTGCACTGATATGCCTCGCCTTTTCATTTGGCGTGGCCATATTGGTGACAACGGTGACCGCATTACTGCTGAAAAAAGTTTCCGGTCCGCTGTATCGCAAACTGGCCTATACAGACCTGCTGACGGGCGTGTTCAACAGAAACGCGTTTGAATTGGACCTTCGCCACATGGCCGCTGGCGACGCAGAAGGACTGGTGATACTCGTTTGTGACGTTAACAGGCTCAAGACCATTAACGACCGCTCCGGGCATGCGGCCGGAGATGCCCACATCCGCGTTCTTGCCCATCTGCTGCGCAATCAATTTAAGGATTTGGGCAAAACATACCGCATCGGTGGAGACGAGTTCACCACCCTGTTACGCGATATTACCATCGAATCCCTTGAAGAACGGATGCTCAAGCTCTGTTCCATTGCAGAAAAGATAACCATCAAGGGTTTTCAATTGACTTTTTCCTACGGAATGGCCGTCTTTGACCCTGGCGTTGATGAAACTGTGCATTCCGCTCTCAACCGTGCCGATGCAAACATGTATCTGTATAAGAAAAAATTCAAATACCAACAAATACTACGCGAGATGGGATAGTACGATCCCGTACCTTCATGCCGCCGCAGTACTGCACAGTAAAACCTCACCTACTGCCGACCAGAAGCTCACTAGAGCAGTTTACGAATGAAATGAGTTAAATGCTCTGCAAGGATTTTTCTGAAAATCCTTGCCACGAAATGCGAGTAGGCGGGCTTTTGCCTGCCGTACGCGAGCATTTCAAGTGTTAAATGCTCTAACGTTCTCGCCGCAGTCCGACACACAGGCTGTCCTGCCAGAAAATCAGCACGCGCTTTTGCCAGGCGCCCGTATCTGCGCGGATATTCGCTACTGACGGCAAGCAGCGCGTCGCACAACCGTCAGTGCAATTTCAAAGTGAAATGGCTCTAAAGAACAAACCGCGCCTTCAAGAGGCGTCATGCGAATTCCACAACCGAATGGCAGCGGATACGCTGAGCGACCAGCGTAAAGGGCCGTTCCCGCACTCACAGATAACGCGATAAAGATCACGGGTGCGGCCAAGCGGGCGCGACGTTTCAATAGTCGTTGAAAGTTTGCCGCACTTGATGCAGGGACGAATGACAATCGGAGAATTTTCTTTTTCCATAAGCAGACAGTAGCCAATGAAAATGCCGCCGTCAAAGGGCATTTGTCTGGTTCAGATGGGCCTTGAAATGTAAACTGGTTCAAACTTGCCTTGACTCGCATCGTGAACGGTCGCACCACCAGCTGCCCCTCCTCATGGCCGCAGCCCAGGCCGGATCATCCGCGCGAGTGAACCATATGGAACCAACGGTCCGTTCAAAAACAAAAAAGCCGCGAATCCTTTGGATTCACGGACATCAGCGGAGCACAACGCCCCGCACTGGGAGGCCCCCAATGGGCCTCCCGGCGGGCATTTCAGGGCCGAAGAGGCAAGCCCTGAAAATTTGATCTCTACGCTTCCCAGCCTGAGCTGCTTGGCCTGAGCTAGTCGGCCTGGGTGCGGATAAAGGTCGGAATTTCGAAATCGTCCTCATCGTAGGTGAAATCTTCCTGACCAGGATTGTGCGTACGATGACGGCCCTGGGTCATGGTTTCACGCTTGAGCAGATACGGCGGACGGCTGCTGTTTTCATCGTACCAGCGCTCCACTTCAGAGCGGCGCGACGTGCGCGGCAGGCGGCTTTCGCCCATTTCATGCTCATCCATATTGCCCTGCATCATGCCGGACTGAGGAACCATGCGGCCCATGCGGCGCGGTTCGGCCATGACGGCATCGGGGCCAGGCTTGCGGAAGTTGGTCACAGTGGCGGCAGCCTGGGGCTGAGCGCTCTGGATGGCCTGAGGAGCTTCAATACCTGTGGCTATGACGGTCAGACGAATTTCATCACCAATATTGTCATCAAAAACAACACCAAAGATGATGTTGGAATCTTCAGGGGTCGCATCGCCGATGATGTCGCCGATCTCGGCAATTTCTTCAGCGGTAATGTCGTCAGGCGCAGTGATGTTGTAAAGAACAGCCTTGGCGCTTTCCAGAGAGACGTCTTCCAGCAGCGGGCTCATAATGGCGCGCTGGGCGGCCTCGCGGGCGCGGTTTTCACCCGAGGCAATGCCGGTGCCCATAAGGGCCAGGCCAGCTTCACTCATGGTGGTGCGCACGTCGGCGAAGTCAAGGTTGATGAGGCCGTCACCCACAATCACGTCAGAAATGCCCTTCACGGCGTAGTACAGCACGTCATTGGCTTTCTGAAGCATCTCAGCAAAAGGAGCTTTTTTGGGGGCAAAGGCAAGCAGGCGGTCATTGGGAATGGTGATGAGGCAGTCCACATGCTGCTTGAATTCTTCAAGCCCGGCCTCGGCAGCGCGTTTGCGCTTTGCGCCTTCAAAACTGAAGGGCTTGGTCACCACGCCCACGGTAAGCGCGCCCATTTCCTTTGCAGCCTGCGCCACAACAGGAGCAGCGCCCGTCCCGGTGCCGCCGCCCATACCAGCGGTAACAAACACCATGTCCGCATCGCCGATGGCTTCACGAATGGCGTTGACGCTTTCCACAGCGGCTTCACGGCCCACCGAAGGATTGGCCCCAGCGCCAAGCCCCTTGGTGAGCTTTTCGCCCATCTGCACTTTTACTGATGCGCCATTTTTGCCCAGAGCCTGCACATCCGTATTGGCGCAGACAAACTGCACGCCGCGCAAGCCAGAGGCTATCATATTCTGCACCGCGTTGCCGCCGCCGCCGCCAACCCCGATGACCTTGATTTTAGCGTTACTTGCCAACGAGGTGTCGATATCATCGACGATTGATTGAGACATGGTTCCTCTCCTGTTTAAACTATCCTCAAAGTGCCCGCTTGAGGTTGCTTTGTTTACGAAATATCAGCAAACCACTTTTTCATGCGAGCCAAAACGCCATCAAAGACGCCGCTCTCACTTCTGGTGGTAAACTTCTTTTGTCCGGAAAGTTCTTTTTCAGCCCCATAGCGCAGCAAACCCACAGCAGTAGAAAACTTGGGGCTGTTCACAACGTCTTTGAGGCCGCCCACGTTCCTGGGGTACCCAATGCGCGTGGGGAGGTTGAAGATTTGCTCACCCAGTTCCTGACAGCCTTCCATAAGGGCGGTGCCGCCAGTAAGCACGACGCCAGCGCCGATCATGTCCTTGTAGCCGGAGCGCACAAGGGTTTGATCCACAAGGAAGAGAATTTCTTCCATGCGCGGCTCGCAGATTTCAGCAAGTACCTGACGCGAAAGGCGGCGCGGTTCGCGGCCGCCGACGCTGGGCACTTCGATAAATTCGTCATGACGCACCAGATCAGCCAGTGCGCAACCGTATTTAAGCTTGATTTTTTCGGCCGAGGCAATGGGGGTACGCAAGCCAAAGGCTATGTCGTTGGAGAGGTTTTGGCCGCCCAAGGCGAGCACCGCCGTATGCTTAATGGCATCATTGGCGAAAACGGCAATATCAGTGGTGCCGCCTCCAAGGTCCACAAGGGCCACGCCAATTTCGCGCTCTTCTTCTGTGAGCACGGCCTTGGCCGAAGCCAGCGATTCAAGGGCGATATCAGAAACTTCAAGCTGGCTGCGGTGGCAGGAGCGAACGATGTTCTGCGCTGAAGAAACGGCTCCGGTGACAATGTGCACCTTCACCTCAAGCCGTACGCCAGCCATGCCGAGAGGGTCGGCAATGCCGCGCTGGTTATCGACGATATATTCCTGCGGCAAAATATGGATGACCTCGCGGTCAGCGGGGATGGCCACAGCCCGCGCGGCGTCCAGGGCGCGCTCAACGTCGCGCTGGGCCACTTCGCCGCCTTTGACGGCAATGACGCCGTGGCTGTTGATGCCCATTATATGGCTGCCCGCAATCCCCACATAGACAGAGTGGATTTCGCAGCCTGCCATCAGCTCGGCGTCTTCTACCGCCTTGCGGATGGACTGTACGGTCTGCTCGATATTGACCACCACGCCCTTACGCAGGCCGGTGGAAACGCTGGTGCCGATGCCCACCACATCAACAAGGCCCGACTCCGTAAGTTCACCCACCACAGCGCAAATCTTTGTGGTGCCGATGTCGAGACCAACGATGAGCTCGGACTTATTCATGCCATTCTCCTAAAACGCCTGTTCTTCACGAGCAACAACCATTCCATATCAGTTTGATACAGCCTGATTAAGCAAAACCCATACATTGCCATTTACGGCCCGCACCTCGCGCACATTACGCAGTTCGTGTCTTCGGGCCAGATCTCCGAGGGTGACTCCCATCCGGGCCAGGTTGCCCTCCCAATCATCAGTGGCGATGGAGAGGCGCATTTCCCGATCCTCAAGGTATACTTCGATGCCCCGTCCGGGGCTCAGGGTGATGGAGGCTATGGCTCCAGCCTCAACAGGCAGCACCCCGCTTTGAAT
Source organism: Desulfovibrio sp. 86 (assembly GCF_902702915.1). NCBI lineage: Bacteria > Pseudomonadati > Thermodesulfobacteriota > Desulfovibrionia > Desulfovibrionales > Desulfovibrionaceae > Desulfovibrio > Desulfovibrio sp. 86. The sequence goes on along the minus strand of NZ_LR738849.1, from coordinate 3,136,212 downwards.
GTCCTTCATCAGGCGGGCGAGAAAGGGGATGGCGTCTTCAGCCCCCGATTCTACCCGCAGCGTGGGCAGGGACAAAAAATTTTTGCTTTCTACCGGGGCGATGACCACCCCGCGTTCATTGGCGTAATAAAGAGCGCCGTCCTTGTGTACCCAGAAGGAGGGCATGCGCTCCTTCAACTTTATCACAAACCTGTCAGGCAGAAGGCGCTTTACCGAGACCTCTTCCACCCAGGGGGTCTGTCTCAGGTTGTGTTCCACCTTGGCTATGCTTACGGCCAAGCTGTTATCGCCTTCCTGCAGACCGCCATACTGCAAAACCATATCACGGGAGAGGCGGACATTCCCCGCCACGTCAATGTGCCGGGTCGTAAAAAAATCGCTGGTGATGGCTGTGTTGTAGAGCCACAGGGATGTAAAACACACCCCGGCGAGCACCAGCCCCATGCCCACTAACAACACCACAATGGCTGCAAGACTTTTCAATCCACTCAGGGTTTTGATCCTGCCAAAGCATGCTGCCAGAAAAGCCGGCATGCGCAGCTTTGCGGTCCTCGGCCCCTTCTTGCCCGGTACACTGCTGGCTCTTGTATACGAGTTACGGGCCTTACGGGTATTTTTTTTCAGGGAAAGAGGCATGGGATTATCCTGACTTCCGGTTCCAGCGCAATGCCGAACCTTTCCAGCACAGCCTCTTTGGCCTCCTGCATAAGAGCCAGAGCCGCCGTAGCACTGCCCTTGCCCTCATTGATCATGAAGTTGGCGTGCAAGGTTGAAAAGGCCATGCCGCCCATTTTTTTACCTTTGAATCCCGCTTGATCCAGAAGTCTGCCAGCAGGCATTTCCGGGGAGGGGTTTTTGAATACGCAGCCAGCGCTCCAGGCCGTCACAGGTTGTTTAGACTTTTTCTCAAAAAAGTTGTGACGCATGCATCTACAGATGCCATCCCTTGCAGTTCTGGTCAAGCCAAATGTGGCTTCCAAGACGATAAAATCATTCTTTTTATCATCAATGCACAGCCTGCGATACGAATATTGCAGTGTCTGCGCAACAACAACACGTACTTCACCATTACTGGCTATACGAATATTTTCAATCTTTCTGCATGTTTCAACACCGAATGAACCCGCATTCATGGCCACTGCACCGCCAACAGTGCCGGGTATGCCCACCAGTCCTTCAAGCCCGGCAAGACCGTGCGTCGCGCAAAACCGCAAAAGCCTCGGCAGGGGCACAGCAGCGCCAGCCCGCACAAACACCTTGCCCGCGCCCTCTCCGACAATTTCAGGCCCCTGATTAAAATCCGGGCGCACCAGCACCAGCGGCAAATCGCCGTCCTGGGCCAGAATGTTGCTGCCCGCCCCCATTATCACGGGCGCGCCGCCAAGGACGCGCAGGCGTTCCGGCAACCGCGCCACGTCTTCGGGGTTTTCAAGAATCAGCTCTGCGACAGCTGTACCGCCCAGGCGCAACGTCGTGCGCTGGGACAGCAGCGGCGAAGCTATTTCACGCATGATCGCGTCCTTCCAGCCAGGCCGGGCCCAGTCGGGTAATGCTGCCTGCCCCCAATGTGAGCAGAACGTCCCCCTCGCGCAGGATCTGCGGTAAAGCCAGTATAACTTCATCCAGGGTCTGAAAATACTCCACAGGAGTATCGGAAACCTGCCGTATGCCCTGCGCCAGGCTTTGCCCGGAAACGCCGGGGATGGGCTTTTCGGAGGCTGCGTAAATCTCGGTCAGCAGCAGTTGGTCAACGGCGTCAAAAACTTTGCAAAACTCGCCAAAATGGGCCTGGGTGCGGCTGAACCTGTGGGGCTGGAAGGCCGCCACAATACGCCTGCCTGCAAAAACCTGCCGCGCTGTGGCCAGGGTTGCGGCAATCTCCGCCGGGTGGTGACCGTAATCATCCACCACGGTAATGCCGCCCTTTTCGCCCTTGAACTCGAACCGCCGCCCCACGCCCTTGAATCCCGCCAGACCTTCCGCACATTTGTCAAAAGGAATGTCCACCTCCATGGCAGCACCAATGGATGCGAGGGCGTTAAGGATGTTATGGCGTCCCGGTTGCGGCAGACTGACCTCGCCCAAAAGATTGCCGTGCAGCAAAACCTCAAAGCGGTTGATGCGCCCGCTTTCCAGCGGGATGGCGCGAAGCGCGTTGTCCTCGGCGAAGCCGTACGTGAGCACAGGGCGCTTGACCCTGGGCAGCAAGGCCAGAACGCCGGGGTCATCGCCACAAACAATATTCAGGCCGTAAAAGGGCACATTGTTCATGAACTGCACAAAGGCGCTGTCAATGGCCTCGCGGTTTTTATAGTGATCCAGATGATCCTCATCCACATTGGTGACAACATTGATAATTGGCAGCAGGCAGAGAAAGGAGCCGTCAGACTCGTCAGCCTCGGCAATGAGGTATTCGCCGTGGCCAAGATGGGCGTTGGCGCCATAGACATTGAGCCGACCGCCGATAATGACGGTGGGATCAAGCCCGGCTGTGTCAAAAATGGAGGCAGTGAGCGAGGTGGTGGTGGTCTTGCCGTGTGTGCCCGCAATGGCTATGCCCTGCCGCAGGCGCATGAGCTCGGCCAGCATCTCGGCACGGGGAATGATGGCGATATTGCGCTTGCGTGCTTCAACCAGTTCGGGATTGTCGTCACTGATGGCGGTGGATTTGACCAATACCTGCACATCCCCCACGTTTTCCGCAGCATGGCCAATGGCTATATGCGCGCCAAGCTTGCGCAGATGGCGCACCACGGCGGAATCGCTCATGTCCGAACCGGATATCTCGTATTTGAGATTAAGCAGAACCTCGGCAATACCGCTCATGCCCGCACCGCCGATGCCCACCATATGGATATGACGAATCTTGCTGTTCATGTAGCACCTTTAAAGAAAGTCTAGATAGTAGAATAAAAACAGTTTGTTATAGAACGCGTCCTTCCCTGGCAATTACCGGGAACGGGCGATTTCTTCCAGAACGGTGGTCACACGCGCAGCAGCATCGGGCCAGGCAGAGACCAGGGCGGCCGAGGACATGCGCGTGCGTTCGCCGCTGTCGTTCAGCAGGCGGATAAGGGTTTGCTCCAGACCGTCTTCAATCATGCGCGATTCCGGCACCAGAATGGCTGCTCCGGTCTTGGCCAGCACTTCGGCATTGCGGGTCTGGTGGTCGTGTATGGCATATGGAAAAGGCACCAGTACGGAAGGCAGGCCCGCAGCGCACAGTTCCGCCACGGTGGTGGCTCCGGAGCGGCACAGGGCCACATCGGCCCAGGCATAGGCCGCTGCCATGTCGTCAATAAAGGCCGACACGCAGGAAGTATCATAGCCTGCCGCCGTATAGGCGGCACGCACAGAGGCTTCATCCGCGCTGCCTGTCTGGTGGCGAATGTCCACACCGGCTTCGCGCAGGACCGCAAGGTGCTCCACGATGAACGTGTTGAGAGCGTGCGCCCCCTGCGACCCGCCCATAACCAGCAGACGCCTGGCCCCTCTGGCCCGCGGCAGCCGCCCGGCCTCATTGACCCCGGCGCGCACGGGATTGCCCGTAAGCACACACTTGGCGGGATCAAAGCCCTCGGTGTCCGGCAGCGACAGGCAGATGCGCCGCGCCAGCTTTGCCAGCACACGGTTGCTGGCCCCGGCTATGGCGTTCTGCTCATGCAGCATGGTCGGCACGCCAAGCAGGCGCGCGGCGAGCATGGGGGCAAAGGCCGCATAACTGCCAAAACCGGCCACAACATCCGGGTTAAAGCGCCGTACAATGCCCAGCGCCTTGCCTACCGACCAGGCCATGCGAAAACCGGCTTCCACCGAACGCAGGCCGCGTCCCAAAAAGCCGCGCACAGGCAGCCCCTCAAAGGGTATGCCCGCCATGCGAACCAGACGAGCTTCCGGCCCGTACAGGGAGCCCACAAAAAGCAGCTTGGCCTGAGGATGCCGCCGCCGCACTTCTTCAGCCACGGCCAGAGCCGGAAAAATATGACCGCCAGTGCCGCCCGTGGTCAGGAGGATGTTGAGGTCCATGTGTCCGCCGTCCGTGAAAAGTTCAAAAGCAGACCCACGCAGAGCATGGTAGCCATCAGGTTACTGCCGCCGTAGCTCATGAGCGGCATGGGCACGCCCTTGGGCGGCGCCACCCCCATGACCACGGCGAGGTTCATGACCGCGCCCATGGCGAGAATGGTGGTAATGCCAAAGGCGGTGAAGCGGTCGCGCAGGTTGCGCTGCCCCTGTATGATCTTGTAGCAGCGCCAGAACAAAAGGCCAAAGAGTATCATGACCACGCTCATGCCCACAAAACCCATTTCTTCAGCCAGAACAGCCATAATGAAGTCGTTGTGCGCTTCAGGCAGATAGAACATCTTCTGCTTGCTCGCGCCGACGCCAACGCCAAAAAAGCTGCCCGAACCAATGGCCAGCAAAGACTGCACGAGCTGGTAGCCCGTATTGTGGGCATCCTCAAAGGGATCAAGAAAGGCCAACAGACGGCGGAGACGGTAGGGAGACGAAATGGCCAGGGCCATGGCGCCACCGCAGGCCAGGGCTATGGAGAAAAAGAGATAGACAAACCTGGTTCCCCCGGCCACGCACATGAAGAACAGAATACTGGCCAAAACGACGGCGCTGCCGAAGTCCGGCTGCAAGAGCAGGAGAAAACAGAAAAGCGCCGTCACCGCGAAAGGCGGTATGACGCCACGGCTGAAGGTCTTGATGATGTCCTGCTTGGCACTCATGAAATACGCGAGATACAGAACCAGAGCCACCTTGACGAGCTCCATCGGCTGAATGCCTACCGGCCCCAGGCGAATCCAGCGTTTTGCGCCGTTGATTGAGGGCGCCAGCGGCGAAAGCGTCAGCAGCAGGAGCAGCAGGGCGAAAAAAAGCGCCGGATACTGCATTTTATAGAGCCAGTCGCGTGGCAGCAGGGCTGCGCCCCACAAAAGGATGCCGCCCAACAACGCAAAGAACACCTGGCGCTTGAAGAAAAAGTACTTGTCGCCGTTGACCTGCTCCGCCACAATGCCGCTGGCCGAAAGCACCATGACAAGCCCAATGGCCAGAATGATAAGCATAATGGTGAACAGCCACCAGTCAAAGGGCGCAAAGGGGCCGCTTTCCGTTGCCCGGGCCATGGCGCTGTGCGCCTTGCCGGGCTTTGCCTTGGCTCTAAAGACGTTTTTCATGACAACCTGCCCACTATCCGCTTGAAATCCTTGCCGCGCTCTTCATAGTTGGCGTAAAGGTCAAAGCTTGAGGTTGCCGGAGCCATAAGAACCACATCGCCCGCCTGTGCCGCTGCGGCAAGGTGCTTTATGGCCGGCTCAAGCGCCGCATGCCAGGTCATGGGCACAATGCCCTGCCAGGCTTTTTCAAAATATTCCCGACTGGCGCCGAACAATGCGACCTCGGCGACGTGTGTTTTTACGAGATCCGCCAACCCGGCCAGATCGCCACCCTTGAACTTGCCGCCGCACAAGAGGCGTACCGGGCGGTCAAACGCTTCCAGGGCCACCTTGAGCGAAGAAACCGTCGTACATTTGGAATCATTGACATAAAGAACGCCGTTGAGTTCACGCACACGTTCAAGGCGGTGCGGCAAAGGCGCAAAACGGGCCACGGCTCGTGCCGCGCTTTCCTCACTGACGCCGAAGAAACGGCATGCCTGCCAGGCGGCCTCTTCATTGATGCGGTTGTGCAGGCCCATGAGGCTGCTCTCGGCAAAACGCTCCGTAGCCTTGACATACACCTGGCGGGCCTTGAGCTTGTGCCGGGCGGCCTGATCTTTCAGGCTTTCGCCAAGCACGGCCAGATCGCCCTCATCCTGGCAACGGAACAGACGGAACTTGGCTTCCGTGTATTCTTCCATATCCTTGTGATAATCCAGGTGATTGGGCGTAATATTGAGCAAGATGCCCACTCGGGGACAAAACGTGGTGCAGGTCTGCAACTGAAAGCTCGAGATTTCCAGCACCAGAACGTCAGCCCTGCGGCCCGACAGAATGTACTCGGACAAAGGCGTGCCTATGTTGCCGCCAAGAAAAACGGAATATCCCTGCTCATGCAGCATGGCCGCCGCCAGCGAAGCTGTGGTCGTCTTGCCGCTGGTGCCGGTAATGGCCAGAACGGGTTCATTGTCCAGATAGCGCCAGGCCAGTTCCATTTCGGCCAGAATTTCCGTGTGTTCCACGTCCACCAGTCCGTCGAGGCGGGCCACGGGCATGCCGGGGCTCGGCACCACAAAGGCGGCGTTTTCAAACTGCGCCGCACTGTGCGGCCCCAGTTCCACAACAATGCCAAGCTGCCCCAGTTCGCGGGCCAGGTCTTCACGACCGGAAAATGCCTGGGCATTGCTGTCCAGAAGGCGCACGCGAGCGCCCTCACGGTTCAAAAGCCGCGCAGCCGCAAGACCGGAACGTCCCGCGCCGATCACGACGGCCGTTTCGCCAACGCTGATGCGTCTACCGCGCATTTTTTCCAATGCCATAGCAGTTCTCCTCAACGCAGCTTCAGGACTGAGAGCGCCATGAGGCCCAGCAGTATTGATGTAATCCAGAAGCGGATAATAATCTTGGATTCAGGAACGCCCTTGAGTTCAAAGTGATGGTGCAAGGGCGCCATACGAAAAAAGCGCTTGCCGCCTGTCCAGCGAAAATACCCTACCTGTACAATGACTGAAAGGGTCTCGGCCACAAAAAGGCCGCCCACAACAGCGAGCACAAGTTCCTGCTTGCACAGCAGCGCCAGATAGCCGAGCACGCCACCGATGGAGAGCGAACCCACATCCCCCATGAACACCTGGGCAGGGTAAGCGTTAAACCAGAGAAAACCCAGCCCGGATCCCACAAGCGCGGCGCAAAAAATGGTCACTTCACCGACGCCGGGCATGTAGGGGACCAGAAGATAGCTCGCAAACCGGGCGTTGCCCGTTATATAAATAAAGATGGAAAAGACGATGCAGGCGACAATGGCGGGCCCGATGGCAAGACCGTCGAGACCGTCGGTGAGATTGACGGCATTTGAGGCTGCCACCATGACAAAAACGCCGAAAGGCAGGTAAAACCAGCCAAGGTCAAAGGTCACTTCCTTGAAAAAAGGAATGGTGAGCTTGCTGCTGTAGTCGGGATTCACAAAAAGCAGCAGCATGGCCACGCAGGCAACGCCAAGCTGTCCGGCCATTTTGGCCTTGCCGGAAATGCCCCGGTTTTTGTGGTGGCGCAGTTTGGTCATATCGTCCCAAAATCCCACGGCCCCAAAACCGACGAACACAAAGAACGCCTGCCAGATGTAAATATTTGTCAGATCAGACCACAAGAGCAGGCTCACAGAAAGACTGAACAGCATGAGCAGGCCGCCCATGGTGGGCGTTCCCGCCTTGCAGGCGTGAGCGGCGACATCTTCATGAATATACTGGCCGCACTTCAGGCGGCGAAGCCAGCCGATAAACCTTGGGCCAAGAATGATGGAAACAAGCAGCGCCGTCATGAGCGCAGCCATAGAACGGAAGGTGATGTAACGAAAGACATTGAAAAATGTCCATTCGGAGGCGAGGGGGGAAAGGAAATTATAAAACATGCACGTGAATCCGTTCGTTTGGCCACACTACGACCGTTGCTGTCAGCGGCAGGGACGTCCCCTGTGGCAATCCGCCCCCAATACCGGGCTGGCGAACCGCTTACGCCGCCTGAAAAACACTATACCTCGCGCCCGTTGGTCAGAACGGACACAAGCGTCTCAAGCCTGTTGCTGCGGGAGCCTTTGAACAAAGCCACGCCACCGCAAGCACTGGCACTGGCCTCAAGCTTGTGGCGCTGCAAGTCGCGCCACACTTTTGCAAAATCTTCGGCATCAGCCACAGGCTGCCAGACGCCAGCATAGCCAGCCATGTCGAGCCCCCTGCGCACGTCCTCCGCACAGGTGCCTTTCCATATCACGGCAGCGGGCTTCAACCGTGCCAAATGCCTGCCCAGTTCCTCATGTTCCGCAGCAGCCTGAGCGCCCAATTCCAGCATGGCGCCCAGCACGGCCACAAAGGGGCGGGATCCGGCCTGCTCTGCGGCGGCTTCCAGCATGCGCCGCATGGAAAGGGGATTGGCGTTGTAGGTGTCGTCAATGAGCAGCCATGATCCGGCCTGAACCTGATTGAACCGTTGCGCCGGCATCCGGGCGTCGGCCAATCCCTGCGCGATGGTGCTGGCGTCAACGCCAAGCGTATGCGCGGCAGCGGCCACGGCCGCCACATTTTCGGCTCCATACTCCCCTCTGAAGGGAGCGATGACGTCAAGTTCCGTGCCGTCCAGCCAGAGGCGGTACTTGCCGCGCGATGCGGCCATGCCCGCATCCTCGCCAGCAGCACCCGCGCCAGCCGCATCTTCGCCAGCTGCAACCGGGGCGGCCCCCAGATAAGACGCGCGAAACGCGGCATCCTGCCCGGCGGCGCTGAAAAAGCGGATGTCAGCGCCCGTGGCGCGCGCCTCGCGCGCCAGATCGGGATAGTCCGCGCTGACCAGCCCCTTGCCGCCCTTGGCAAGATAACTGAGCAGCCGGGCCTTGTGCCAGGCCACGCCTTTTTCGCCAAGGCCCTCGGTATGGGCCGCGCCCGCATTGAGAATGAGCGCAAGGTCGGGCCGCAGTACCGCGCCCAGATCGTCCATGTCGCCAGGCTGGCTGATGCCTGCTTCCATAACCCAGAAATCTTCATCGCCGTCCGTATTCAGGACAGCCCGGGGCATGCCGATCTGGTTATTGTTGTTCATGGCGTTGCGCGCGGTTTTGCCCGCCAGGGACAGTACCCGGGCCAGGGTCTCCTTGACGGTCGTCTTGCCCGCAGTGCCGGTCACGCCCACAACGCGGGCCTTCGTGCGGTCGCGCCACAGCGCGGCCAGACTGCCCAGCGCCCTGACCGTGTCAGGCACGACAAAAACAGGCACGGTCATATGGGGCAAAGAACGCGAGGCCAATATGGCTCCGGCCCCCTGCTCTGCCGCCTTGGCGGCGAAATCGTGTCCGTCCACCCGGCAGCCGGAAACACATACAAAGAGGGACCCCGGCACAACCGCCCTGCTGTCAGTGGCAACAGAAGTCAGGACTGTATGCTCCTCGGACCCTGAAAACCGGGGCAAGCCCAGGCAGGACGCAATTTCATGCAGTGTCAGGCGCACTGGAGTATCTCCCGCACCACCTCCTGGTCGCTGTAGTGGTGCTTTACGCCCTGGATGATCTGATAATCCTCATGCCCTTTGCCGGCAATAAGCAGAGCGTCATTTTTACCAAGCATCGAAAGGGCTTTGGACGTAGCGGTGCGGCGGTCCACCTCGACCACAACTTCCTTGGCTGTGGCAAGGCCGGGCAGCACATCCTTGAGGATGGCCTCCGGATCTTCAAAGCGGGGATTATCCGAGGTCAGCACGGCCACATCCGACCAGCGGGCCACAGCCTCACCCATTATGGGGCGCTTGGTGCGATCGCGGTTTCCGCCGCAGCCAAAGACGGTGACAATGCGCTTGAACCCTGCTTCGCGCAAAGCCTTGAGCACGTTCTCAAGCGCATCGGGGGTGTGGGCATAGTCCACAAAGACGCTGAAGCCCTGGGGGTTATCCACCCTTTCCAGCCTTCCGCTCACTCCGGTAAAACTTTCCAGAGCCTTGAAGGCTTCGGGGTCAATACCCATTTCCAGCGCCACGGCCTGAACGGCAAGCAGATTGGAAGCATTAAACGCGCCTACCAGCGGAGACCGCAGATCCCAGCGCATATCCTCAAGACTCATACGCAAATGACAGCCTTCTGTCGTGGAAGACAGCAGTTCGCCCCACAGGTGCCGCCTGTTGGGCGCTCCTTTTTGCAGCCCGAAGGAAAGGGCCGTGGGGCACAGTTCCAGCAGGCGTCGGCCCCAGGCATCGTCGGCGTTCACGGCCATGGCCTTGTCGGCGCGGGGCAGTTCAAGAAAAAGACGGGCCTTGGCCTGAAAGTAGCTTTCCATCCCCTGATGATAGTCAAGGTGATCCTGGGTCAGATTAGTGAACGCCGCGCCGGAAAAAGGCACGCCGCACACGCGCTGCTGATCAATGGCATGCGAGGATACTTCCATAACCGCCACATCCACGCCGTCCTTGGCCATGGCCGCCAGCATGGCGTGCACGCTCAAAACGTCAGGGGTGGTCAGGGGGGCGGCCTCATTGTGCCCCGGCCAGCGGTAGCTCACTGTGCCCATCACGCCGAGCTTATGCCCGGCCTGGGCAAAAAGACGCTCCAGCAGATAGGTGCAGGTCGTTTTTCCGTTGGTGCCTGTAACACCAACGATGCGGATGGGCAAGGTATCAGTATGCCAGCGGGCTTGCGCCAGACGCCAGAGGGCTTCACGCGGATCCGCGTGATAAATGACCCTGCGACCGGCGCTGGCCGCCGCTGCGGCCTCTTCGCTTCGGGCCGCGCAAACGATAACCCCGGCTCCCGCCTCCACTGCGGCAGGAATAAAACGGGCTCCGTCTTCCTTGACACCGGGCACGGCCACAAAGATATCGCCAGCACCGACCTGACGTGAATCAGCGCGCACTTCAATGCCGCCGCGCCCGCACTCATCCAAAAGGGCCGCAAATTCCCGATTCATAAGTAACCTCTTTGAGTTGCCGAATTCTATTTTTATTATCGGCCAAAGTTTCAGCGGGCAGGCGACCAATCAGCTCCACAACTGCGCGTACAATGCCATACCCGCCGAAAATTCTTTACAACTGGCTTGCTACCGTTCCGAAAGCCACAGGATGTATTCAGCCTTGTTTTCTTCTTCAGGCCAGACCGAACCGGGGGCTGGGGTCTGCTTGACGACGCGGCTGCCCGATCCCTTGAGTTCGGGTACTACCCCGGCCCTGGCAAACAGCTCCACAGCGTTGCGCACGGACTTGCCCATAACATCGGGCACCCGACTACCCGCCTTGGCCAGATGGCCGGGCAGGCGCATGCCCTGATCCTGAGCGGGCGCATCTTCCTTTTTGATGGCGTCGGCCACGTAGGGAATATCAAGACTGGCCAGTTTGAGCCCGCGCCTGCGTCCAGAAGCAGGAGCGGCGGCGGGACTTTCTTCAACCTTGGCGACCTTGGAATCAGTCACAAGGCCCGTAAAGGTCAGGGTGCGGCTGGCGATTTCCTTGAACACAGGGGCCGCCACCACGCCGCCGTACTGGTTGCGCGTGGGTTCGTCCACCATGACAAGGATAAGGTATTTGGGCTTGTCCGCCGGGAAGAAGCCCACAAAGGAGGCCAGGCGTTTGCTGCCGTAGGTTCCGGCGCGATGGTCGGCCTTCTGCGCCGTGCCGGTCTTGCCTCCTACCTCGACGCCTTCAATGCGTGCGCGCTTGCCTGTGCCGTCGTTTTCTTCCACCACGTCGCGCATCATGCGCATGACTTCGCGCGCGGTGGATTGCGAAAAGACCCGCTGGTGCGTTTCTTCCACATTATTTTCGTCGCGGGTAAGCGTCAGCGACTTGTACACGCCGTTATTCAGCAGAGTAAGATAGGCCTGAGCCATTTGCAGACCCGTGACCGAAATACTCTGCCCAAATGATGTGGACATAATGTCCACTTCGCTCCAGTCACGAGGAATGCGCAAAATGCCCCGGCTGTCGGACACAGGCACGCTGGTGCGCTGACCAAAGCCGAGCGCCTGCAAATATTTGTGAAACGTGGGCACGCCGATCATGAGCCCGATTTTCGCCATACCGATGTTTGACGAATAGCGCAGTACCTTGTTGGCGGGCAGCACGCCCTGCCGCGACGTGTCACGGATGGTGAAATTCTTTGTTTCCCACCTGCCGCTTTCGCAATCAATGGCCGTATTCCCGGTGATCTTTTTTTCCTGGATGGCTGTGGCCATGACAAAGGGCTTGAACGTGGAACCAGGCTCCAGCGCGTCAGCCGCCATGCGGTTGCGGTAGACCAGCGGACTCGCGTCCTTGTAGGTGTTGGGGTTAAAGAAAGGATACTGCGCCCAGGCCATTATTTCGCCAGAAGGCACGTCCACCACGATGGCCCCGCCCCAGCGCGCGTCATACTCACGAACGGCGCGGGCCACGGCCTCTTCCACGATGAACTGCATCTGCACGTCAATGGTCAGGGTAAGGTCTTCGCCGCGCGGTTCGCTCTGCCCTTCTTCATGCAGGTAAAAACGACGGCCCATGGCGTCACGCTGCACGATCTGCCTGGTGGGAATGCAACCCAGGCGGGATTCCATAGAGCGCTCGATGCCTTCAAGCCCCTTGTCGTCCAGGCCCACAAAGCCAAGCACCTGCCCGGCCATGTGCTTGAAGGGGTACACGCGGTCATACTCTTTTGACAGGCCGATGCCTGCAAGATTGGTCTTGTGCACCGCCTCGGCGGTGTAGTCGTCCACCTTGCGCTTTATCCAGACAAAGCGGCGTTTAGTCTGCGAAAGCTCGTCATAAAGTTTTTTGGGCTCAATACCTAAAATGGGGCCAAGGGTATTGGCCATGGCCTGAAAGTCTTCAATTTCCTGCGGACGCGCATACACGGAACGCGCTTCAATACTGCGGGCAAGAACCTGGCCGTTGCGGTCGAGGATCATGCCACGGCGTCCGGTGACCAGTTCAGAGGCCATGTGCTGCCGACGCGCGCGTTCGGCCAGGCGCGGCCCCTCAATCATCTGAAGATACCAGGCACGGCCCCACAGGCCAGTCCACAGCAGGCAAAAAATGACCACGACGAGCCTGATGCGTACGCGGCCCCAATCTACCTTTTCCGTCCAGGCAAAACGCGCCTTCCCCTCAGAAACATTGGCCCGTGCGCGGTTGGCGGGACGGACTGTTTTTTCTGCTCTTGGGGCATCCGTGTGCCTATTGCCCTTGCGGGAAGAGAATTTGAACATGGCTTATCCCAAATACTTTCGGGTTGTCACAATGGTGTGGTTCGGGCTGTCCTGGCGGACGTTCCGGTTGCGGGAGAGGATCCGGCTCCAGAGGCTAGCGCGCTTCCATGCGGCGGATCTGGCCGGGCTTGGGTTCGCGCATGGAAAATTCTTCCGCCCTGCGGCGCAGTTCATAGGGCGAGAGCAGGCGTTCCCGTTCAACTTCAAGCTTGGCGCGCAGCGCGCGGCGTTCACGCATGGTGTTCTGCGCGATATTGATAAAATAGGTGGTATCCATGCGCTCAATGTTGCTCCAGACGAGCACCAGGCCCATGACCATGCAGGCCAGCAGACCGAGTACAAGAAATAACAGCCACCCTCTGCCGCCTACAGGTTTTGCCGAGACATTCCGCTTCACGAGCCTGACGCCTCGGCTATTTTTTCCACTGCCCGCAGCTTGGCGCTGCTGGCGCGGGGATTGACGGCCAGCTCGTCCGGCCCGGCCTGCACGGGTTTTTTATGCAGAATGCGCACTTCAGGCTGGTGGCCGCACACGCAACGCGGGATATGCCTCGCACAGCGGCAGCCTTCAGCCCAATGGCGCATAGCCTGTTTGACCATACGGTCTTCAAGCGAGTGGAACGTAATCACGGCCAAACGCCCGCCAATAGGCAGATAGGCCAGAATCTGATCCAGAAAGCGTTGCAATTCGCCGAGCTCGTCATTGACGGCCATGCGCAAAGCCTGAAACGTGCGCGTGGCCGGATGGCGGCGGGCCTTGGCCCGCCAGGCTGCGGGATAGGCCCGTTCCACAAGGGCGGCCAGCTGTGCGGTGGTGTCTATGGGGTCTTTCTGTCTGGCGTCCACAATGGCGCGGGCGATACGCCCCGCCTGCGGCTCTTCGCCAAGGGTGGCGATGCAGTCCTTGAGCTTGTCGAAACTTTCGCGGTTTACCCAATGCCAGGCCGAAGGCTGTCCCGAACTCTGGTCCATACGCATATCCAGCGGCCCATCGCCATAAAAACTGAATCCGCGTCCGGCTTCATCCAACTGGAAAGAGGAAACGCCGATATCCAGCAGGGCCCCATCCACCTTGCTCCAGCCAAGTTCGCCAAGGGCGGCGGCAAAGTCGCTGTACCGGCAGTGGAACAGATGCGCCCTTGGACCAAAAGCGGCCAGGCGCTGCGTAGCAAAATTCAGGGCGTCTTCATCGCGGTCAAGGCCGCACAATTCTATGTCAGGGGCTGACGACAGCACGGCGCTGGCATGCCCGCCCATTCCCAGGGTGCCGTCAAGATAGCGTCCCCCTGCGCGCGGGTCGAGCGCGGCCAGCGTTTCCACAGGCAGGACAGGAACATGGCGTGCCTGTTCCGCATTTTCGTGCATGGTCTGCATCATGATAAACCTAGAGGCTGATTGTCACACCGCTGGCTGCAAGCTCGTCAGAGACGTCTTCAAGCTCCAGGGCGTCAAAGCGGGTCTGATCCCAAATTTCAAATTTACTGCGCATACCCACCAGCATGACGTCCTTCTGAAGGGCTGCTTCACGCATGAGGGATTGCGGAATGCGCACCCGGCCTTGGGCGTCGGGCAGCATTTCCTGCGCAAGACCCATGACCTTGGTTTTAAAGTGCGAAAGACGGGGAGAAGGCATGGGAATACGGCTCAACTGTTCAGTGATTTTTTCCCAGTCGTCAGGCAGATAGGCCACAAGGCGGCCATAGTAAGCGGTAAGCCAGAAAGCGCCCGTGCCCCCTTCAGCATAAAGTCCGTCCCGGTATTCCGGCGGCAGCATAAGACGACCCTTGGGGTCTAGGCTGCGGGAGAGACTTTTTATGAAGAGCTTTTGCACTTTTTTACCACTTTATTACTTATAATTACCACTTTTTCCCACTTATGCCCCAAGGCAATGGGGGTGTCAAGCTAACTGGGCAAAAAGTGTATTATTTATGTCTGAAGCCAGTTTGGCGGATTATTGTGGGTAGAAGAAAAGCTTTTTCAACCCAGCGGCTTCGGTGGGAAAAAGTGGTTTTTACCACCGCAATGGACGCGAGACTCAGCGTGCGGATTTTTGAATAACGGAAGCACGGATTAAAGAACCTCCTGGAAACGCGCAGTTATTTTGTTTGGCAAGGCGCGATCTTTTTTTGAAGCTGGAGTGGACTCTTCCGTCCTCGACTGTTCCCCAAAAAGTGAAGCAACGACGCCAAACGGAATACATCAGCATTTCTTAAAATCTTTCATGCACAGCCGCGCGGGCAGGAAGCCCCTTGTGCACGCCTTCTGTGCGAAAGGCTGGAAGCCTTGACAATATGTGGTAAAATCAGGATGATTTATGGTGCTGGTTTTATACTATTCTTCATTTTGCGCCCCTGCGCCGACCAGCCTCTTCTGGCATTTAAAGTAAGGACACATTATGAGAACCAAAATTGTCGCAACCATAGGTCCCGCTTCAAACAGCAAAGAAAAATTGCATGAACTGGCTGAAGCTGGCGTCAGTGTTTTTCGCCTCAACTTTTCACACGGTTCGGCAGCGGATTTCGTCACCATCATACAAAACATACGTGAAGTGGAGCGTGCCCTCGGACGTCCCATCACCATCATGCAGGATCTTTCCGGTCCGAAAATCCGCCTTGGCATAGTGCCTGAAGGAACCATCGACGTGGACAAGGGCATGCGCCTTCTACTGGGCCCAAGCGCCAGCCGCACCGATGAAATGCCCTACCTGCCCTTTGACCATCAGGTCATTCTTGAAAGCCTCGACCCCGGCGACCGCCTTGTGCTGGCCGATGGCGGCCTTCAGTTCATCGTGCAGGAGCGCCGCCCCGACGGCCTTGTGCTGATTGAAGCCGACAACGCCGGCATCGTCACTTCCCGCAAGGGCCTGGCCCTGCCCGGCAAGGCCACCAAGGTGCGCGCCCTCACCGACAAGGACAAAAAAGACCTTGCGGACGGCCTCAAGCTCGGCGTGGACGCGGTAGCCATTTCCTACGTACAGACGGCTGACGATGTGCGCGAAGCCAAGGAGCTCATAGCCGCCGCCGGGCAGAAGCTGCCCGTTGTGGTCAAGCTTGAACGTCAGAGCGCCGTGGACAATCTGGCCGAAATTCTGGCTGAAACGGATGTGGTCATGGTGGCGCGCGGCGACCTTGGCGTAGAATGCCCGCTGCCCCTGCTGCCCGCCCTGCAAAAGCGCATCATCAGCGCCTGCAACAAGGCGTCCAAGCCCGTTATTGTGGCCACGCAGATGCTGCTTTCCATGGTGAACAGCCCCGCCCCCACACGCGCTGAAACCACTGACGTGGCCAACGCCGTGCTGGACGGAGCCGACTGCGTCATGCTCTCGGAAGAAACGGCCATGGGTAATTTTCCTGTTGAAACAGTGCGCTACATGCGGCGCATTACTGACGAAGCTGAAAAGCTGCTTTTGATTAATCACAGACTTGAAGAACCTGATGCCGACAAGGGAATTCCCGAATTTCTGGCATATTCCGCCTGCCTGCTGGCTGACAAGGCCAAGGCCAAGGCCATTGTTTCACACAGTCTTTCCGGCAGCTCTGCCCGTCAGGTTTCTGCCCGGCGTCCTCCACAGCAGATTTACGCCCTTACGCCCGACCCGGTGACCGTCAAGGCCCTGAACTTTGTCTGGGGCGTCAAGCCCGCCTTTGTGGCCAGGCCGCAGGATGAAGAAAGCCACCTTATCCGGGCCGAACATTTCATCCATACCAGCGATGATTTTGAACCGGACGACTGCATTGTCATCACAGCCGGCCAGGTCAAGGGCTCCTCCTCCACCCCAAGAGGCACCAACCTCGTCAAAATCTACTGGAAGTAGGCCATGGCCGAAAGCGCACGGATTGCAAAAGAGGTTCCCCAGAATATTAACGAGGAGTACTACCAGATAAGCGGCGAAATTCTTTCGAGTTTTCCCAAATACCGCCCGCCGGTGGACCTTTTCAGCTTTCGTGAAGACATCATGGTGCTGGCGCCGTATTGCAAAAAAGAAACGCGCCTGACCAACGAACAGGTTGAGGAGGTGGCCCGTCTTTGCGACAAGGGCGATCTTTTTGTGGCGCGCTCAGACCACCACATTTATTCGCACCATATCGTCAAACAGCTTGACCTTGTTTTGCAGGACAAAAACCTCAAAGAAGCCGAAATCGCCGATATCTGCATCCGTGCGCTGTTTCTTCGCTATACCGAATTCGACAGTCAGCCCATAAAGGCCCTTTTTGAGCCTCTGTACCGTGACATCATGGTAATCACGGAATACCTGTGGGCAGACAGACACCGCATCAACACGTTCATGCGGCGGCTGTTCCGCAAGCATCAGCCCGCCCGCCATGCCATAAACACCATGAGTGTCGGACTCTGGCTGTGGATGCAGGTTGGTGGAGAATACAGGCGCAAAGACCTTGACCGCATGGCGCTCGCCCTTTTGCTGCACGATGTGGGCATGAGCAAGGTTCCAGCCTTTCTGCTCAACAAGCCCGGCCCACTCAAGCCCGAAGAGCGGGAAAAAATTTTGCCCCACCCGCTTGTGGGCATCAAACTTATGCACAAAATGGACGTAAGTTTTGAAGAACTGGTGCGGGCCTGCTATGAACACCACGAGCGCATGGACGGCTCCGGATACCCACAGCATCTGAAGGGAAATCAGATCAGCCGGGTGGGGCGCATCACGGCCATTGCAGACTCCTTTTCGGCCATGATCAGTCACAGGTCATACAGCGAAGCCAAAGAGCCTCTTGCCGCCGCCAAAGAGCTGTCTGGCGATGCCCGGTATGACGGGGAGTTCTCGAACTTGCTCCTCTCGGGTTTTGCTTCAGGCAATATTGGCCAAATGGTGGATATGGATCAGGCTGTGGACACCCCGCTTTAAAGAAGTTTCTTTTTGAAATGCTTTGTAAGAAATGACTGAAGACCGCGCCGCACGGCGCGGTCTTTCACGTTATGGCTTTAGCCAGTTGAGCGCGCTGGCGCGCTCAACTGGCTAAAGCCATAAAGAAAAGGCACTTACATTTCTGTAAGTGCCTGAATTTACTTGGCGTCCCCAAGGGGTTTTGAATATTCTATATAAGTCTACAATATTATTGATTGTTTTTAGAAATTTTTATTTTCTACGCGAAAGCTAATACACATCGGCATAACGGCGGCAATCCCTCATTGGGGGAATTGAACCGCTCCCTCATATGCTCCCTAAACAGGTCGGATACAAGTGCAGCCCTATTTTTAGGATTTCGTGACGTTAAAGCCCAACTCATCTTCCAGGGCGGCTATCAATTCGGACGGACGAACATTCAACGCTTTCGCAATGATGAAAAGCATGTCGAGATGGGGC
This sequence comes from Desulfovibrio sp. 86, assembly GCF_902702915.1. Lineage (NCBI taxonomy): Bacteria > Pseudomonadati > Thermodesulfobacteriota > Desulfovibrionia > Desulfovibrionales > Desulfovibrionaceae > Desulfovibrio > Desulfovibrio sp. 86. The sequence continues at coordinate 3,118,018 of NZ_LR738849.1, read as the reverse complement.
CATTTCCTGCCGACTTCCAGTGTGCAAAGGTAGCCAAGACTTATGCCCATTTTTTCGGATAACTGTTCTTGTGTCAGCCCTGCCGCTAGCCGATACCGGCGTAAAACATGCTGAAAATTTAGTCGTGCTGCTGAATTAAGAGGATTTTTCATTCTCTTATAATAGGCGTTTGCATGTTTTTTGTTTCTAGCCTACAGACTAGAAAAACTAGTCTATAGGCAAGAAGGTCAGGATTGCCGTTGTGGAGGTGAAATTATGAATTTTTGGGAGCCGGAAGGGTATCACCAGTTAGGCCGGGATTTGTGCAAAGATATTGAGTGGGATGATGTGTACGCCCGTTTCAAAATTGCAACGGGAACCACAAATAAAACAGACTTGGCTAACTACCTTGGGGCGCGGGTTTCGTGGCTCAACTTCTGTCGAAAGTATCAGATTGTGCCTGTGAAATGGTTGCGACGGTTAGTGTTTCTGAAAAGCGAATATACGCCGCAATGGGTCTTGCATGGCAGAGGCAAGCCAAAGTGGGAGGGGTGGGAGCTTGATAGTCCGCAAAGCCAAAGGATCCAATAAACCGCTTTTATTTTTGCTGACGGTAAGTAAGGGCTTTCTGGGTTGATTACGAACCAGTAGCCCCTTGGGAATGGCGGCGGATATGAAAGGCTGTTACAATTTTTGAGTTGGCAGAGTATGAACTTACTTGACACATATCAAATAATGTTGAACTATCAATCTATGCAAACGAAACAAGCAACCAAAATCTTTGAGGCGCTTTCTTCCGACGTGCGCCTGGACTTATTCAGGCTACTGGTCAAACACGCGCCTGACGGCCTTGTGCAAGGCGATATTGCCAAAGAGCTTGATATTCCTTCGACCAATCTTTCCTTTCACCTCAAGGCCATTGTGCATAGCGGACTGGTGGACGTGGAACGGGAAGGTCGGTTTATGCGTTACAAGGCCAATATCCCGCTGATGCTGGATATTGTGGGCTATCTGACGGAAGAATGCTGTTCCGGCAACCCGGAGGCTTGCCAAAGGTTCAGGGATGCAAGCCCGGTGAGTGGCATCCTGCCCAAGCGTGTTGATTGATAGGAGCAATTTTTTTTCACCTAAATATCAACTGGTCAACATATGTTGACATGAGAACGGGAAACCATGATGGATACTGAAAAGATGGGTTGTTGCTGTTCCGGGCAGACCCCGACCCCTGTGGCAAGCTCAGAAGGCTGGAATCGGAAATATTTGGCAATGATAGCGTCGCTGGCCGTGCTCTGGTGGCTGGCTTACAGCTATATTCTCCCGGCTTCACACTGGCTGGTTTTCGGGCTGTTCGGTATGAATCCTGAATCGCATCTCGGCGCTTCCTTGGAATTTTTCATCTACGATACGGTGAAAATTCTTCTGCTACTGGTGGCGCTGATTTACGGCATTGCCTGGATACGCGCCTCGCTGAATGTGGAACGTGTGCGCGATTATCTTGCCGGAAAACGGCGCGGCCTTGGGTATTTCCTCGGTGCTCTGTTCGGGTCGGTCACACCGTTTTGCTCCTGTTCCAGTATTCCGCTCTTTCTCGGTTTCACTACGGCACGAATCCCTATTGGCATCACCATGTCATTCCTGATTACTTCGCCGCTTATCAACGAAATCGCCGTTGTGTTGCTGTGGGGGCTGCTCGGCTGGAAATTCACGGTAATTTATGTGCTTGTAGGCATGGCGGCGGGAATCATCGGCGGCTTTTTTATGAACAACATCAGGGCGGAACGCTGGCTGCAACCGTTCATAATTGAAGCCATGAACAACGCCCCCGCGCATCAGTATGTCAGCGAGAGCGGCGAAGTGCAAAAACTGACTGTCAGGCAGCGGCATGTATTCGCTTATGGAGAAATGACTTCTATCTTCAAGCGCGTCTGGAAGTGGGTCATTATCGGTGTGGGCATCGGTGCGGCGCTGCACGGTTTTGTGCCGGAAAACTGGTTTGCGGAAAATCTTGGAGCCGGTGAATGGTGGTCGGTTCCCGTGGCCGTATTGGTGGCGATTCCTCTTTATTCAAATGTGACGGGAATTGTGCCGGTTATGGAAAGTCTGCTGGTCAAGGGCTTGCCTATTGGTACGACAATGGCTTTCTGCATGAGTGCCGTAGCAGCCAGCATCCCGGAAGTGATGATGCTGCGACAGATTATGACCATCAAACTGCAAGCGGCTTTCATCGGCTATTTATGGGTGATTTTTACACTGGTGGGTTGGCTGTTCAACATTCTTGGCCCGTACATAGTTTAATCAACAGGAGAGAGACAATGGAAATAAAAGTATTCGGCCCCGGCTGCGCCCGCTGCACGGAAACGGAAAATCTGGTGAAAGAAGTGGCTGCGGCCAAGGGCGGCAATATCACAGTGCAAAAAGTGTCCGACCTGAAAGAAATGATGGCGGCGGGCGTGATGTCTACCCCGGCTGTGACTGTTGATGGCGTGGTGAAATCAACGGGAAAAATTCCAAGCAAAGAAGAAATCGCGGCTTGGATTGACGGCGCTGGCGGTTCGGCTGCTCCCGGTGCATCCGGTGGTTGCTGCTGCGGTGGTAAGTGCTGAAAAGGAAGCGGCGGGGAATTTAGCAAGCCGTTTTTTTATAGGCCCAATGCACTGGCAATGCGCCTGAGTTCTGCTTTTTCTTCTTCCAGAAACAGCTTTGCCTCGCCATATTGGAGCGCTATTCGGGAATATTTTATTGCTGACTCCCTATAATCTTTCCCGAGGCTGCCAAGATGGACAAGGGTTTTCTGGAGCCGTACCTGAACCTCGTAAGAAGCGGCTGCATCCCGAATCACCGGATTGAAAGCGTCTTGAAAAAGATCGTCAATGCAAAGTTCGGGTACCCAAAGGCGCTTGAATTCAGCTGCTTCATCTTTCCTTTCAACTGTGTACACTTCAAGTACACGACCTGCTCTGACAACAATGTCAATAGCCGTGCCCTGGTCATTGACTGCCGGAGACATGGCCCGTGAGGCTACTTCCGCCAGGACGCATAGGCCGAAGCGCGGGTCTTGTTCAAAGGTGCGCTGGTCTGCAATGGTGAAACATTTGCAGAATTCGCGATATGATTCAGATGTAAGTTTCTTGGTGAACAGAGCGAGCAGCGTGCCTTTTGTAACATATTTGCCCGGCGTGCTAGCAACGTACACATCGACCTCATGTTCCTCCGCGAGTTGAGAAATTTTTTTGGCGTCGAAATATTGTAAATAGCCACTGGATTCCGCTTGTAAGTCAGTCCATTCCGGTAAAACATCAGGGAAAGTTTCAAACCGATTGCATCCATAGGTTGGTTTATGCGCGCGCCGCTTGATTGCATCGGTAGCGGCTTTTTCAATAAGACCGTTGGTTTCATTCACCCTGCCCAGAGTGGTCAGCCTGTCTACCCAGCGGATGAACGTCACCACGATGAAGATGACTGTAACGATGGTAAAGACGAACAGGATAAACCTTCCGCCGCCCTCATACAAACCCATGTTCAAGGCGATAATCCCGACCAGACTGAACAGGAAGGTTCCTAGAAAGGTGCTAAGGGCATTCTGGGTTGTTTTGTCTTCTGTGATAAGCCTTGTGGCGCGGGGTGTTACATTTGATGTTGCCGCGCCATAGGCAGAAACCATCGTGGATAAGGAAAACGTAGTCACTGCCAGCATGCTTGAGGCCAGTATAGTCAAAATATTCCCGGCAGTTTCAGAGCCGACAATTTTACTGAGCTCTTCGGGAATATAGCTTTTAAAAATCACCGCTACCAAGGCGCTCAGAACACCAAGCAGGGCGTAGGCGGAAACCTTGGGCCATATTTTTTTTGCCAAGGCCAGAATGGTAAATTTTACGTTCGTCATACGGCATTATTCCTGTCGCCAATTCGGATTGTGGAGAACGTATATTCGGAGGAACTGCATAGTCAATTTTTGCTATTAAATAACTGGTTGTCTATTAGTTCTTATATCCGCTCGTTCGGTTTTCTGTCCAGTTTTGTGCGCGATACCCCAAAGAAGTGCCGCGTTGCAAAAATCCGTGCTGCCCTGGTGAGTCAGCTCTCTTGCCCGGTTATTCGCCATGCCCGGAAGTTGGCACGTTGGAGAAATTTTTTGAGGTAGTTCGCGAAGAGCGCCGCCTTTGGTTGGAAATGCCTGCAAGCCCTGGTCATAACCCTGTGCATCGTGACGGGCGCGATATTCAACGGCTGGGGCCTGTTGACCCTGGCCGAGAAGAAAATCACGACTTTGCACCGGGAAATAACCGCGCTGTCAGAACGGAAAGATTCCATGGAAGCCCAGAGCGCCCCGCTATGGGCCACTTTCAAGGGGCTGGAGCCGTATCAGTCGGAGGGCAAGGACTATCTGCTGACACCGGAGGGCTGGACAATCACCCACGGAGGAACGCTCGGCAAACAGAAAGCCTGGAGAATAGTGAGGAAATAGACCATGACCGAACTGGAGCGCACTCTCAAAAACACCTTGCTCACCTTGGAACAGGAATTGAATGCCACCCAGAAAATGCACGGCACATCCCTGGTCAACCACCAGCGCAGCTTGGAGAGCCACGCCCAAACCATTCGTCAGCTACAGGAGAACGTGGCCAGTTCCGAGTCGAACAACAGGAATCAGTGCGGCACTTGCAACGCGTTAGCGATATACATGCGAACTTGAAACCGCTCTTGTCGCGTTTGAGCGCCTTGTTGAACGCCAAATAGAACGATTGCGGGCACAGGGGAGCCAACGCAGCCGTGGGCCGGGGTTGGGGAGGTAAGCCATTTCGGCACAAGTTTGGTTTGGGGTTATGGGACAATGCCCGATAACGCCTTTTGGTACCCAATGAGCAGCAGCTTATCGCCTCGCGCGAGCGGTTGATGCGGGTCTGGCACAAAAACGTACTCAGCTGCGTTTGCTGGACAGATTGCAGCCACCAAAAGACCGTTTGTGTCTCTCAATTTAAGTGAAGTAGTCGCGATTTGATCTGACAGTTGTCCCTTGAAAAGCGAGGGGAACTCCGTTTTGATGGAAGTGTAAACGTACCATCAACCGGGCACAGCGCCCACGGAGTTTCCCCATGGAAAGTTTCAATCAAAACGTCATCAAACACAAGACCGGACTTCTCAACCTTGCTGCCGAACTCGGCAATGTCTCCAGAGCCTGCCGCATCATGGGCTTTTCCAGAGATACCTTCTACCGGTATCAAACAGCACGAGACGCCGGAGGCGTTGAAGCGCTGTTTGAGGTCAGCCGCAAAAAGCCCAACCTGAAAAATCGCGTGGAAGAGGCCACGGAACTGGCGGTGTTGGATTTTGCGATAGCCTTCCCTGCTCATGGGCAAGTGCGGGCCAGCAACGAACTGCGCAAAACCGGCGTATTTGTGTCGCCGTCAGGGGTGCGTTCCATCTGGTTGCGCCATGACCTGGCCTCAATGAAGCAGCGCCTGAACGCCCTGGAGAAGAAGTCCGCTGAAGAGGGCATTGTGCTCACCGAAGCCCAGGTACAAGCTCTGGAGCGTAAAAAACACGACGATGAGGCTTGCGGCGAAATAGAAAGCCATCATCCCGGATATCTCGGCAGTCAGGACACATTTTACGTCGGCACCATCAAGGGCGTCGGCCGTATTTATCAGCAAACCTTTGTGGATACCTACTCTAAGTGGGCGGCTGCCAAGCTCTACACTACCAAAACACCCATCACCGGAGCCGACCTGCTCAATGACCGGGTTTTGCCATTCTTCACTTCAATGGAAATGGGCATTATCCGCATGCTGACGGACAGGGGCACAGAGTACTGCGGCAGACTGGAAACGCATGACTACCAGCTTTATCTGGGCATAAACAACATAGAACACACCAAGGCCAAGGCGCGGCATCCGCAGACAAACGGCATCTGCGAACGTTTCCACAAGACCATCCTGCACGAGTTTTACCAGGTTGCCTTCCGGCGGAAACTGTATAACTCTCTGGAGGAACTGCAGGCCGATCTGGATGTCTGGATGGAACATTACAACATCGAAAGGACACATCAAGGGAAAAAGTGTTGCGGCAGAACGCCATTGCAAACACTCCTTGACGGAAAACAGATCTGGAAGGAAAAGGTCGGACAACTCAACTAACCTGACAATCGGAACCATCAAAACGGAACCGACTGTCAGATCAAGTCTGAACTACTACAATTTAAGCTCCGCCAAAGACTTCCCTGTCCATTTGTCTACAATAAGTTCCTGGATGAGCACTCCGGTACCAATTGGAAGCAGGTCCAGCATCCCAGGGGTGTTCAGGCGATATGCCACTTGGGTGGCTACGTCTATTTCCGGCTCAAGCACCCGTCCTACGCCTAGTTTGCTAAGAACTTTACGGTGAGCCGCGCTTACCGCTTTTACCAAAATATCTTTTGCTCCTATCTCTTGAAGGTTCAAGGTGATCAAAATGGAAGAATCCATTGTGCTCCCTACAGATACCGCAACAGTGTCACAGGATTGAAGCTTCAACTGGTCCAGAGCTGTTTTGTCGGTAGCATCCGCCACATAAGTCTGTGGAAAAATATCCTGGACGGCATGCACACGTTGAGGATCAATATCTACTCCTAGTACATTATGACCCAACTCTGTAAGCACGATGCCCAGTTGCCTGCCAAATTTTCCCAGGCCGATAATCCCGACTTCCAATGTCTTTTTCATGTAATTACCCTATTGGGATTGATTCTTCAGGATAGGCATAAGCGATTTCTGTATGGAATTGCTGAATGGTCGTTATCAGCCACACCGGGCCGAGCTTGCCTATGAACATAACAAGACAAAGAACAATTTTTCCCCAGTCAGTCAACAAGGGGGTAATATTGAGCGATAATCCTGTTGTACTGAACGCCGAAACTACTTCAAAAAATAAACTGAAAAGAGGAATACGTGCGGCGCCATGATGCGTCAGCCCGTTTTCCGTAATAGCCAGGAGAAATGTTCCCATGAGAATTGTTAATATTGCATAGTAAAACAGCAACATCGCATTATTGCGTATCTGGCTGTTCATAGCCCTGTTTTGGATAACGGCTTGCTTTCTTCCTTTGAGCTGTGCAGCCAAGCTCGCCAAAAGGACACGAAACGTCGTGGTTTTAATTCCGCCAGCTGCCGAACTCGGTGATCCGCCAATGAACATTAAAAATACAGTCATAAGCAGCGTTATATCTGTAAACCCTACCAGATCCGTAGTTGCAAACCCGGCCGTTCGGCTGGTTACTGTTTGAAAGCATGCAGTAAGAAAGCGTTCTCCAAGTGAGGCATCGCTCCATATTGTATTGCCAAGCTCGGACAGAAATATAAATATGCTGCCGGAAGCGAGCATTCCTATGGTCGTTGTTATAACTACCTTGCTATAGAAGCTCAACTTTTTGCTTTCTGCTGTGGAAAAAAGATTATAGTATCCGCTTTTTTTGCAGCTATGCTGCACTTTTTCCACTATCTCATTTATGACAAAGAAACCAAGCCCGCCTATGACAATAAGAAGCATTATGACGATCTGAAAACTCCAACAGTGGCGTAATGGTATCAAACTATCGGGCCATGGGGCAAATCCCGCATTGCAAAAAGCTGAAACCGCCAAAAAAAGCGCGTCAAACGCCGTCACTCCTTTGGGAGAAAGCAATAAGAGAAAAATAAAGCCGATACATTCAAAAGCAAAAACAAAAAATACGATTCTTTTTATGAACTTTCGTAAGCTGAATACGTTGCTGCAGACGATGGATTGCTGCACAGCAAGCCTGTCTCTCAACGATATATTCTTACCGATAATATAAAAAATGAGCGTGGTGTAAGTTATTATGCCAAGGCATCCAAGCTGCATTAGAGCAATAATTATCCATTGCCCGGCAATAGTAAATTCTGAAAAAACGTCAATTGGCGATAATCCCGTGACACATACGGCAGAGGTCGCGACAAAAAAAGCGTCAACAATGCTGACAGGCTTGTTTGCTGAAAAAGCCTCCAGGCTCAGCAAGGTACCCCCTATCAGAATGGCCAATAAAAAAGCGATTATTGGCAAAACAAATGGAGTGAGATAATGACGTTTAAAGTACTGTTGCATATCTTTGTAATTGTATAATAAAATTAGTGTCTTATTTATTCTGTTGCATGTGGCTTGTTGGGCCGTGGGGCCGGTAGTCTATGGGGTTCAAGCAGAGGCGTCGGCTTGACCAGCAAAATGTTGTTCTTCCCTTCGTACCAAAGCTGGGTGACAGCCAGCAGCGCCTCGTAGGTTTTGCCGAGCGAACCTTCGTCACAAAGAATGACGCCTTTCAGGTAGGAAGAGCGCAGAGCGAATTGCGCGGCGGGTAATTCCGGATGTCCGAAGACGCGAAGGTACCAGCCTGTCGCGGCCATAGGCGTAGGCCGACAGCTTGCGGGCCTTGTAGATGGCGTGAAAAGGCGTAAGTAACGCCGTTTTTCGTGTTGGACATTGGTGCTCATGTCCGAAAGGTATAACGCGGTGACCGGATATTTTCTATAGTCTGTGAGGGCAAAATTTGGCGGGGTTCAATCTGTGATTCAACCAATTGTCGTGACAGTGTAACGACAGACACGGCCCCTGGAATGTCCAAGGGCCGTGTCTGTCGTTGTCGGAAAAAGAGCGGAATGCCGCTACAATTCATCCAGCGGCATGTCCGGTGTAACGGTGAATTGTCCGCTACTCACCCTGGCGGACTTCTCCGGTTGCGACATGGGCGCGGCCTTTTCCGTCTGCACGGGCGGCGGGGGTGTGTCTTTTTTCTTGTCCTTACCGCGTCTGAACTCGTTCAGGTATTTTGCCAGTGTGGGCGGCTTTATCTCAATGCCTTTCTCATGGAGTTTTTCGGCAATCTCTTGGGTATCGAAGCCGCGTTTTTTCATCCGTTCCAGTGTCGGGGCCAGGGCGAAGATTGTTTCTTTCACGGTCAGGCTGCGGTTGCCGTCCAGAGTGACTTTGGCGGGCTTCATCCTGGCAAGCTCCAATCCGATTTCCTTGACCTGGGCTGCGGTGATATTCATGCTTTTTCTCTCCTTTATTGTGGCGGGGCCATACCCCGGATTTTGCTTTTGGCGGTCGAGCGGCACGTTCGCCCACACTTCGCGGAGTGAAGTATAGTGGGCTATACTTCTGCTCCCCGCAAAGATTCAGCGCGGACTCAACGGCCCATGCCCATACCGCGCGGCCTCCGTTCCAATGACTGCGCTCTCTGCTGTTCGCGTTCTGCCCGCTGCCGCTCAAGCTCTGCGGCTTTTTGCTGCTCAAGCTCTTTAGCTTGGCGCTCTTTATCCGCTTGCTGCTGGCGCTCCTGCTGTTTGATTTCTTCGAGCAGCCGTTTTTGCTCTGCCGCTTTCCGTTGCGCTTCCTGCCGCTGCTCCCGCTCGTATTCATCGCGCATCATACTGGCGTCTGTATTCCAGCGGAAAAACTTCTCGGTTTCTTCCAGGCGGGCGAGAAGGTTCTGATTGGTGTTGTTCAAACTTCGGATGCTCGCGTTGATTTTCTGGCGTTCTTCGGCATGCTGCAGTTCAATGCCAAGAACTTTGTCGTGTAGCTCCTTGGCTTGGGCTTGCAATTTCTCGTTATCGGCTTTCAGCTTTTCATTCTGCGCGTCCACGATGCCCTTTGCCGCCAATGCCTTTTTCTGGTGTTCGATTATCCCTTGGGCAGCTTCCAGCACGGATTTGAAATTGAGCATTGACGCCTTGGGAATGTCCGTTTGCTCGGAGAGCATTTTTTCCGCTTCCTGGGCTTGCCGTTCAATGGACTGCAAACGCTCCTGCAATGCGGACTCCTCCCGCTGGCGCTGTACCAGTTCAGCGTTCACGGCCTGGGTTTCTTTTTCCAGACTATGAAGCGCCTCCTGCTGCTGTTTGAATTCACGAGTGTTCAGATGTTTTTTCTTCGCTCCCGGCTCCTGCTCGACGCCGCGCTGCAAATCAAACCCACTGCTTTGCAGATGCCGGGGCAACTCGGTTTGCAGCTTTTTCAGACTTTCCCGTGTGTAGATTTCCTTAGCGTTCAGTCGGCCGTCCGGCGTCACCGGAACATGCAGGAAGTGCATGTGCGGCGTTTTTTCATCCATGTGGACCATTGCGGAAATGACGTTTTCCGCGCCGACAAACTCCGTAAGGAAGGCTTTGCTTTCCTCAAAGAAACGCCTGGTTTCTTCCGGGGGGAGCTTTTCAAAAAACGCGCTGTCAGAGGACACGATGAGGCCGCACATATGCACGGCGTCTTTCCGCACGGCCTTCACCAATAAGAGGTCGTCAATGCGATTCTGGATGGCCTCGGCGTAGTTTCCAGAGGCGGATTCGTGCAGATCGTAGTTGTGGCCGCTGCGCTCATAATCAATATCCGGGTTGGAATGACTTTCTCGCTCCCGGTTGTTGTGGCTCTGGATGCCGCGCACAGCTTCTTTTTTGAATTTATCCATGTGTAAAACGAGATAGGACATAGTTGGACTTCCTTGTATCACTCGCTCTCTCGCTCTTTATGCGGCGGGAAAGCGGTACATTTTTTCATTTTTTGTGGTACAGCAGTTGCAAACTTCGCTGGACATAGTTGCACTTCATTGGATTACTAATACGAGGAATATTGCCGATGTACCGCTGTACCGCCCCTTAGGGGGTGATACAGCGATACACCTGAAAACGGCGGGTCAATTTCCTCCGTCCAGTTTCTTTTTCAACCGCTGGATTGCGCCCTTGGACTTGCCCATTTCCTCGGCGCAGTCGCGGATGCTGTAACCCTCGCTCAAAAGACGCTTGAGTGTTTCCAGTTCCACGTCTTCCAGCACTTTTATCTGCCAGTGCAGGGCATTGCCCTCCGTCACCAGATTGGCCTCAAAGGGCTTGGCATCATCGCCCAATACGCTCCGCGCTTTTGTCAGATGGACTTCAAATCGTGCGCCCTCGGCCATGCTGTATTCTCTGGGCCTCCGTAGACTGATTACCGTGTCCATAATATCCTCCCTGGCGCTGGTGCCGCGCTGGTCGCCGGATTTTCCGGCATGGTGAATAAGGAGCACGGTTATCCCTCTGCGGCGCAAGTCCAGCAGCCACGACTGCATGACTTGCCAGGATTGCGCCTCATTTTCTTTCCCTGTGCGGCACAGGGTTGCGATATTATCCAGCACAACCATGTCCACGCCTTTCAGATACGGTTCCAACGCTAGTTGTCCGCTCATGGTGGATAAATCCGGCATGGGGCAGGGCTGTAAATCCGGCGTGATGAGCGTCAGATTTTTTAAGGCATGGGGCGGAACCGCCATGCCGCTGATAAGAGCGGCAAGACGGCTCTGCATCGCTGTAGCGGGCATTTCTCCATCCACATACAGCGTCCGTTTGGGGGTGGGAGCACGCCAGTCGAAAACAGCCCCGCCGGATGCCACGGCCACGGCAACGCTCAAGGCCACAAAGGTTTTGCCGATGCCACGCGGGGCATACAAAATGCCTATGCCTTGTACCGGGAGAACGGGCGACAGAAGTAACCCCCGTTCAGGAATGGACATGGAAAGAAACTCCCCCATATCCAGAGACACCAGGGCGGGGGCGCTGCCGACTGCGGCGGGATGGTTTTCAGACGCTTCCAACTGACGGCGGACTTCCTGTAGGCCATCGCTTTCGTGCAAATCGTTGAAGTCCGTTCCGATTCCCAAGGCAAAGAATGGAAGAACGAGCCGGGCCAGCGCCGCTTGAGCGGCCTCTTGCCCTTTGTTGCTGCCCGCTTCATCATTGTCACCGCAGATGAGTATGGATTTGTCTGGAAACGCATTACGCACAGCGCCAGCCACGATTGGGAGATTGTTTGCAGAAAACGCCACATACACGGTGTAACCACAAGCAAGGTGAATGCTGGCTCCGGTGGCGTAACCTTCGCAAACGGCAACAGCCTTTTCCGGCTTGCCCTGAATGACAAAATGCCCGCCGTGAACTTTGCCGCCAGTAAGGAAACGCTTTTCCCCATCCGGCGCTATGCGTTGCAGCGTTTGCACGTTGCCGGAAGCGTCTTGTACGGGAATAAGCAAAGTGCCATTTGGGGCTTGTCGCACAGCCCCAAGTGGCGGGATGCCTTTACGCTGCAAGTATGGATGCTCCGGGGAGCAGGGAATGGAAGCGTTTAGCTCGCTCTGCGCTTTTTGCGCCGCCGCTGCCTGTCGCCGTGCAAATTCATCCTCACGTTGCTGTTTTACGATAGCTTGCCGCTGCCGTAATGCCTCCTTTTCCGCTTGGGAAAATGTTCTTTCCTCGGTATCGGTGAACGTTCCTTGCTCTACGCTCTCCCAGTTGCACCACCAGAGTGTCGCAGGGGTGTCCAGATGGGCGATATACGCGCCGTTCTGCTTGTTGGGCTTGGCTTGGGTGGGGCAACGGTGCAGTTTGCCGTCCGCAATGATTTCAGCCGGTATCAGCCCTTTGCCGTTCAGAACATCACGGAAAGTTTGCAGGGCGTTACTCATTGTCTGCCCCCTGCTTGCCAAGGTTCTCTATAAACGCGTCGATGTCCTCGGCTTTCCAGACAGTAGTGCGGGGGCCGATCTTGATGGGTTGGGGAAAGCGTCCGGTGCGGCACCCCTCCAAAAATGAGCTTCTGCTGATGGAAAGGCGAGCCAGAACCTCTTTAATACGGAGTAGCCGCTTAATGGATGATTCAACTTGTTTCTGTGACATAAAAAGCCTCCTAAGTTTTTATTGAACTTAGGAGGCACTAAAGCACTAAAAACACTGAAAAACCGGGAGTGTAGGCTGGGAAATATCGGGAAAATCCGGGAAAAACCGGGAATGTTGGCAAAATTATTCTGTGTAGTAGCGTCCTTCTGCCAGTTCCAAATGCTTCCGGGCGTGTTTAGCTCTGGCGCTGTCTGTAATGCCTTCTCCGCGCAAAATAGTTCCGATTTCTGTTATGCTTTTGATGCCCACCCAATAGTGGAGAGCATAGGCGATTGGAGCATCTTCCTTATACCCGGCAATCCGCATATCGTTACAGACTTGTTGCCCTGTCTTTCCTTCCCATAAAGAGCGGGGAATGAGAATCATACCCTCTTTTTGTCCATGCTCCGCAACTTCGGGCAGGGTATTCGGGGGCGCTTCCTCCCCAACGGACGACGGAATATGCGTTTCGGTAATTATATCTGATTGTTCGGGTTCGGGAACTGGCGGCATTTTTTGTGCAGCCCTTTTGATAACAAACTCGACCATCTTTTCCGTGATGCCTTTTACTTCCTTGACGAAAGGGAAGCCCCGAATAACAGACCAGTAGTGAATGGCCGATAGATTATTCACGGCAACCGTATCGGGGAATATATTTAACAGAACATGGGGAGCAGAAAGTTTCAGGTCAATGTTTTTCACCCCTTCTACCCTGGTGATGCTGGCAATATTTTTCTCCACCAACTCAAGATGATAAAAGAGAAATGTTCTGTCAGAATCATTTACAGCGGATTTACTGTCATACGTTGTCTCGACTATGTAATCGAAACCACTTTCTAAATCCTTGAAAGATATGCGCCGTGCCATTTCATAGAAAAAATCGACTATCCATTTTGCATATGTTTCTGTTGGGAAGTATTTTTCCGGTATCTGGTGGGTTTCAGGGAAAGGCGGATTCTCTACCTTGTAAAGCCGGGAGCATTCAGCGGCGGGATATTTCCAATAAGAGGAATACGCCTTTTGCCACAGTTCATAGGGAAAGACGCCATCAGGGGATAGGTAGTCCAGGAGTTCTTGAGGTTCATATTCGCCCAGGCCGTATGCCTGTTTGACTCTGAACAAAGGTATTTTTTGCGGCTCAAACATGGATTTATCAGTACAACAAAGGCCACAGATGGGCAATAAGCAGAAGGGCGGCGCGGTTTTTGTGAGCGGCACCCCAAAGAAGTGCCGCGCTGCAAAAATCCGTGCCGCCCTGGTGGGTCAGCTTGTGTTTGCTCGATTAGCTATACCACGCCCTGACCATATCAAGGCCATCGTAGCCGAATTGTTTCATATGCTCTTTTTCTTCTTCGCTCCAGCCGGTATCTTTGACGGTGATTTGAGCATTTTCCGGTATTTCCCCAATGGAAACGGTGAGTTCGTTTGTTTCGGCAGAATCATATTCTATTGTATCAAGTTGGTATTCAAACATATTTCCTCCTGTATCACTGTTCTGCCGTCAAACGGCTATGCAATCCACTTGTTCAGTGCTGTCATGCTCACTGGATACTTGCTTTTTTCTTTTCCGGGCCTTGTTTGCCTGAACATGCAGCCAGTCTGCGTATTTTTGTACCACTTGCCTTCTCATTCTAAGATACTTGGCGTGGTTATAGGCTTGTGACACTTCATTGCCGATATTATGGGAAAGCTGCTTTTCAACGGCCTCAAAATTGTAACCAAGCTCGTTGCCGGTCGTTGAGAACATGCCTCTAAGCCCGTGTGTGGTCAGTTCGCCCACGGAGTAGCCCAAACCTTCAAGAATCAGCTTGCGTAGCGTTTCAGGAACTATATGGAGGTTGCCCGCTCCGCCGGGAAACATATATTCAAAGTCGCCGGTGATTTTGTGAAGCTCGGTCAAAACCTTCAACGCCTGTTCACTCAATGGACATTCATCGTTTTCAAGGCCGGTTTTGGTGTTTTCCGCATCTTTTCGCCAAAGTTTCTGCTCAAAGTCAATCTCGGTCCATTTGCCCTCGCAGACTTCGTGAGGCCGCTTCATAGTGTATAAAACCAGCCATAAGCCGTGGATGGTGTACGGAAGGGCTTTCGTTCCCTTGTACTTGGGCTTGTAATCTTCCAGGCGCACAACAAAATCACCGATGGCCGCTGGTTCCACAAGGGTGGCGTGGTGCTTGGCCTTTACCCGCTTCTTGCGGTATCTGCCCAAATTTTGCGCGACATTCGGGAGGCTTTTGTCGTGCAGCTCCGCGTATTCGTAGAGCTGCTTCCAGACACCCGCAACTTTTTTCGCCTGGGCATGTTTTTCCGATTCGGTGAGCAAGCGTATGCAGTCTTCGATCACGGCATGGGTTATATCCCTAAGTTTCATGTGGCCGTAAGGTTTGACAATATATTTCTGCGCCCTGTCGCTCTTGGTCTTGATGGTATTTTTTGACCAGTTGGGGTCGCTTTTGAGCCACTTTTCGACATACTGCTTTACTGTCCAGTGTTGCGGCGAATCGGGTGGCGCGGGGGTATCGGGGTTTCTTTTTTGAGCTTTGGCTTTTCGCGCCATTTGAGGCGGAACAAAGAGGGCGGGGTGAAGCCCCTGGTCGAGATGGGCGCGGAAGGCGGCGTTTAATTGCCTTGCTTCCGCCAGAGAGGTATCGGGAAAAGCGCCGAGCGTTTTATTGTTGGCCTTGCCTTCCCAACGGAAGCGGGCAATCCATTTTTTCGTGCAACCCTTCCTTACGGACGGTTCGACGTGAAGCTCCAGGGCTTCGCCGTCGCCGTAGGCTGCTTTTTTGTCGGTAGCCTTTACTCCCTCAACGAATTTGACAGTGAGTTTTCCCATGTGAAGCTCCAAAAAAAACGTGAGTAGGTATTTGCTTTGTAGCAAATTCCTACTCACATTTCAACTCACATCGGCGCTGGACTGAAGCGGATAAATGCGGACCTACTCACACATTTTTGGCTTCAAAGTATTGCTATTACAGCGACTTAAAAAACTTCCTCGAACCTCTGTGATAAAAGTTTTGGCGTCCCCAAGGGGATTTGAACCCCTGTCGACGGCGTGAAAGGCCGTTGTCCTGGGCCGGCTAGACGATGGGGACGCACTGTGTGTTGGCTGGGCTGCAAGGACTCGAACCTTGATTAACGGAGTCAGAATCCGTCGTCCTGCCAATTGAACGACAGCCCAACACGAAGAGTGTGTATATGTGATGGTCGTTCGACTGTCAAGCAAGAATTTTAAAAAGCTAATTTTTCTTGCCTACTGTATGGATAAGTATACCTCCGTCTGCCCTTCCGGCATGGCCCGCCAGATGATGAAAATCCCGTTCAGCGCGGCAAAAAAAACGAACACAGCCCTCGGTGCAATCCACCGCCCAACACACCATTAGAGCAATTTCACTTTGAAATGGCTCTGGCGGATGCGGGGGCAGACGCCTGCTGCGGAGGCGTAAGCGCATCTTCAGCAGTTGCCCGCAGGGCTTGCCTGAACCGTTGACGGAAACGTTTTATGGGACAGGACGGCATCGCTACGGATAAAGACAGCACGCTGTATATTTGCGTGGTTACGCGCCGGAGCGAGCGTCTTGGTAGCATTGAGAATGGATATTCTCAATGCGAAAATGCTCTAATGGCTGGTCTGCTCTACTTCCATAAAATAGATGCCCGCCGCCTGAAGTCTCCGCGATGCAACTCTCAAAAATGTGCGCATCGTAAAGAAACTGTCCGGCCAAAGGCACTTCCTAACTGCACGCAAATAAACCTCGGATCCAAACCATCTGGCTGACAGATGTGTTCGCCTCATTACCACAGTATCAGCATTATGCCTATTATTTCACAACTCATTGGCCGACAGCCACCCGGGGCTACGTGCGCTCCTTGTGAGTGAATCCTTTTGGAGATCATATCTTTTCAAAGATGAAAAATTTTCTCCAGGATCGCAGATAATAACCATAAATATAATCAGTTATTCACAAACACAAACGACTCCGAACTAGCCACCCGGATATTCCGCGTTGAAATTATTCAGGACCAACATTCAGGTGATTATGCACAGTTAGTCCTTGGCTCGGACTCCAAGCAATCCGCCAAAATACAAGATCATGTGATAGAATATAGAATTATTGAAGTTTATAAATAAAATAATCTATACGATGCTATCTATTATTTACGCGTATAAATTATCTTGAGTACTCACACAAAGAGTACAAAGATACTTGCGCAATCAGTTTTCTCATGCTACCCATTCTAAAAAACCAAACCTCTAACCCATAAGAATTTGTGAAAAAAATGTTTATCCCCTAACACTACACAATGTCGGAGGAAGACAATGGAAGACAGAGGACTGCTGGGTAAAATCATAGCCATTATCCCCGGCCTTGCATTGATGGTCGGCACATTGGCTGTACTGCGTATGTATGTGGTTCCCTGGCTGGGTGGCATAACGCTTTTTGGCATTAAGGGCTGGCCCGTTCAGGTGTTGAGCCTTAACTATATCCTGCTTTCCATCATTGCAGGCATGCTGTTTCGCAACGTGCTTTTTGGAGGCCAAATTCCTGCCTGGGCTGATGCTGGCTTTCGCACAACTCGTCTGTTCATCAAAACAGGCGTTATCATGTTGGGTTCCCTGTATACCCTTCAAAGCCTTCTCAAGCTCGGCGTCAGCGCCGCGCTGCTGATCATGGCCTTTGTGTTTGGCACCGTCTTTCTCATCATGTTTCTGAGCAAATTATGGAAAGTCGACCGCTCTGTGGCGGCGGTTATGGCAGCGGCCTGCGGCGTGTGCGGCGTTTCCGCCGCTGTGGCGGCAGCACCGGGCGTGCGCGCACGGCCGGTCGATCTGGCGCTTGCCATAGCCACCATCCTCGGTTTCGGCATTGTGACCATGTTCATCAGCCCCTTTATCGGCAAAGCTCTTAACCTGTCAGACCTGCAATACGGCGCGTGGGTGGGTACAGGCATTCTGAATTCAGGCCAGGTGCTTGCCACATGCCTTGCCTTCAACCCCGTGATCGCTCCGGGAACAGCCGTTGCCTACGGCGAAGTGTGGAACGTGGTGCGCGTCATCAGCATTCCCTTCGTGGTATTTGCCATCACCGTCTGGTACTGGAAGGGCGAAGGCGAGGCCGAACATATCAGCCTCAAAGAAATCCTTGTCTCCAAGTTCCCCATCTTCGTTCTGGGTTTTTTCGGCATGACTGCCCTGTCTTCTTTGGGAATGCTCGGCGCCGAAGGATCTGAGACGCTGCATTTTCTGCGTGACTGCATGCAGTGGATCTTCGGTATCGGCCTGGTGGGACAGGGGGCGTACATCGACTTTCGCGAAATCAAGGCCGCTGGCGGCAAGCCTTTGCGCCTTGGCCTGACAGCGGGTATGGCAAAATATGTGTTGGCACTTGTCGTTATTTTGTTGTTCATGCCCAAAACCGGCGCATTCTAGTCAAAGGAACATACAATGAGTAACGAAAAGCAGAAAATGACAGTCTTTAAAAATGACCGGCATGAAGATGTCGCTTCCATCATTTTCGCCGGGCTTGTAGTACTTTTCGTCCTTGGCTACATGGCCTTTATTGTGCCCACGGTGAAAGTGAAAGCCAGTCAGGATGGAAAACTCATTTCCGTCGCGGTGGAAAAAGGCGCACAGGTCAAAAAGGGAGACACCATATACACCCTCGAAGTTGTTGAAAAAAAGTGGAAAGACAACGTAATGGAAGAAAAGGTGGTCACCCGCGACGTGAGTATAAAAGCCAATGGCAAGGTGCTTGAAGTGCCAGGCAAGCCTGGCTCAGTGGTAAAAAAAGGTAAAGATACCATCATCATACTGGATCATGAAAAAGGCACGTTACCTTAATGCTGACAGCAACCCCTCAAAACATCTTGCTGCTTCTTGATGAGGACAGCCCCGCCGCAGTTGAAGCCGTGCGTATTGCCCAGGCAAGTTCCGCCCGGTTGACCGCCCTTTTTGTGCTGGACGCGACCTGGAACGACTATGTCGGGCATGATTGGCTTTCTGGCAGTGGCTCGCGGGCCGATTTCATCGACTATGTGCAGCAGGAAGAAGAAAGAAGCTCGGTAGAAGCCTTTTACCGCTTAAGAAGCCTCGCTGGCGAAGAGATGGAAATCCAGTGCATCGTCAAGGCCGGCAATGTGGTGGACGAGGCCCGGCACGAAATGGAAAAAGGCTATGACCTTCTTGTGGCCTCCAACCCCCTGCAACGTGGGCTTGAGCGGATTCGAGGCAATATTGCCGCGCTCTGCGACCGTGCCCCCTGCCGGATACTGCTGGTACCGGCAGACATTTGATATACCGGCACGTCCCATTGCTTAACGTTGTGGCCGTGCCCAAAGCCAAACCCCCGGCATGCTGCCCCTCCCAGTCGATAGAAGGACAACAGCATGCCGGGGGTTGCATATGCGTCTGCAAGACATGCGCGCCGTGCTCGCGCATCGGCAAAACTACTTCATTGAACCGCCCTGTCGCGCACGGCCCTGGCCTTGCAAATAATTTCAGGCCGATACTCAAAATGCATGATGTCGTACTCGTGCCATTTGCCGCCCCAGATGAATCCTGCCTGCTCCATGCTGCTGACAATGGCTGAAGGATAGCTGAACTGAAGAGGATGCGGGCGCAGCTTGCTCCAACGCCAGTAAGGAGCGATGCGCGAACTCAAATCCACTGCGATGCCATACGCATGCGGGCTTAAACGCGACTCTCCCGCTATGCGCCGCCACATAAAGCCGCCATCCATTTTAAGAAAAGCCTTCAACTGTGGGTCCTCACGTACAGCTTCAACCAGCGCAAGATCAGCCGCAGCCAGAGCCTTGCCCGCTGGGGCTGAAAGACGCAGGGACTGCCCCATGAACTTTACTGGCGCAAGCTGTTTGCCCACCTGCGCGGGCGTGCTTCCATAGAGGGCAGCCAAAAGATCATACGAGCGCTTTCTGCCCGGCGATACGCCAAGGGGAGTGTCCGGGCGATTGGGGTCAAGGGGGTACGGATCCGCCATGCTGGCGCGCACGTCCACTACCCAGCCATCAGCCGTTTCCGGCCCGGTGGTCATATCCTTCGGGGCGCCGTGCCGGGAATAAAGAACCCGCACTTTGTCCCCCACCAGCAGCCAAAGGCCTTCGTCATCGGCGACCAGCCCGGTAATCTGTGGATACGATGCTTTGAGGCACTGTATGTCCAGGCGAGCGTTCGCGTCCAGACTTTCCAGATCATCCGGCTCTTCTGTTTTCGGGGCAGGGCCACTGTCGCACAGTGCGCGACTGCCAACCGGAGGCGCGGCAGCCTCGGGCATTGCGGCGGCACTGTCATCGGGCGCAGTGGAATAATGGCCGGGACTCCCAGGGCCCTCGGCAGCGGCAACAGGCGAAGCTTCAAACAAAGGCAGGCTCAGGCACAAAAAAAAGACCAAGGTTTGCATTACGGTACGTGTCATGCCCACAACCTACTCGCGCCACGCTTGTCAAGGCAAGCGCTTTTGCGTACATCTGCGCCATGCTTACCTGGAAATTTTTTTTGGTCACGTTCGGCTGCAAGGTCAATCAGTACGAAACGCAAGCCCTGCGTGAGGCATGGCAAAACCTTGGTGGCGAGGAGTGCTCCTCTCCGGCCGGAGCTGACGTTGTCTGCGTCAACAGTTGCGCCATCACGTCCAAGGGTGAGCGAGACGCCCGCAATGCCGTTTTTCGTCTGCGGCGCGAAGCCCCGAAGGCCCGCCTCATTCTTACGGGCTGTGCGGCGCGCCTGTTCGCGGAGTACAAGCCACGCCCCGGCGCGACATGGGCGGCCCCTGACCTTCTCATCGCGCAGGAGCATAAAGACGTCCTGCTGCAAGGGCCGTGGGTTACTCCCCCTGTCGGGCTGCACAGCCTGACGCCGGATGCGGGACGCCCGGCGGGGACTTCCTCCACAGGCTATGTCAGTAAGCCCGCTGCAGCCATTCCAGTCCCTGCCCCCGTCACTGAGGGCATGGCCAGCCAGCCTGCACAGCCTGATGTCTTTCCTCCATTTGCCATTTCCACCTTCAAACGCGCGCGTCCCGTGCTCAAGGTACAGGACGGCTGTGCCCACCGTTGCACCTACTGCATCGTCCCCCTGACACGCGGTCGCCCCCACAGCCGCCCGCTTGAAGATATTGTTGCAGAGGCCCGACGGCTGCTTGAAGCCGGACACGTTGAAGTCATGATTTCCGGCATCAATCTTGGACAGTATGGCCGTGGCAGCGAGCATTTGGGGGACTTCTGGAATCTTTTACGCGCGCTGGATGCCGCTCTGGCCCCTGAATTTGCCGGGCAGGCGCGTTTTCGCATCAGTTCTCTGGAGCCGGGGCAGCTTAATGAACGCGGACTGGACACCCTGCTCGGCTGTGCCCTGCTTTGTCCGCACCTGCATATTTCTTTGCAGCACGGCAGTCAGAGCGTGCTCAAACGCATGGGACGCGGGCATTACAGCGCCGCCATGCTGGAAAAAGCCGTAACTTCGCTTAGCACGCATTGGCCCGTCATGGGGCTGGGCGCCGATATTATCGCCGGATTTCCCGGTGAAACCGAAGAAGACGTGCAGGAACTGCTGGCGCTTATTGAGCGCCTGCCCCTGACCTACGCCCATGTATTCCCTTATTCACGCCGCCCGGGCACTGCTGCCGAGCGCTTTGACAAGCAGGTGCCCCAGGCGCTCAAGCTTGAACGCGCCGCCAGAATCCGCCAGGCCGTCGCGCACAAGCAACGCGCTTTTCTTGAGGCGCAGTTGCGGATCCCACACATGTTGCTGGCTGCGGACATTGCGGATGTTTCGAATGGTGTGGAGGTTGTGGATATTTCGAGTGGTGCGGATATTTCGAATGCTGCGGATGTTTCGAATGCTGCTAATGCTGCGGGCACTGCCCTGAACTGGGCCAAAGGCGTAGCTGCAAAGCCCCTCAAGGGCGTCAATGAATACTACGCGGCCTGCTTTATGCCCCGTGCGCCACAGACAATGAATGAACACGCGCGCCCTTCGCATGGCAGGCAGCCCCGCTCTGGCTTGCTGGCTGTCCGCCCTGTGGCCGTGACGGATAAGGGATTGCTGGTGGAAGAACTGCCCGTCTCCAAGGATCGGACAGCAGAGGCACTTTTATTATAAAGATGCTCTGACGGAGGCATGAACGGGCGCACTGGCGTCCTTACTTTCCTTTTTATCATCAAGGTCCACAACATAGAGATTTCCAACAAGTTTTCCGGATTTGTCTCTTTGTTCATTCCATTCCGCAAAAAAGATGTTTTCGTATGAATCGTACCCCTGCTTGTGCAGTTCGGCTTTCAGCCATGCCTCATCCTTGTCGATCACCTCAAGAGCAGGTTCAAGGACGGCCCCATTGTTGAGCACAACATTGGAAATATGGGGATCTTCTCTTTTCTGCACTGTAAGCTGGCCATTGGGTTCGATCTGGGCATTCCATATATCTTTCATGGAATGAATGCCCTGCATTCGTGTGAGCGTCGCAAAGTCGCCTATATCAAGCCCTGCGGCACTAAATTTATCCTGAAGAAACTCCCCCTTGATAACAATGGGGATGGGTGAACCCACTATCATCTTGCGTCCGGATTCTGTCCGCATGCGTAAAGAATTTACTATTACGATCAAGATTTGCCATATGGCGAGAACAAGAACGAATTGTGTAATGCCAATGGCGGGATTGTATATTACGCCGCCTATAATTCCGCCCATGACAAAGTTGCCAATAAGGTCAACCGATGTCATTTGCGCAAGCTGGCAACGGTTTGTGGTGCGAAAAACAAAGATAAAGGTGGCAAGCCCCACGGCAAGCTTGACAGCTATGTTGCCGTAGAGCTGGACTGACAGCCAGAAAGCTTGGTCCATGGCAGACTCCTGAGGAAAGGAGGTTGAGGCGGGGAAAGACAGAAAGGCTAGCAGACGAGCAGCGAGCAGGCGGATAGGCGGGAATTTTTACCCTTGACCAATACTATCGGATGCAGAGAGCGATAGCAATGAATAGGCACTGCTTCTCCGGCAGCAATCAGCCGAACAGTGTGACAAACCCGCACAGGCAAAACGACCACAGTCCGCCCAGACTCGCGCCGAACACGCCCCCGCCAAAGGCCAGGATGATGGCTTCGCTACTCCATGGAACCATTGTTCGCTCCTTGCGCGCTGGGCCAGCCCGACCCGGAAAGTTCTTCCGGGCCGGGCCGGTAGGCATGTCGCATTCGAAAAAAATACGGCATGCGGGCGCCCCAACTCCTTACCCCGACTACATGGCGGCCTTGAACAGGGCGATGATGTCGTTGACATTGCCCTTGCGCGGGTTGCAACCGGCATTGCCGTCCAAGAGGGCCTGTTTGGCCATAGGTTCGAGATCGGATTCCTTGACGCCAAGTGCAGCCAGGCTCTTGGGGATGCCCACGTCGGCGGACAGGCGTTCGATGGCCGTGATGGCCTTTTCCGCCGCGTCCATCATGCCCAGGCCGTCAATGTTTTCGCCCAGGGCGACCGCGATGTCCGCGAACTTGCCAGGGTTGACCATGAGGTTCCAGCGCTCGACATGGGGCAGGAGGATGGCGTTGGCCATGCCGTGAGGCATATCGAGCATGCCGCCCAACTGGTGGGCCATGGCGTGGACATAGCCCAGGCCGGCGTTGTTGAAGGCCATGCCAGCCAGAAGAGAGGCATAGGCCATGCCTTCACGGGCCACGATGTCTTCGCCGTAGGCCACGGCGCGGCGCAGGTGCTGCCCTACCAGCTTGATGGCCCGGATGGCCACGGCGTCGGTGGCTTCGTTGGCAGCGAGCGTCACGTAGCACTCCACGGCGTGGGTCAGGGCGTCCATGCCCGTGGAGGCGGTCAGTGCCGCCGGTTTGCCGATCATGAGCTCGGGATCGTTGATGGAAACCTTGGGCAGGTTGCGCCAACTGACGATGACGAACTTGATCTTGCGGGCCATGTTGGTGAGCACGCAATGGCGCGTCACTTCGCTGCCGGTGCCAGCTGTGGTATTGACCGCGATGATGGGCGGCAGTTCGTTGGTCAGTCTTTCGATGCCAGCATAGTCGTCGTAGAGATCGCCGTCGTGGGTGGCCGCAATGCCAATGCCCTTGCCGCAATCATGCGCGCTGCCGCCGCCGACGGTCACGATGAGGTCGCATTTTTCCTTGCGGTAAATAGTCAGCCCCTCTTCCACATTGGAGACTCTGGGGTTGGGATCGACGCCGCCGTACATCACATGGGCGACGTTGGCCCGGTCCAGGTGCGCCTTGACTTGATCCACGGCTCCGCCTGTCTGGCTGGCCATGAACTTGTCCGTGACGATAAGCGCCTTTTTCCCGAACATTGCGGCGCGCGGCCCCACCTCGGCCAGGGTTCCCCTGCCAATGAAATTCACTGCCGGACACAGAAAGTCAGCCATTTCGTCCTCCGTGGTTGCGGTTGCATCCGGTGGCGGTTTTGTCGCCGCCGGGGGGGATATCGTTTTCCGAAAGCCTTTCCGCTGCGTCCCACCCGAACCAGACAGCCGGACAGTTGTCTTGGGGCGGCATTTAGACTAACTTTTAAATATATGGCTATTTAAAGACGCCGCAATAATGCACCTCCATTTCGCTATTCCTCTTGAATTCTTTTGTCTCAATCTATGTCACTATCCAGTCTGCGTCAATATATCTTCTAATATATGGCTATTAATTGAGCCTAAATTTTACCAAGCTACAAATTTTTCAACCCTCTTGCCGCACGCAAACCCGCACCCCTGTGTCCTCAGCCTGCGGCCACAATGGGCACGTCCGCCTCGATCTCGTAAAAGGTTTCCTCACGGGCTACGGGTCGGCAGCGGCCGGAAGCGGTCGATCCGCCGGACATGGGCGGCAGGACGTCGCCGGGCATGATAAAGCCGCTGTGCCATTGCTGGCGCTCGAAGCACTCTCCCAGGGTCAGGGCGAGCAGGACTTGCGACCGCATCCCCGGTGGAGCCGATAAAGAGACCGTTCACTGGGCTTCCTCCTTGGGCGTTCAAGGGATGCCGACGCGGTAAAATTCGGAGCACAGGGGCATGAAGCGTGCCGGAAGCCCCGGAGGTTGGCGGGCGGGCCCTCCGGCACGGATGCGACCTGTCCCCGGGGGACAAGGTGGACGCTACAGTTCTCGGTTGATGGTGCCTTCCCAGGTGCTCACCCGGGCCTGGGCGTCACCGGATTCCTTGGGTGAAACCCATTTGGTGGTGACTGTCTTGGTGCGGGTGTAAAAGCGCAGGCCGTCGCGTCCGAGGACGTGCAGATCGCCGAAGAAAGACCGCTTGTTTCCGCTGAAAGGGAAAAAAGCCAGGGGCACTGGGATTCCGACGTTGACGCCGACCATGCCACCGTCGGTGCGACGGGCGAATTCCCTGGCATAGTGGCCATTTTGGGTGAAGATGGAGGAGCCGTTGGCAAAAGGATTGGCATTCATGACGGCGATCCCTTCCTCGAAGTCCTTGACCCGTTTGATGCACACCACCGGCCCGAAGATCTCCTGGTCGCCGATGGTCATGCCCGAGATCACGTGATCGAAGATGGTAGGCCCGACGAAATAGCCGTTCTCGAAGCCCTTGGGCGCACACTGACGGCCGTCCAGGACGAGGCTGGCCCCTTCGGCCACGCCCTTGTCGATCCAATCGAGCACGGATTTCTTGTGGGCGGCGTTGATGACCGGCCCAAGCTGGGTTTGCGGATCATAGGCCGTGCCGACCGTCAGCCGTTCAGCCATACCTTTGAGAATCTGCACGAACCGGTCAGCCACCGATTCCTGAACCACCACCACGGGCAGGGCCATGCAGCGCTGGCCAGCACAGCCGAAACAGGAATTGATGATGCGCTGGGCCGACCATTCCAGGGGGGCGTCTTCCAGCAGCAGAGCGTGGTTTTTGGCCTCGGTCAGGCACTGCACTCGCTTGCCGGCAGCGGCCGCGCCGGAATAGATCTTGACCCCGGTGGAGGTGGAACCGACGAAGGAGATGCCCTGGATGTCGGGATGGGACAGCAGGTTGGCGACCTCCTGGCGACTGCAGGTGACGAGGTTGACCACGCCCTTGGGCAGACCTGCCTCGATGAGCAATTCGAGCAGGCGCATGCCGGTCTGCGGCACCATGCTGGCCACCTTGAGCACTATGGTGTTGCCAGCGGCGATGCACAGGGGCAGGAACCAGCCAAAGGGGATCATGGCCGGGAAATTGTACGGCGCGATGCCCAAAAATACGCCCACAGATTCGCGGTACAGGCAGATGTCATGGCTGCGGGTCGCTTCCATCATGGCATAGCCCTGCATCTCCATGGGTGCGCTTACCGCCACTTCGCAAGCCTCCACGACCTTGTGCACATCGCCCCGGGATTCATCCAGGTTCTTGCCCATTTCCGTGGCCAGCAGCACGGAAAGTTCCTCGAAATGCTGATTGACCAGTTCCCGGAAGCGGAACAGGAGCTGCGTGCGCATACCCACGGGCGTGTTCGACCAGCCAGGATAGGCGGCCTTGGCCGCCTGCACGGCAGAGTCCACCTCGGCTGGCAGGCAGACCGGGGCGGCGGCGATCTGTTCGCCTGTGCTCGGGTTCATCACTGGTGTGTACTTGTCCGTCGCGCTCTGTCGCCACTCGTTGTCAACACAATAAAGAAGCTTCTTGATCTCCGACATGGCTTCCTCCTTTGCAATTCGTGACCGTCTTCGCCCTGGCCAGCATGCGAGCAAGAGGCGTCAACGCTCGGTTTTTCCAATTTTTTTCCGATTACAATGCCGCATAATAGAGTTCGATGATCTCCTGCTTGCTCGCCAACCTCGGGTTGTTCCCGGGGCTGCCGCTGGCCAGGGCGTCCTCGGCCATCTTGGCCACCACGGGATCGAGCTTTTCCCGGCTGATCCCGAGCTTTTGCAGACCCGGCACCTCCAGGGCGGCAATGAGTCCCTTAACCGCATCCGCCCCGGCCTGGGCCACGGTTGCGTCGTCGGCCTGTGCCGGACAGTCCACGCCCATGGCCCGGGCGATGTTCGCGTACCGCTTCGGATTGCCCGGCAGGGAAAACTCCATGACCACGCCGAGCAAGGCGGCGTTGGAGATGCCGTGGGGCACATGAAAAAGCGCCCCCACCGGCCGGGACATACCGTGGACCAGGGCTACCGAGGCGTTGGAAAAGGCGATGCCGGCCTGGAATGCGCCGAGCATGGTCTGGGACCGGGCTTCGAGGTCATCCGGCTGCTGCCAGGCCTTGGGCAGATTGCGGTAGATGAGGCCCACGGCGGAAAGCGCCAGCACGTCCGTCATGGGCTGGGCCTTGCGCGAGACATAGGCCTCGATGGCGTGGGTCAGGGCATCAAGGCCTGTTGCCGCCGTCAGTCCTCGGGGCATGGCCATGGTCAGGCCGGGATCGACGAAAGCGATCTGCGGCATGAGGTAGGGGCTGCCGATGAGCATTTTCACGTCATGCTCGGTATCGGTGATGATGGTGAACATGGTGGCTTCACTGCCGGTGCCAGCCGTGGTTGGCACGGCGAAAAGCGGCAGGCCCTTTTGCCTCACCTTGTCGGCCCCCATGTACTGCTGGATCACGCCGGGATTGGTGGCCATGACGGACACGGCTTTGGCCACGTCGAGGGAACTGCCGCCGCCGCAACCGATCACCAGATCGCACCGACCGCGCCGGATGATGTCCAAGCCGTCCTCGACGTGGGTCAGGGTGGGCTCCTTGTCCACACCGGCATAGATTTCGACCGGGATGCCCGCTTGCCGCAACGAGGCGAACACCGGTTCGATGGTGCCCGTGTCAATGAGTATTTGATCCGTAACCAGCAGCACCCTGCTCGCGCCCTGCCGCGCGGCAGCCGGGCCGACCTCGGCCGCTGCGTTCACGCCGATATGCACTGTTGCCGGCATGTTGAAGGTTCGCGTCGTCATGCTGCTCATCTCCTTTGTTGCGATCATCGCCCCAAAAAAATCTTTCCAGCCACCGTTTATTCTCAGAGCATCTTCGGTCGTCTCAAACAGTTTTTTCATATCGACTGGCGCATTCCCTGCGGACGCATGCTGCGTGCAGATCGTGTTTTCTCCGCGATGCGTCGCTGCCGCAGCGACGCGTTTGCGCCCCGGAGTCGCACGGGCGCTCGGTGAGAAAAATCTACAACAGGAGGTGAGCAATTTCAACCAAATTTTAAAATATATGGCTAATTAATATAACGAACCGAAATTTAAGACTTTACTAGCCTTGTTTGACTGTTGCAGCCATGAAATAATGTGTAGCGCCGGGATTTGCCTTTTTGTTAAAATCAACCTATATTCAAATATAACACTATTTTTGTTCGGCCCGGCAACAATAGTCTGAAATCAGGGGTAATTTTTCGAAAAAAGCGTGTGGCACGGACCGATGCGCACCAGAGCGGGCACAAACGCGGGACTTTTGGGACGGCTTGACTATACCACTGTCTCCGGCTGACTGACATGCCCGCTTCTGGGAGGCGACGCAAACCGGCGCAACGCCCCTGTCACGAGTAACAACCATGGATCAGCACATGTTCAAGACTACCAAGAAAGATAAGATTTCGACCCTGATCATCCGTCAGATCCGCGAGGCCATCTTGCAAGGCGAGATCAAGCCCGGCGAAGCCCTGCCCCCGGAAAAGGATCTTGTCCAACAGTTTGATGTGAGCAAGCATACCCTGCGGGAAGCCTTGCGCACGCTGGAAGGCATGGGACTCATCGACATTCGTCGGGGAGCTGGTGGCGGCCCGGTGGTTACCGAAGTGAATCCTGAGACCGCCCGGGATTTTTTGCAGAGCTTTTTCCACTTCCAGAATATTTCCATTAGCGACCTGTCTGAAGTGCGCAAGATCATCGAGCCCTACCTGGCCCGGCGCGCCGCCGAGACGTTTGACGCAAAGGACACGCAGGAACTGCTCGATCTTCACGAAGAGTGTCAAAAGGTTTATCGGGAGGACAAGAATCTGGTTGGGGCAAAAGCGGAAATCAATTTTCATATCCTGCTGGCCAGAAAAACGGGCAATCCCATCCTGGTCATGATCCTGGATTTCGTGAACAGCTTATTGACGGACGTCAAACACCACCTCAAACCAGGCCGGTTGTTTTCTGAAAAAGTCCTGGAAGCCCACCAACACATCATCGATGCCATTGTAAGCAAAGACGGCGAAGCAGCATCCAAGGCCATGTACAACCACATCTCCCAGGTGGAGCGGGAACTGGAGAACGTGAGGCAGGCTGTAGAATCTGGTGTGCGCCAAGAAAAGGGCATTCGGTAAAGACCTGGTCGATTCCAGCATCAACAAGAGTATATGCAGTGCAGCTTGCACATGTCCGGATTTTTGGGAATACTTATAACTACCTGAAAAGCATTTGCATCAATCAAGCCCCTTGAGCTCAGCGATACATACCCTGTTTCTTCCTTCATTTTTCGCCTGGTACAATGCCTCATCCGCAAGCTTGATGACATGCGCCTGCAAGGCGCTGCAACTGTGCGTGGCAGCCCACGAGGCGAGCAAACCAGCAACCCCCAGACTGGCATGCACAGACACCGTTGTGCCATCGTCCAGTTCCAGGGACGAACTTTCTATGGCAGCCCTGATCCTCTCTGCTGCGGCGTACCCTTGTGCGAGATCGGCATCAGAAAAGAAAAAGATAAACTCTTCGCCGCCGTAACGCCCCATAATATCCGTTTGCCGCAAGCTGCTTTGAGCGGTGTCGGCCACAAATTTCAAGGCTTTGTCACCTTCTATATGGCCGTAGGTATCATTGAAGGCCTTAAAATAGTCGATATCCAGCAAGCAGAAGCAGCAATCCTTTTTCAAAGCGATTGAACTAACCAGACTTTCCTGTGTAAGTGCAAAAAAAGAACGGCGGTTAAAAGCGCCAGTGAGCGGATCATGCTGCGCAAGATACTTGAATTCGGCTTCACTTTTTTTCAGCTTCAGCAGCGTGGCGCTGCGCCGCTTCACTTCCTCCTGAAGGGAGACTGCAAGGCTTGTCAGAGCTTCTTCTTTTTGTCGCAAGGCCTCGATAGTCGTTTCAAGCTGCACCACCATATTGTTGAACGATGATGAAAAGTCACCCATAAAATCCATTCGCTGGGTGTAATCGCCCTTTTCAACCTGCTGCACCTTCCAGGCCATATGCCGCAAATTGGCCTGCAAGGCCTTGCAAGACCCCGCGACAACCCCTCGCATTTCAATAGGTTGCGAGAGGTCGCCGCTGGCAAATGAAGCCGCTATTTCGCGAAGGGCCAGGGCTTTTTCATGAAACCGAATAAACGCTTTATCCTCAGCAAATTCCTCGGGAATTGGCGGAGGTTCCATCGCATCAAGCAGTTTTTCGGCATAAGCAAGAACCATGTGGGCAACTTTGACGCGATCATTATCGCTCATAACACGCACTATCCCGGTAAAAGCCACGTAATTTTAGCCAACCGCGTTGGCACTGAACCGGCAAGTTCGAGCGCCTGTGCACCAGCAGTCAACCTCACGCACCTTAAATTTTTTGCCTGTGTAGCTTTCAAGAATACCTTGAATAAAACCTTCATCATACACACAAATCTGTTCGCTTGTGTCGGGAAGACCTGAGCAGTCAAGGTCTTCTTCAACATTCAAGGTAAAGGACATCTCTTCAAGGTTGATGGATTCAACCCGAAAAATGCCGATACCCAGTTCTTTAAATTTCTCTTCAATGGTCGTTACCAGGCCGGAAATATCCTCAGTCTCCAGACAGAATTTGTTGTAAAACTCCCTCCCGGCAATAGCGCCTGCCTTGCGGAACATATCATCTGTCTTTTTGTGCCCGAATTCTTCTTCAAGTACATCACGCAGCGTGTATTGTAGCAACCTGTAAACCTCGATCCGCGTTGTTGGACCAAGGCTTGGCCGCGCAATGGCCATTTTTTCGCCTATGGTGCTCCAGGAAAAAGTATATTTTCTTTCAGTTGTCATTGATTGCCATCCTCATAGCATTTACTGAATTTCACGTAGTCACGATCAATCCTGCTTATTTGTCATAAAATCTGCAACCCGGCCGACCATATCCTCAGAGGGGGTCAAAGCCGCCTCGCCTTCTTTCCATGCGGCGGGGCATGCCTGATGGGGATGCTTTTCAACATACACATAGGCCTGCATTTTTCTCATTAATTCAGCCGCGTTTCGTCCAACATTGTAAAAGTTGATCTCTGAGCCAACCAATACGGAGTCAGGGTTTATGATAAACGTGCCGCGCAAGGCAGTTCCTGCTTCTTTGTCGTAGACGCCAAAAAATTGCGCAATTTCGCCGGTTGTGTCAGAGGCCATTTGAAAATTGATGCTGCTGAGCAGTCTTTCGGCCTTGCACCATGCAAGATGCGTGAATTTTGAGTCAGTGGAGATGGAAATAATCTCAACATTCATGTCTTTTAGCTGCTTGCAATATTTGCCAATGTCAGCCAGCTCCGTGGGGCAGACAAAGGTGAAGTCAGCAGGGTAAAAATAAAGAATTATCCATTTGCGCAGCAGGCCATATTCGGAAAAACTGTGTTCTTCAAAGCTGTCTGTGACCGGATTATACGTGGAAAACGAAAAATCTTTTATTTTCTGTCCCAGCTGAACGGAACACAACTCTTTGTTTTCATTTGCTTCTTGCATCAGATGATTCCTCATTTACAATCTGTTAATCGTTGCAACCAGTCTGCGTAAAAAACACAGAAACCATGTGCGGTCTTCCGCACAGATTACCTTTCATATCCAGCAGATGGCATTTCTACAAAGGTATAAACGCACGGGAAAATAGCGTGCCACGACGGGTTGCTCATTACAAATCGTCCTACTAATGGAGCAAAATACCCCGCGCAACGCAATAATATCATACTATAGATATGAGAATAAAAACAATCTAATCATCACATTTGTTGCCAAAACAACAATCAAGCCGCACTAAGCTGCCATACGAATAAAAATATTGCACACCTCAGGCCAGGCATTTTCAAGTTTCAAAAGAAAATGGATATCTCCTTTGGCAAACTCTTGGGCTTGCAAAATTCCTGACGGACAATTATGGGGAGCCACCACTGGGTGTTAATGCGGTTGCAGCAAATTTTGCCGGAGGGCAAACAGCACACGGGTTTATTTGTGTGCGCTGTCAGGACATGCAACGTAAGATACACTTTACAAGTTGATCGATTGTTTTAAAAGAGGTCAGATACTACAAAAAGTAGCAAGCTGCTGACGTAACAGGCTATTTGTGCAATATATCTTTTTTTGGCCAAAAAAATTCTGCACGGCATCCTCACGCAAAAGGCCAGCCTTACAGTCAATATGTCACCAGCCAGGCGGCCCGTCTTCCTTGTTGCGCACCAGACGCTCTCAATCCATTGCGCCCTTATCCTTAAATAATCACTTTATGCCTAATGACAAGTAAACCGATATGAATTTCTGCAATCCGCTGCCCACCCCCGCGACAACCAAACCCGCCTCAGTTGGAATGTACAGGTGGACACCCTGCCCCAAGCACCAGCTCCCCCCGTGCCAAACATACGCGCAGGATCAGGCCGACATGCGGCGCCATTGAGCAGCCCGCCAATATGCTTATTTTTGCTGCACCGCGTAACGCCCACGTTAACATGTCTGGGCTTTTGGTGCTTTCGGTACGATGGAATCGTGCGGCCCCTGCGCGCAGACACGGGCCGTGATGGCATGGATTGTGTCAAAAGCCGCATTTTTCTGCAGGATGGCAGGTCTGAACTGCTTCACATTTCAGGGACTATCCGATTTGGTGAAGTTATGCGTATATGCGCCAGGGCATGGTGGAAATTTTCACTATTCAACAAGAATTACTGACTTTTTTTCTCGCCAATCTTCTGAGGCTGGATCAGTTTTCCCCCATCAGTGCAAAGCCCGACAAGAATCGTTCTTCCATTCACGGCAACCTTGAACTGGCCAAAGCGGGCATTTTCATACTGCCGCGCGGTTCCTTCCTGAAAATAATATGCAGTGGCCGCTGTTATGACCCTGCGCCCGCGGAGCTTGTAGGCCAGATAGAATTCATCGTTCTGCAATGGGCTGCCATCATCCAGCCTGACAAAGTCCGCCGCCTGCGCTACAGGCTCATGGTGCACCCGCAGCACGGCGAGTCCTTCAGCCCCGGCGTCCGTGCCGGATGCGGTTTTCTCCTCACGCAGCGCGTCACGGATGCGATCATTCACCGTATACCTGAGGTCCATATAGTCGCCCATGAGCAAGGCGCGTGGGTCACGGGGAGCAAGAGGCAGCAGGATTGTTTTGCCGTCAGCAAGCACTGTTTCCATGCGCTGTACAGAAACGGCGTAGCCAGCAAAAAACAGCCCCAGTACAAGCAGGATATAGATTTTACGCACGGCCCGCCTCCTCTATGGATGATTTTGTCTGCCAGACCCGCAAAACCAGGGCAAGCAGCAGCAAAACAAGCCCGGATGTGACAAGATAGGTGGACTTGGCTGAAAAAGGCATTGCAAGATTGTAATAGTAAAAGATCATGTATGCAAAAAAATACACCAGCACTGCTCCCTGCATAACAGCGTTGCCCATCTGCCTTGCCATAACGAGCCCCAAAAGCGCCAAAGTCGCCCCCGGCAAATACCAACCAAGCGCAAAAAGCAGGGGAACACTGGCCATGCCCGCCACACGTGCGGTCAAACTATGCTTCTTTGTCAAAAAAAGGATCAGAACCGTCACTCCTGCGGCTGCCCCCAAGCCCATGCCCCCTGATCCCCAGAGCGGCAGATCCAAGATAGCTCTAAGACCATAGGACAACCCAAGGCTCCATATCTGGATCATAAGCATGCCCGTATATGCGCCAAAAAACCATGCGTCAGCGGTTTGGCCGCGCATACTGCCGCGCCAGCGTTTTTCTTGCAGGCAAAAACAGGCAAGGCCAAGGCTCAGCAAAACCCACCAAACCGGAGGCAACAAGAGAGCCATATCAAGCATCGCGGAGTCCGCAAAACCGTGTCTCACGCTTGCATAGATCAACGATGAAATGCCTTGGGCCACGCAGCCCACAATGCCAATGGCCGACAAAAACGTATACGCGACGTTGCGCATGAAAACGCTGATGGCGGCAAGCAGCGCAGCAAGCACAAAGCATGCAGTCATCACACTGTCGAGGCCGAGGAACAGCGCAATGGCGATTCCAGACGTACCCGCGATTGCCAGCGCAAAACCGAAATGCCGTGAAAACAGCTTGCCGCCAGCCAGCATGGTTCGGCCCAAAAGCAGCACAGGCACAGAAACAATGAAGATGGTCAATTCCTCGTGTGAACTGATATTCAGCGTTTCGAACAGCAACAAACCCAAAAAGCACATAAAAAGAACGGCCGCCAGCCACCCCCCCAAGGCCAGCAACAGCTTGATATACCACGGCGAATACGGCTCTTTTACGTCTGGTGCGGGCTCGTCGCGCAGGGCCTCGCCATGGGCCTGAAGATTCTCCCACAGCAGCTGCCATGAAACGCCGGAGCGGGCGCGGCCAAAAAACGATGGCAAGGAAACCATAGGCGCGTGTTTTTCGTTTTCTTCAGCCGACATGGCTTTTTGCAGGTGCAGTAACATCTTCGCCAATCCTGCCGTAAGACCGGTAACAAGCAGGCCCCAGAACAAAAACGCGGCAACAACCCCAAGATCAAAAAACAGCTCGGCCTCGGCCAGGACGGCAAGCAGAACAGCCGCCACTGCCCCAAGCAATGTCGCCAGCATAAAGAGGTCGGGCTCTTTTTTCCGATACCACCACCAGGCAAGCCCGGCCAACGCCACGGCAAAATAGGGAACAACCTGGTGCGGCAGCCACAATTGCCATGTATCAGCCCATCTGTATGAGCCCAAAATGCCCTCGATCAAATAACATGACGTTCGGGCGGCCAAATCAAGAAAAAGCAGCCTGGGAAACCACCGCGACCGCAACCAGTTCTGCGCGCCTTTTCGCACAGCCCTTTGTGCCGCCCATTCCCAAAGAAATATGGCGCACGCAATGGCCACCAGCCATTCAGGAATCGCAAAAAGCTGGCTGAAGGCGTCAAAAGGTGATGTAAGGTTGCGCCCAAGCCACAAGGCAATAAATACATTGCCCGAAAGCCAGGCGGCAAACCACAGGCCAGTCTGCCTGCCCGCCAGCGCAAGCGCGACCAGCAGCACCGTCCAAACCCTGAACAGTTCCCAGAGTTCCGCTCCCGTCTGGTAGGTCTGGCCGAATACGGCAAGCAGTGGCCCCATGGCCACACCGCAGGCCAGCAGCAAAGCCTGTCCGGAGCGCGAATCCGGCCCCACGGCCACAGCCCCGATGCCCGTACTGGCCACAATCACCCCCACAAGCGTCATGCGCGCAAAAGGCTGCATGTCGTCCCAGTTCCAGGCGATAAAACAGATGATTCCTGCCAGAAAAAAAAGAACTCCGCCAAGCAGAAAAACCTGACGCCAGTAAGTCAGCCAGGCCTTGCCGTCTGGCCGGAAACCGCAAAAATCAAGCGCCTGAGACCATGCGGAAGGTGAAATACGGCCAGAATCACATAAGAGGCTCAGGGAGCTGCGCGACAGAGGCGGGAAAGAATCTTTGGAGCTGGAGGCGTGTTCTGGGGATTGTATATTCATGTCAGAGCATGAAGAAGCGTCTGTTTTGTTCATTATCTGTTCTCTTTCATTGATAAAATCCTTGATAAACCTGTTACTATGCTGTTTTTCCGCCTATTATATAACACAGTATGGGCAATGGCGAGCATATTCAGCACAGCCATTCAATTATATAAATATACGTACATATGTTAGGATAAAAAAACAGCACGGTGCCCAGAAACAAAAAAGCGGGGCCTGAACCCCGCTCTTTTGCACTGTCGTCTTGACGCCTGGAGCCTTTTAACTTTGAAAAAGTGTAAATGCTCTAACGCTGCACGAACGTGCAGCGCGCCACAACGTGGCGTGGATTCAGCCGCAAATCGTATTTTTTGGCTGAATGAAAACTTTGGAATGTGAAGCATTTCAAAGTTAATATGCTCCTGTCAGCTGAAATAGCCGCTCTGGCGCAATAGCTCCTGTCCGTTGGCAAGTGAGGGCAACAGGGTAACAATCATAATAAAGTAGTGTATGGCCACAATGCGGAATGAATATTTCGGCAAGACAAAGATGAAGATAAAACAGATGGCGGCAATGGTGAAAACCAGTATGTTGGCCGCCTGTGATCCCCATGCGATGCCCGTAAGCCAGATGAGCGCATAGACGCCCCAGGCCAGGGCCATGGCGCAAAGAAAAAACGCGTTAAAGCGTGGCTGCTTTCGCCAGCATTCAAGATAGTCAGCTAGCATCTATTTTCCCGTATTGGCCACAGCGCCAAGCTGACTTCCAATGGCAATGCTCGCGGCGATATTGCGGGCCGCAGTGCGCAGGTTGTTCTCCCCCGCGTCCAGAGCTTCGGCAATGGTGCACGGGCTGGAAAGAATGCTGAACACAGCGTCAATGCCGTGCTCATGCACAACATCGGCATCATGCCGCAACGAGCCGCCGATGGCGATGACAGGCTTGCCGTGGAGCTTGGCGACGCGGGCAACGCCCACAGGAGCCTTGCCAAAGGCCGTCTGCCCGTCAATGCGGCCTTCGCCGGTAATGACAAGATCAGCGTCACGCACCACAGCATCCAGGCCCACGGCCTCGGTCACAATCTCGCTTCCGGGGCGCAGACGCCCCCCAAGAAAGGCGTACATGCCCCCGCCCATGCCGCCGGCTGCGCCAGCGCCGGAGATTTCGGCCATATCCACGCCAAGGTCACGAAGCGTAATATCGGCAAAATTTCTGAGGTAGCCGTCAAGCTGCTGCACCAGTTCCGGCGTAGCGCCTTTTTGCGGGCCAAAAATGGCCGACGCGCCACGCGGGCCGCACAGGGGATTATCCACATCGCAGGCCACGTCAATGACGCAGTCTTTCAGCCTTTGGTCAAAAGTAGACATGTCAATGCGGGCCAGCTTGCCAAGACCAAGCCCAGTGGCCTCGATTTCCTGCCCATCGGCATCCAGCAGCCGTACGCCAAGGGCCTGAAGCATGCCTGCTCCGCCTTCATTGGTGGCGCTGCCGCCGATGCCGAGAATGAATTTACGGGCCCCGGCGTCAAGGGCGGCGCGGATAAGCTCGCCCGTACCGTAGCTTGTGGTTTTCAGGGGATTGCGCTTTTCCGGCGGCACAAGGCCCAGGCCGCTGGCGGTGGCCATTTCAATGACAGCCGTGCTACCGTCGCCCGTAAGGCCGTAAAAAGCTTCAACGGGTTCGCCCAGAGGGCCTTTGACCGTCACGGCGATGCGCTGGCCGCCGGTGGCCTCAACCATGGCCTCCACCGTCCCCTCGCCGCCGTCGGCCACAGGAACCTTGACGTAGTCGGCATGCGGAAACACTTCTCGAAAGCCCAACTCAATGAACGTGGCTACCTGCAGGGCTGACAGGCACTCCTTGTACGAGTCCGGTGCAATAACGATTTTCATGAAATGCTCCTTGTGGATGACGCTGACGTGCAGCCAGGATTCAGCACGTCAGGTCAGTATAGAAATGGGGGTAACGGCTCCGGGCCGGGAAGGCAAGCCCCCCAGCCCGGACGGCCGAAAAGGCTAAAGGAACATTTGCAGCAGAAGCGTGCCGCCAAGACCAAGCACAGCCGCAATGGTCGTGCCGGCCGTATAGGTCGCATACATGGACCCCATGGGGATGCCAAGCGACTCCTTGACGAACCAGAAGCCGGAGTCTGTCACGTGCGAAGCGCCGATGGCGCCTGCGCCGATAACAATGGCCATGAGGGCCGGATCAAGGTTGGGATTGGCGCTGAGCACAGGCAGGATAAGCCCCGCCGCAGTCATCATGGCCACAGTGGCGCTGCCCAGTGCAAAGCGCAAGGTGATGGCAATAACCCAGGCGAGGATCAGGGGGCTGATGTGGATGCTGGTAAGCACCTGCTTGAGCACAAGACCCACGCCGCTGTCGGTGATGATCTGGTTAAGCGCGCCAGCCGCGCCGATGACGAGCATGATGGAGGCCAGGGGAGCCATGCCGGCTTCACTGAAGCGTCCCAGTTGATCCCAGGTGAAACCACGGCCAAGGCCCAACACAAAGTAGGCCACCACCGCCGAAATGAACAGGGCGATCATGGGCGTGCCGATGAAGTTCACATAGGTCATGTAGGAAGGCGGGTTCTGCTTGTCGATGCTCAGTTCCACGACGGTCTTGGCAATCATGAGCAGCAGGGGCAGCAGCACCACGAAGAGGGTTCTGCCGAAGGGCGGCAGTTCCGATTCCTTGCGGGGTTCGGTGCCAGCGTACGCGCCGGTCAGGGGAACGGCGGGCAGGCGCTTGGCAATGAACTTGCCATACATGGGCCCGGCAACACTGGCGGCGGGCAGACCCACAAGGAGGCCAAAGAAGATGACCTTGCCCACATCAGCCTTGAGCAAATCGGTGACCGCCATGGCCGCAGGATGCGGCGGCACGATGCAGTGAACCGTTGTCAGGGCCACCACAAGCGCCATGCCCACCTGGATGAGGGGCAGCTTGGATTCCTTGACAATGGAGAACATGAGAGGCGTCAACAGAATGATGCCCACCTGAAGAAACACTGGAATGCCGCAAACGTAACCCACAATCATCATGGCCCAGTGCGCCCTGGACTGCCCAAGGATGCGAATGAGCGTCCGTGCCAGCCTTTCGGCAGCGCCCGAAACTTCCATAAGTTTGCCGAGGATGGCCCCAAGGGCAAGAATAGGCGCAAGAAAACCCAGGGTTTTGCCAAGGCCGCCTTCAAAGGCCACGACAATTTTCGCCAGTTCCATATTGTGCGTCAGCGCGAGGAACAGGCTTGCAGTTGTTAGGGAAACAAAGGCGTGAATCTTGAACCAGATACACAGCACGATGACTATGGCAATGGCAATGGCCAGCATTGTCATTGAATAGCCAATTCCAAAGGCTTGGGCGGTTCCCATCATCATTCTCCAGACAGGTAGTTACAGTGAAAAGCCGGCGTGAACGGCACAAAAACTCCAGAAGAGACCCCCAACCCTCCAGGGGCCTCTTTTCTGGAACAGTCCTCAGACATTGGCCCTTTTAAAACTATATGCATACAACGCTGCAAGGCGGATGGCCTCCACCATGCTCACGGGACTGGCCTTGCCCTTTCCGGCAATGTCAAAGGCAGTGCCATGGTCAACCGAGGTGCGCAGTATGGGCATGCCCAGAGTAAGCGAGATGGTGCGCTCGAAATCCACCATCTTGGTGGCGATGTGCCCTTGGTCGTGATACAGTGAAAGCACCGCGTCCCACCCGCCCTTGAGGGCAAAGTGGAAAACGGAGTCCGCCGGATTGGGACCGTGCACGTTGAAGCCACGCTTTTTGGCTTCTTCAATGGCGGGCACTATCTCCACGTCTTCCTCGTTACCGAACAGGCCGTGCTCGCCGCAGTGGGGGTTCAGGCCAGCCACCACGATGCTGGGATTATCAATGCCCAGCAGGCGCATGGCTTCGGAACAGCGGGCGATGTAGTCGAGCACGCGGTCTTTTTTCACGGCGCGGCAAGCGTCCATGAGAGAAAGGTGACGGGTGAGGAAAAACACGCGCAGGCTGTGCACCTGAAACATGGTAAGAGGATCTTTCGTACCCGTAAGGTCGCCCAGAATTTCTGTATGCCCGATATAGGGCACTCCCCCTGCCTTGAGGGATTCCTTGTTGATGGGCGTGGTGGCCAGGGCGTCGGTCTTGCCTGCCATGGTCAGCTCAACGGACTTTTTGATATACTCGAATGCAGCCTTGCCGCAGTGCGCCTGCACCTTGCCATAGGCAAATCCGGCCAGGTCCACATTGTCCAGATTCAGGATGTTGGCCGCGCCGTCGCGCCAGCCTTCGAGATTCTCGCCCACCTCATTGAAGTCGGGGCTGACGTTCATGATGGCGGAGGCGCGCTTCATGATCTCGGTATTGCCCACCACAAGCACACGGGCCACATCGGTCACAACGGAGTCCACCAGAGACGCCGCCAGAATTTCCGGCCCGACTCCGGCCGGATCGCCCATGGGGGCGCAAATCAACGGTTTCATATTGAATTTCCTTATTTTTGTAATTTCAGTAATGGGATTTCACCGGCAACGGTAAACGCCGCCACACTAGAGCATTTTAACTTTGAAATGCTCGCTTACGGCAGGCAAAAGCCTGCCTTCGCGCATTTCGCGGCAAGGATTTTCAGGAAAATCCTTGCCGAGCAAACTCATTTCATTCGTTAACTGCTCTAGGCCGGGCGTTTGCGTGTGGAAATCTTGGTGAAAAGGTACTCCACGCATTCCACCAGACTGCCCTTGTCGCCCACAAAGCCGCCCTTGGTTATCATCGGCAGATCGGCCTGAACGCCGCCGATAATATGCCCGTACACGGCCAGGGGCAGAACCTGGTCGCGCACCGTAAAACCACCCGCTTTCAGCGTACGGATAACAGACACCGTGACTTCGCCGCCCGAAGTATACAGGCCGCCAATACCCAAGTCCTCGCGGCGCAGCACCGCATCGGTCACGTTGGCTATGGCTTCGTTTATGCGCTGAGAAATCTCCGAGTGCGTGAGGTTCATCTTGCGCGACATCTCGTCCAGAGAAAAAACGTCTTCCTTGCTGGCGGCAGTGCAGACGCCAAGCACGGTGGCGCCGGACGGCGGCGTGGTCACGGCGTCGAGCACCCGCGCGCACTCGCTGGCGGCCTCGTCCTTACCGGCCAGAATTTTGCGCACGTTCATGGGCACCATATGGCTGGGATGCGCCAGGTGCAGGGCTTCCATCTGAACGCGGGTAAGCTCGCTGGTGCTGCCAATGGCAAGAAATACGCGATTTTCATACTGCGACCGGGGGGCCTGCACGCGCACGGCCGCCAGCTCGGCAGTGAAGGGGCCGGGATCAACCGACACCAGGGGATACGGGGCATCGGCCAGAGACTGCGCGATGGTGGTGATATCTTCATCAGCCACAGCGTCGCACACCACAACCCGGCACCCTTCCGCACGCAGAACCTCAATGGCCTGGCGCACGATAGCCGCGCCGCCCAAAATTTTTTCAAGGGGGATAAACCCGCACTTCATGGCGCTCTGCGCGGCAAAAATCCTGAGAACGGACGTGTCCTTAACGGGCGTGGCCGCATCCTGTGCAATGGGCGAGCGCTCCAGCGCCACGCCGTGCACAATCTGGTAGCCGCCCACGCAGATACGCCCGGAAGACGGATACGAAGGCACCAGTACGGCAAGGGACTGTTCGTGGCCGTAGCTGTCGTCCATTGCCTTGATGGCGGCCTCGATCTCCGCGCCCACGTTGCCGCGCAGTGTGGAGTCCACGCGCTTGGAAACCAGCGCGGGTTTTTCGGCGCAGAACATCTTTACCGCCGCATACACGGCGTCCCACGCTTTCTGACGTGAAAGCAGGCGGCTTTCCGCATTCAGCGAAACCGCAGTGAAAGCCGAGAAATACTGGGGGTCCCACTTGTCCAACCCGAGGCAGGTGGCGCTGGAAAAACCCTTGGCGGTGAGCAGCGCCCCGTTGGCGTTGGCTCCTGTAAAGTCGTCCGCAATTACAGCTATATTCATGGCAAACTCTTTTGGTCCTTGCGGCGTTTGGCCAGACCGGTACAAAGGATTGAAAAGCGGATAGCCTGATCAGGCTCCGGCATAAACCAAATGGGCCCCGACGCCTTCAAGGGCCTGCCGGGCGTCATGACTGAGGCCGTGGTCGGTGATGATGCGGTAAAAATCCTCCACTCCGGCCACACGCCAGGGGCTGAATTTCGCATATTTTGAAGAATCGGCCAGAAGAATGCTCTTGTCAGCGCTGTTCATGAGCTGAACTTTGCGATGCATCTTCTCCGAAGAGCTGGTGGTCACGCCGTGCTGGGTCCCCCACACGTTAATGCCAACAAAGGCCACGGTGGTGCGGATGCGGCGCAGATACGCCACAGAGTCGGTATCGTTGCAGGCCCGGCTGATGGGGTCTATCCGGCCCCCGGTGAGAAAAACCTCAATATGGGGGTAGCCGGAAAGGAGCAGCGCGATTTCAAGGTCCGGCGTAACCACGGACAGATTCGTGAGCGGCAGTGAAGGCAAGAGGCGCGCCAGTTCAAGGGTGGTCGTGCCCGCATCAAGGCCGATGAACGAGTCATCTTGTATAAACTCGCATGCGGCGCGGGCAATGGCCACCTTGGCCTCCAGCATGCTGCCCGCCTTGTGGGACCGGGGGATGTCATGCGCCTCAAACCCCACGGGAACAGCTCCCCCCCAGGTGATTTCAAGCTGCTTCTGATCTTCCAGCACCTTGAGGTCGCGGCGCACCGTCATAACGGAAATGCCAAGAGCTTTCGCAAGCTCACGGCTGTTGACCGCGCCCTGGCTCTTGATAAGACGGGCCATCTTTCTGCGGCGTTCAACTGGCAGCATGGCAATCCTGTTTTTGTGACAGTTTGATGTTGCTTTTTAGTCAATTTTGTTATTTTTTGTTATGCCCGCATATGATGAAATCGTCAAGACGTCAAACGGAAAAAGCCCCGGAACTCATCGCCGGGGCTTTGATATTTCACTAAAAATTTATGCTGTGTTCTTTTTTGTTATCCTGCGCACATTCTTGTATGGCCTGAGTCAGGCTTTTTTGCCCACCCAATGACACACTGTGTTTTTGCGCATCTTGCCTTGGCCCACACGAGTATGCGGCACAAAACAGGGCTGCTCCGCAACACGGCAAGGAGCACTGCCCCCCCCCACTACGCCCACACGCGCGAAACAAAGCCCGCGCCATTCTTGCGCGGCGCACAGGTCAGGAAAGCCAGACAGGTGATTACAATTTTCATCTTTTGCGCCCTGCCCGATGAAAAACTACTGCCCCAGGCCATATTTCTTCATTTTTCTATACAGAGTCGTTCTGGCTATGCCCAGCGTCTCAGAGGCTTTGCTGATGTTTCCCCCAGCGGCTTCCAGCGTTTTACGCACCATATTTTCACACAAATCGTCCATGGAAGCATGCCCAAGTGCAACCTCTGGTTGCCCGGCAGCCAGAACCGTCACGTTCTTTCCGGTAATATGGCGTGGCAGACAATCAAGCCTGATGGAAGCCCCGTCAGAGAGCACCAGGGCCCTTTCGCATACGTTTTGCAATTCACGTACGTTGCCCGGCCAGGAATAGGCATTGAGCATTTCCAACACGGCAGGCTCAACGGTTACCATGGGCAGGTTCATACGCGCACAAAGCTTGCGCCAGAATGTTTTTGCCAGCAATTCCACATCCCCTTTACGTTCTCGAAGAGGTGGCAGCTCGATTTCCAAGACATTGAGACGGTAATAGAGGTCAGACCGAAAGGTTCCCGCTTGCACCTCATCCGCCAGATTTGTATTGCCTGCGGCAATGACTCGGACGTCAAGACGAACAAGGTGATTGCTTCCAAGAGGTGAAAAAGTCATTTCCTGCAGGACGCGTAAAAGCTTGGCCTGCACTGCCAATGGCAAGCTGTTTACTTCATCCAGAAAGAGCGTTCCGCCATTGGCCGCTTCAAGCCGACCCTTCTGCCCGCCCTTTCGCGCTCCGGTAAAAGCGCCCTCTTCATAACCAAACAGTTCGGCTTCAATAAGGTTATTGGGAATGGCGGCGCAAGAAATGCCGACAAAGGGCCGATCTGGCTCATTTCCGGCATTGTGAATTGCCTGGGCGAAAAGTTCCTTACCAGTGCCGCTTTCTCCCAAAATAACGATGCGTGAGGCCATGCGGGAAGCACGACGGGCAAAGTTGATAGCCTGCCGCAAAGCGGGGCTGGCCCCCAGGATGTCTGAGAACTGGTATGTGGCTGTGTGGACGGACTCGACCTCACGGGTCGGCAACACGGCCTTTCAGGAGGTCGGAAGCGGGCCGCTGGCTGTTTTGCCCCTGTTTCGCCCGCCCGGCGCAAACGTATCCAGGTTAAGCGCAAGGGCCATCCCCACGGTTCTTCCCGCGCTCAGTTCCACAGGCGAAAATGTGCAGGCGATGCGTTGTGGCCCCTGGCCCGTAAGAAATGTCAGGGTGTCATGACCTTGCCTTTGTCCGGCCAGAGCCCGTTGCAGCCTTTGCGCATCAAGAGAGCTCACCAGAGAAACAGCGCTTCTTCCCGGAAGCTCAAGTTCGCCAGAAGTAAACAATGTTGATGCATGCCTGTTGGCGTGGGTGATGCCGCCATTGCCATCAAGCACCAGCAATGGGTAGGTCAGGGAATCATGGGCATTCCGCAATAAAGCCTCAAGCTTCTGCCCGGTGGTTTCTAT
This sequence comes from Desulfovibrio sp. 86, assembly GCF_902702915.1. NCBI lineage: Bacteria > Pseudomonadati > Thermodesulfobacteriota > Desulfovibrionia > Desulfovibrionales > Desulfovibrionaceae > Desulfovibrio > Desulfovibrio sp. 86. Next base: position 3,074,112 of record NZ_LR738849.1, on the reverse strand, counting down.
GGTCTGCTGGCGCACGCGCATGCCTATATAGTTGGCAAAGGTCGTCACCAGCGCGAGCGCCTGTATCTCGGGACTGGCAATATTGCCCGAAATGGTCAGCACGGCCAGAACGCCCGAGGCATCAGCCAGAATGGGAGCGGAAGCACAACGCCACGAATGCAGGCCAGCATTGTAATGCTCATAACCGTATATCTGCACCGGACGACGCCGTTGCAGGGTCATGCCTATGGCTGAAGCGCCGACCTTGTCGATATTTCTGTCAGCACCGGGCATGTTGTACTGGGTACGGGCCACATCAAGCAAATCCTTGTCGCCCACGGTAGCAAGAATATGCCCGGAGGAACTGGTAAGAATTGCCATGTGGCCAGTTCCGCTAATGCATGAATCAAGCATTTCCAGCACAGGAGCCGCTGCATTGAGCAACGTGGCGAATTGGCTGCACAAGTCTTCAAAATGAACCCGTTCCAGCACCGGCACGTCGGGAACCCGCACAGGGTCAATACAGGCATCGCGGCTGAGCAGCCATCCATCCAGAATATGCTCGGGCACACGCCCCCGGATTTCACCGCCATCAATGAAATCCTTCCAGGCTTCATGGACCGTTTGCTGGTACACGGGATTTTGTGGTGAGAAGTCGATGGGGAGACACCTCATGTCATTATTCCTCCTGTCGTGTAGCGTAAGCAAACACGACTGTAGCGTTATGCTACAATTATTTTATATATTACCAATCTAAAATTTATTGTGCAACACCGAGCATCCCGATGGCATCAGCATTTCACGCCAGTCTGTGCAAAGTTGGCAGATTTTTTGCTGATATACAAAATTACCTGACTACTATTTGCTTTGAACACATAGTATTGTTGCACAACAAACTTTTATATATAACATTTTACAATAAATTATTATTTAAAAAATAAAATATGCGTATTTTGAATAGAAAACTGCATTTACACATTCCAATGACACAATCAGGCATGAATTCCAGCCGCGACGCGGCAGTGAACGCCTTTACAAGACCAACCGGTCTGCATCCTCCCCCCTTACAGACGGAGACATTGCGATGCCAGAGTATGAAGCATTTTTAGACATAGCCATGCAGGCTGCGGACGTTTCACGCCAGATACTCACGGAACACAGACAGAAATATCTGCGTGGAAATTATGATTTTAAAACCAAAACTGACGCCAGCCCGGTGACGGAGACGGATGAACGCGTGGAACGTGAAATACGTTCAATCATTTCTGGCGCGTTTCCAGATCACGGCATGCTTGGGGAAGAATATGGGGCCGACGCCGCCACAGCCGAATACGTGTGGGTGATCGACCCCATCGACGGCACACGACAGTTCATTGTGGGCTATCCATTTTACGGGACGCTCATTGCCCTGTGCCGCAACGGCGTACCCGTTCTTGGTGTTGTGGAAATGCCCGTCATGGCTGAACGCTGGGTGGGGATAAAGGGGCGGCAATCCACAGTCAACGGTCTGCCCATACAAACCCGCCCCCATACCGACCTCGCCACCGCCCTGGTGGCTTCAAGCAATACCGAATTTGTCTTTAAATCCGACAGGGCGGCCTACAATCACCTCATCGCATCCACCAAATGGCGCGTCTACGGCGGCGCATGCTATGGCTACATGAGCCTTGCGGCAGGCAAGATAGACCTCTGCTTTGACAGCGGAATCATGCGCGAAGTGGATTATTGCGCTCTTGTGCCAATCATTGAGGGTGCGGGGGGCGTCATGTCCGATTGGGAGGGCAATCCTCTGACCATGCATTCCGGCATGCAGGTTCTGGCATGTGGCGACAGCAGGCTGCATGAACAGGTTTTGCGTGAAATCAAGGCCCATCGCTAGATCGGGTTGCCGCTGAGAATACGCCTGCAAAGCTTCGGACACGCATGCTCCGGCGCTTGCCAGTGCGAGCAGCGCATACGGCTTCACGCCGAACACCTGCATGCGCTCTCGCCAGAGCAGTTTTCCTGACGTTGCTCTGCGCATCCGGCGATATACCCGCCCATTTTGCACTAAGGATACGCCATGGTAAATTTCTTTAAAGCATCACCTGCGCGCCCGGTTACCAAGAGCGCGGAAGAGATAGACAAAGACTACGCATACTGGCGCATACACATGATGGCATCCATATGGCTTGGTTACGCCATTTTTTACTTCACCCGCAACAGCTACAAGTCAATCATGCCAGCCATGCTCAAAGACCTTGACTGGCAGCTCTCGGACGTGGGCATCCTGAGTACCATTTTCTACATCGTTTACGGTTCGTCACGGTTTGTGGGTGGCATCATAAGCGACAAGTCCAATCCCCGCTATTTCATGGGCGTTGGGCTCATCATCACAGGCATCATCAACATAGCCTTCGGCATGAGTTCGTCCCTGTTGGCACTGGCCATTCTGTGGGGACTCAACGCCTTCTTTCAGGGTTGGGGCTGGCCGCCCTGCACCAAGATTCTCACCACATGGTACTCGCGCAACGAGCGCGGCTTCTGGTGGGCCGTGTGCAACACCTCGCACAACGTGGGCGGCGCCATTATTCCACTGCTCGCGGGATGGCTGGCCATACACTACGGCTGGCGTTACGGCATGATCATTCCGGGCATCATCGGGATTGTGGCGGGCATCATTCTTTGCATCATCATGCGGGACAGACCGGAATCAATGGGACTGCCCAGGGTGGGAGAATGGCGCAAGGACCAACTGGAACTGGAGCAGGTAAAGAAAAGCGAAAGCTCGCTCACCACATGGCAGGTGTTGCGCCGCTACGTATTCACCAACAAATACATCTGGCTCCTGGCCATTTCCTACGTGCTTGTGTACGTCGTGCGCATCGGCGTCAACGATTGGGCCAACATGTACCTTGTAACGGAACATGGCGTTGACCTGCTTGTGGCCAACAGCGCCATCACCATGCTTGAGATCGGCGGTTTCATCGGCACCATCGTCGCCGGATGGGGATCGGACAAACTGTTCAAGGGCAACCGCATCCCGATGAACATCATTTTCATGCTGGGCATCATGTGTTCCGTGGGCGCGCTCTGGCTTTTGCCCCTGAGTTCCAAAATCGCCCTTGGTTCCGTGTTTTTTCTGATCGGCTTTTTCATCTTTGGCCCGCAAATGCTCACCGGCATGGCCGCCGCCGAAGTCTGCCACAAGGAATACGCGGGCACGGCCACAGGCTTTGTAGGACTTTTCGGATACCTGGGAGCCGCCTGCACCGGCCTGCCGCTGGCTATGGTCATTGAAACCACAAGCTGGAACGGATTCTTCATCGTCATGACTGCGGCATCACTGCTTTCAGCCATCCTTATTGTACCCATCATCGGCGGCAAGAAATAGGTTTCATCAGAGTGTAGCGCAAGGCTACACCTGTAGTGTTGTGACGCATCAAAATCTGTAGCATGGCACACACGGGCAAAAAAGCAATCCAAAACAGCCATATTTTCTATGTAGTTATGTTTCACCTGCTGTTGGTAGATTTTTTGCTAGAGACAATGCACAAACATCCAATGGAGGATACATGAACAACATTCACGGTATTTTCGCAGTAACGGTGACGCACTTTAATCAGGACGGCAGCATCGACTACGGCGCTATATCCAAACATATCCAGTGGTTGCTCAAATCAGGCGTACACGGCATCATGCCCGTGGGAGCCACTGGCGAATGGCCAGCGCTTTCCACCGAAGAACGCAAGCAGGTTGCCGAATTCACCATGAAGGAAGTAAACGGCAAGGTTCCGGTAATTGTGGGCGCCATTTCGCCCAACGTCGATGTTTCGGTTGAACTGTCAAAGCATGCAGGATCCATAGGCGCTGCGGGCGTCATGATTCTTCCTCCTCCCGCCGTGCATCCCAGCCAGCATGAGATTTATGAATTCTACAAATACATTTCCGGCAAAAGCCCACTGCCGGTAATGGTGTACAACAACCCCGGCAGCTGCGGCGTGGCCGTATCGCCTGAAACTCTGGTAAAATGCGCCCAGCTGCCCAACATGGGTTTTCTTAAAGAATCCAGCGGCGACATCATGCGGCTGACCCGTTCTGTGGACGAAGTGGGCGACAAGCTGGTGGTATTCTGCGGGTGCGAAAGCCTGGCCTATGAAAGCTTTGTCATGGGCGCCAAGGCCTGGGTTTGCGTGCTTGCCAATATTGCCCCCGCCATGTGCGTCAAGCTCTACAACCTTATTGTCAAAGAACACAAGCTTGATGAGGCCCGGCAGGTATACCGGCAAATGCTGCCTTTGCTGCGTCTGCTGGAAGACACAGGCGAACTCTGGCAGGTGGTCAAGCACGCGCTTGCGCTCAAGGGATTCGGGACAGGCACGCTGCGTATGCCCCGACAGCCCATTTCTGAGGAAGTGCGTGTAGAGCTTGAAAAAATTCTCAAGAAGACTGACTTTTGCTAGCACCGTTCATGAGGGGCGGCTTCTGGCGGCCCCTCATGAACATACCGGAAAATCTGAAGCAAAGGGAATTGCCATGAGCAGCAAACACACCGCCGGAGCCGTTGTCATCGGCGGGGGGGCGGTAGGTACAGCCATAGCCTGCTATCTTGCCATGGACGGAATTGATGTGACCCTTGTCGAGCGGGGTGAGTTCGCCTGGGGATCCAGCCGCCGCTGCGATGGGCATGTGGTCACTTATGACACGCCCCCCGGCGCATACAGCCAGTTCTGCAAATACGGGCAGGACATGTTTCATGATGCAGCAAAATTTCTGCCCGTGGATTTCGAGTTTTCGCCCGAGGGGCTCGGCCTGCTGGTTGATGACGAACGGGATCTCGACACTGTGCGCGCCAACTATGAAGGCAAGAAAAATGAGGGCATTGACGTCACCCTGTGGGACAGGGACGACCTGCGCCACCATGAGCCCAATATTGGCGACAAGATCCTGGCCTGCCTGAATTTTAATGGCGACTGCAAGCTTAATCCCATGCGGCTTTGTCAGGGGCTCGCCCTGCATGCAGAGTCCAACGGCGCCACCCTCATGACCAGAACAAGCGTCACGGGACTGCGCACCGATGGAGGGCGGATCACCACGGTTGAAACGGACAAGGGACTCATCCATACAGAGAACGTCATCCTCGCCGCAGGCGTCTGGACTCCCCTGCTTGCCGACATGGTGGGCATCTCCGTTCCCGTCAGGCCGCGCCAGGGGCATGTTGTCGTGACCGAGCGCGTACGCAATCTGGTGGGAAAAAACTATGCGGAATACGGCTACCTTCTGGCAAAGGGTGGTAAAACGCGCTGCAATGCCACGCCTGAAATGGAGCATTTTGGCGTTGCCTTTGTGCTTGAACCCTCCCACGCAGGAACAATCCTGCTTGGCAGCAGCCGTCGCTACGTCGGCATGAACATCCGCCCCGACCCCAGGGTCATGCGCATTATCGCCCAACGCGCCCGCCATTTTTACCCTGCCCTGGCTGATACGCGAATCATCCGCTGCTATGCGGGGTTGCGGCCCTGCACTCCGGACGCCAAGCCCATCATTTCGGCCACGCATCTTCAGGGGCTTTTTGTCGCCACCGGACATGAAGGAAACGGCATAGGCCTTTCACTCATTACGGGCAAACTCATTACAGAGATGGTGCGCGGGCAGGCTCCTTTCATGGACATCAGCTATATGGGCCTCGACAGATTCGGCTCTGGCCCGGCGGCACTTTCTGCCACAACAACCACTGCCTGAGGAGGACAATCATGTCTGTCAAAACCACCCCTTCTGCGGGCAGGCAGGTGACCATTTATTTTGAAGGCCAACCTCTTGAGGTTGAAGAAGGCATATCCGTCGCCGCCGCCGTACTCGGGGCGTCGCATGGCTGGACACGCACCACGCATGGCGGGCACAAACGCGGACCATACTGCCAGATGGGCGTTTGTTTTGAATGCCTCATGACTATTAACGGCGTCCCCAACCAGCAGTCATGTCTCGTTCCCGTGGCTGAAGGCATGCAGGTTAACCGACAGAACGGGGTTCCCGACTTCGGCAAGGAGGGCTGCAATCATGCGTAGCATATGGGATGTCATTATTGTCGGCGCTGGCCCCGCAGGCATGTGCGCAGCCATTGAAACAGCGCGGCAGGGGCTGCACACGCTGGTGCTTGACCGCCAAACCGAACCCGGCGGCCAGATATTCAGAAGTGTCGGTTCCTCTGCCCTCGTTAACCGTCTTGGTTCAGACTATTCTGCCGGTCTCCCGCTGGTGGAAGAGTTCAAGAACTGCGGCGCGACTTTTCTGCCCAGCGCCAATGTGTGGGATATAGCCCCGGACAGGGTATATTTCAGTACACCGGGCCAAAGTCACTGCATGACTGCCCGGCAGGTTGTGCTTGCCACCGGAGCAATGGAACGCCCTGTTCCGCTGCCAGGCTGGACCCTGCCCGGAGTTATGGGTTCCGGCGCTTCGGACATTTTGCTCAAATCAGCCTCACTTTTGCCCCCGGCTCCTGTGGTGCTGTGCGGCAACGGTCCGCTCATTCTCCAGGCCGCTGTGCATATGCACCACTTCAAGATTCCTGTGGCTGGCGTGCTGTTCACGGGCAGAATCAGCAACGTGCTGCGGGCCATGAAACATATAACCGGAGCCCTGGCCCGTCCCGGATATTTCTTGCACGGCATCGGCATGGCCGCACAAACCGTTTTCTCGCAAAAATGCTTCTTTGCCGTTCGCGACCTCAGGATAGAACAGGTTGAAACGGAACGTCTTAAAATTAATTTCGCCAGCATGAGCGGCAACAATAAAAGCCTCCAGGCCGCAACCCTGCTTTTGCATGAAGGCGTCATTTCCGAAAGCCGCATTACCCGCCTGGCCCGGTGCCGTCATACCTGGGATGAACGGCAGCGCTACTGGCACGTGAGCGCCGACGCATGGGGCCAGACCAGCGTGCCCGGCATACGCACGGCGGGCGACGTGGCTTGTGTTCGTGGCGCTGTGGCCGCACAGGCGGAAGGCCGGCTGGTTGGCCTGGGCATCTGTCACGAACTGGGCCGCCTGAATATGAGCGAACGCAACCGGCTTGCAGACTCCCACATGAGTATTGTCAGGCGTTGCCAGGCTCTGCAGCCCTTTCTTGATGAATACTTCGCTCCCACGCCGTCCCAGTTGCAACCGGCGGACGATGCCGTGGTTTGCCGCTGTGAGGAACTCACGGCCGCAGAACTTCAACAGACCATCAGGCAAGGATGTTTTTCGCCGGATGGTCTCAAGGCCCAGGCCCGCCCCGGCATGGGGACCTGCCAGGGCCGCATGTGCGGACAGGCTGTGGCCGAAATGATCGCCCACACTCAGGGACTGCCGCTTGATCAGTTACCGCAGTACACGGCCCAGCCGCCGCTCTTCCCCCTGAATCTGGGAGAGCTGGCGGACATGCCCATGCCGCCTGACCTCAACTAGGGCAGATTAACTTTGAAATGCTTGCTTCCGGCAGGAAAAAACCTGCCTGCTCGCATTTCGAGTCAAGGATTTTCAGTAAATCCTTGCCGAGCAGTTAACAAATTCCATTCGCAAACTGCTCCAGAGCGGATTACCGTTGAGGATATGCAGCAGCAACGGCTTCAACGCCCCGCCACAGCGCTTAACAGCGCAGACAAACTGCGCACATGCCTTCCCGGCCAGCGCTGCCCACGCAGTCGCCATAGTGATTTCAATGTGAAATTGCTCTAACCGCAAAGGCTTTTAAAGAGGAGAAACTCAATGTCACAGTTCCTTACCTGCCAGGAATACGAAAATCTGGCAGCCAATCTGAAATATCCGACCCAGGCATTCATTGGCGGAAAGTTTGTTTCTGCCGCTTCAGGCAAGACCTTTGCCACCATCAACCCCGCTACAGGCAAAGATCTGGCTCAAGTTGCAAGCTGCGGCAAAGAAGACGTGGACAAGGCCGTATCTGTGGCCCGCAAAACTTTTGACTCCGGGGTGTGGTCCAAGATGCACCCCACTGAACGCAAAAAAATCTTTCTCAGACTTTGCGGACTGATGGAAAAACATATGGTTGAGCTTGCTGTGCTTGAAAGTATCGACAGCGGCAAGCCCATTCGCGAAAACCTGTGTACCGACCTGCCTGAAACCATCGAATGCCTGGAGTGGCATGCCGAATTCAGCGACAAGCAGTACGGCAGCACCTCGCCTTCCGGCAACCTCAAGCGCGGGCTTATCGTACGTGAACCGTCAGGCGTCGTTGCCTGCGTACTGCCGTGGAACTTCCCCCTGCAAATGGTCGGATGGAAGCTTGGTCCCGCTCTTTCCGAAGGCAACAGCGTCATCATCAAGCCCGCCAGCGTCACCTGCCTTTCAACACTGCGCCTGGCCGAACTGGCGGCAGAGGCCGGAGTTCCCGAAGGCGTGCTTCAAGTGTTGCCCGGCCCCGGCGGCCTTGTGGGTGAAGCCCTGGGTCGGCACATGGATATTGACGTCCTTTCGTTTACCGGATCCACCGATGTGGGACGCCGCTTTTTGCAATACTCTGCCGAAAGCAATCTGAAGCGCGTGGTGCTGGAGCTTGGCGGCAAAAGCCCCTTTGTGCTGCTTGAAGACTTTACCGACTTCGAGTTTGCCGCAAGCCAGGCCTGCTCCGCCGCATTCTGGAATATGGGCGAAAACTGCACCGCCAATTCGCGTATTATCGTGCCCGCGAGCAAGAAAGAAGCCTTTTTGAGCGCGTTTGTGACTGCCCTCAGCCAATGGCGGATGGGTAACCCCCTTGATCCCGCCAACGCTCTTGGCTCAATGGTCAGCGAGCAGCAGTTCAAGACCGTCATGGGGTATATTGAAAAAGGCAAGGCCGAAGGTGGACGCATTGTCACAGGCGGCAAAGCGGCCCCCATCGGCAGCGGCCTTTTCATCGAACCCACGATTTTTGACAATGTGAAGCGCGATGCCACAGTGGTGCGCGAAGAGATCTTCGGCCCTGTTACGGCCATCCTTACGGCCACTTCTGACGAAGACGCGCTGGCCCTGGCCAATGACACCTGCTACGGCCTGCACGGCTCCATCTTCACCGAGTCGCTGACCAAGGCGCACGCCTTTGCAAGCGAACTCAAAGCAGGCACCGTGTCCGTCAACTGTTTCAGCGAAGGAGACAACACGACACCCTTCGGCGGATACAAGCTTTCCGGTTTCGGCGGCAAGGACAAGGGACGCGAGTCCCACGACCAGTACACCGAGCAGAAAACCATATTCATCAACCTTGACAGATAGCCACGACAGGCCTGGTCAGTCCGCCGGATGCGAACTGGCCAGGCCATAGCCATAACTCAAGAGGAGCCGCCATGAAACTGTCTCACATGATCCAGACCATTGACACCCATACGGCTGGCAATCCCACACGCAATGTGGTGGCTGGCTGCCCTGCTATCCAGGGAACAACCATGCAGGAGAAAATGGCCTACGCCAAAGAGCATCTCGGCTGGCTTATAAGTTCTCTCATGCTTGAGCCGCGCGGCCACAGCAACATGTCAGGCACCATATGGGTTCCCCCCTGCAACCCTGAAGCTCATATGGGCATACTGTTCATTGACGCTGGCGGGCTTATGCCAATGTGCGGGCACAGTACCATAGGCTGCGTCACTGCCATGCTTGAAAGCGGAACCATCGTGCCTGAAGGCGAAGTGTGCAATGTCAATATCGACACCCCTGCCGGCCTGGTGCGAACCAGGGCGGAAATGAAGGACGGCAAGGTGACTCGCGTAACCTTCCGCAATGTGCCTTCTTTTCTGTTCTGCTCCGGCACGGTTGACGTGCCCGGCATAGGGGAAGTTCCCTATGATGTGGCATACGGCGGCAATACATACGCCATCACTGACGCAAAATATTTTCCTGGCCTGAACCTGCGCTCCGGCTACCGTTCCGCCATTGAAAAAGCCGCCCAGGCATTCGGCGGAGCCGTGCGCAAGGCCGTGGATTTCAAGCATCCGGAACAGCCTTTTATCAATGTCATCACCCATGTGATGTTCTACACCACACCTGACGATCCCAAGGCAACATATCGTAACACTGTGGTTTTCCTGCCCGACTCCCTCGACCGTTCTCCTTGCGGTACTGGTACTTCCGCACGTGTGGCTTCACTGTTTGCCAAGGGCGAACTGGCACTGAACCAGGAATTCGTGCATGAGAGCGTCATAGGCACCCAGTTCACGGCGAGAATTGTGGAACCAGCCACCGTGGGTCCCTGCAAGGGCGGTGTGCCGGAGGTAAGCGGAACCGCTTATCTTACGGGTTTTCACCAGTTTGTCATTGACCCCTCCGACGCGCTTGGCAAGGGATTCAGGCTGGACTAGGGCGACTGACCGTTGAAGCTGTGTATCCACAGTTCTTAACATCCCGTTACGCCGTCACCACACGTGCCAGCTTCACACAGCCGCCAGAGAAAATCCAAAACGCGGTAACTCTGACGCGATCTGCCTTGAAAAACTGCACGGCTTTTAGAGCAATTTCTCTTTGAAATTGCTCTGGCGGATGCGGGAGCAGACGCCCGCCCCGGAGGCGTAAGCGCAATTTATTTGAGCTGTTACGCGCCGGAGCGGGCGTCTTGAAAGCATTGAGAATAGATATTCTCAATGCGAAAATGCTCTCGAGATGAAATGAATGCGCAGGAAAAGGTGAAAAGCGCTCGTGGTTGCGTTTTTTTCACGCACTTCCTGGCATGTCACAGCACGTTTCTGTTTTCTTCGCAGGCTTTGCGCCAGAATGCTCGTCATTCTCATTCCCCCTGGCGCAAAGCCTGCACATTTCAAGCCGTTTTCCCTGCGCCAGCTCCAGATTTTGATCGGCACGACACTGTGGGAGAGGCACAGGCAAGTGTTCCGCCACAGCCAGCACGGCAATAAAAATGATGTGCCGCCAGCCCATTGGAGCAAACAAACTGCGCGTATGCCTTCACGCCGAGCGTCTGCGCGCTCATTTGCCAGGCCAATTTCAAGGTGGGTTGCTCCTAGTTTTATCGCAACACCGGGGCGTACCGCGTTATGTCGAATGGTACTGGCGCGAGCACATATACAAAATAGTATCAACACACATCATTGTTTCAAATAAATACATTTGTAGCATTTTGCTGCGTTGCAACAAATCGGCACTTATGAGTTCAATTTTATAATTTAATTATTGCAGGTAGTTTCGCAGTGGCAACATTTTTGCACATCAATGCAATCAGACAGTGGCCAAGCACGGGTGATTTAACTTCAATGCGGTTATTGAGTGGGGAAAATGTTCACTACTGGCTTAAATAACACCGGACATCCATACACTGTGGGAGGAAGAATTTATGGCTGAACAAGGAAAATTCAAAAAAGAACTGAATACCACAGACCTCACCTTTGTCGCGCTAGGGGCTATCTTTGGGTCCGGGTGGCTGTTTGGGGCAAGCTTTGTGGCGCAATATGCGGGGCCTGCCGGAATCATTTCTTGGATCATTGGTGGTATCACAGTATTCTTTCTTGGCCTTGTGTACTGTGAACTTGGAGCGGCCTTACCCAAGGCTGGCGGTATCATTCGCTTCCCTGTTTTTTCTCACGGGGAGCTTGTCGGGTATCTGCTCGCCTCACTGACCGTCATTGCCTTTTCAAGCCTCATCGCCATTGAAGTGGTGGCCGCACGCCAATACGCCGCCGCCTGGCTGCCCTGGCTCACGGCGGACGCCACCGGTTCACCGACTCTGGCAGGCTGGATAGCCCAGCTCCTTCTGACAGTCTTTTTCTTCATAATCAACTATAATGGTGTTAAATCATTCGCCATCGCCAATAATATCATCAGTCTCTTCAAATTTGTGGTTCCCGCGCTGGTGATGGTTGTTCTGATGTACTACTTCCAGCCGGAAAATCTGACGGCGCATGGTTTTGCACCATTTGGAGCTCACGGCGTGCAGATGGCGGTAACCGCCGGAGGCGTCATTTTTGCCTACCTTGGCCTGACCCCTGTGGTATCGGTGGCCAGTGAGGTAAAAAATCCCCAGCGCACTATTCCCATTGCCCTGCTGCTGTCCATCGTGCTTTCCACCATCATATACATTGTCCTGCAACTGGTTTTTCTGGGCAGCATTCCCCCGGATATGCTTTCAGAAGGCTGGGGCAGCATAGCATCAAAGTTTTCGCTCCCCTACCACGACATCGCCTTACTGCTGGGTCTTGGCTGGCTGGGTATCCTTGTGGTGGCCGACGCGGTCATCTCCCCCGCCGGAACCGGTAATATATATATGGTCGCCACTCCTCGGGTCATTTACGCATGGTCGCGGAGCGGCACGTTCTTTGACCGTTTTTCAGCCGTGGACAAAAAATCGGGCATTCCCCGCCCCGCGCTTTGGCTTACTCTGGCTCTTTCCATATTCTGGACCATGCCCTTCCCCTCTTGGAAAGAACTCATCAACGTCGTTTCCGGCGCCCTGTGCCTCAGCTATGCGCTTGCCCCCATCGCCTGCGGCGCGCTTCGCATAAACGCTCCTGACCTGCCCCGCCCCTTCCGGGTCCGCGGTCTGGAAATCATATCGCCGCTGACCTTCATCATTGCCTCTCTTATTGTGTACTGGTCTGGATGGAGCGTCATTTGCTGGCTGTTCCCCATCGAGATAGTGCTGTTTGTTGCCTACATTCTCGCCAGCAAAAAAGTGCCGACCCTGCACGTGAGCCTGCAGCAGCAAATCAAGTCCTCCCTTTGGCTTGTGGGCTATTATGTAATGACCTTGATCATTTCCTATCTTGGCTCCTTCGGGGGAAAGGGAATCCTGACCTCGCCATGGGATGTAATCGCCATGGGTCTCGTGTCATTGGTTTGTTATTATTGGGCTATGAGAACATGCCTGCCAACGGCCAATATTACCGAAGCACCCGACGCTGATTAACACTTTTGCGTCCACCCTTAACCCATGCGCCGGAGCTTACCGCTTCGGCGCATGTTTTTGTTCATGCGACAAGATTGCATGATTCAATCTCGCATAAACCGCATCGATACCGCGTTGCGACACATAAACACTAAATGGCAAGATACGTTGCATAAGCAACATTGCAATAAACATATTGCGTACAGGTACAGGGAGCTTCACAACATGCAGCACAATACAAATATGTTTGTTTTACCCTATTAGCCTGTTATTTTAGCTATTTCCAATTGGAAAAATCTATGCAATATGACACTTTTAAAATAATAAATTTATGATATAGTGTGTCCACGCTATTTCGTCGTGAAATTGCGCAGACAACGGCGGAGCAGGCGCTTTTTGTAAGAAGGCCGCTCAATCTGTTCGCGCTGCTCAACACTGGAGCGAGTGTGTTCAGGCTTTGAGGATGTATATTTTCAAAGTTTCTCTTCGCCCAAAAAGGATGCGAACAGCTTCCACATTCAGGAAACATCTTCGTATCCACATGAACCGCAACACTAAACATACGTTTAAAAACAAAGTTCAGGAGATCACATGAACAAATTATTAACCATCGCGCTGGGGGTATGCCTGACATGCGTTCTTGCCAGCAGCGCCATGGCCAGCAACGATATTGTCACCGCCTCCGATCATGAGACAGTACTTGAAATCGCCAAAGGTTTCGGCAGCGCGGACTTGAGCGTCACAGGCAAGGGAACGCCCGTCCTCAAGGGCCGGATGGAAGGCACCAAGTACGCCGTATGGTTCTCCGGCTGTTCTGAAGGCAACAGTTGCAGCGCTTTGCAGTTTCTTGGCGTGTGGAAGATCAAGAATTTTTCGCAAGAAAAGATCAACACCTGGAATACCCAAAAAATGTACTCCAAGGCGTACATTGACAAAGACGGAGACCTCATTCTGGAAATGGATGTCTTCATGCGCTATGGCATGACCAAAAAAAATCTGGAAGAGGTGTTTGACTTGTGGCAAACGTCGCTCAAACATTTTTCTCGGCAGCTTTCCCAGGGAACACAGCCGAACTAGACCGCCTCTTTCGTAATAAGCCATAAAAAAACCGGCCGCATGGCCGGTTTTTTTATGGCTTTCCAGGGACGAATGATAAAATACCCTGTATTTATAGTATGTTACTTTTAAAACGCTCCTTGTTTCAAAAGCAACATGCTCTAGAGCAGATCAACTTTGAAATGCTTCACATTTCAAAGTTTTCATTCAGCCGAAAATGCGATTTGCGACAGCCATCAACAGGCTGCACGTTCTATTAACCAATTGCTGTCTTTGTCCGCAACTTCCTTCGTCGCAACGGCCAAAGCTCGGCTGAATCCACGCCACGTTGTGGCGCGTTGCACTCTCGTGCAACGTTAGAGCATTTATACTTTTTCAAAGTTAAAATGCTCTAATCCGAAGGCCCGACCGGATTGACCGAATCCGCAAAGGGATACGGCCCGTCAAAGGTCACATTGGTCGGAATCTGACAGACATGCGTGTTCAGGGTCTGGTTTTCCCAGTGGTGCAAAAGATACCCCGGCGCTTCCATAACAAAGGTATCCCCGCCTTCGGGCGAAAGATCCAGGTCTATCTGCATGGCCGCCGAGGGCGCGGTCACGCACAGCCGTCCTTGCCACTGCGTGATTATGGGCCGGTGCATGTGCCCGAAACACAGCCGCAACTGTGGGTTGTCTGCGACCAGGGCGGCAAACAGCTGCTGGTTTTCAAAGGGTTCGTCCATAACGCCCAGGCCCGTTGTGAACGGCGGATGGTGCATGAAAAGCAGAGTCTGCACCTGCGGCCTTTTACGCAGTTCGCCAGTAAGCCAGGTTTCCACAGCCGGAAAAAAATGGCCCGAATGCGAACCGGGATGCGTGCTGTCCAGCACGACCAGACGCAGGTCGTCCATTTCAACCGTGTAGCAGATGTGCGGAGCAACGTCGGGATCCGAGGGGCACCAGTCCTTCAGTACGTTCTGCATCCTGTCGCGCCTGTCGTGGTTGCCGGGCAGCGCATAGATGGGAATGTTCAGGGGCGAAAACAACTCCGTCAGAATATGGTAGGCGTTCAGATCGCCGCTGTCGGCCAGATCACCGCTGAGGATAATAACGTCAGGCTTTTGTGCCATGCTTTTCAGATGCGCCACGGTGGCGTCCAGGCATCGGCGTGTGTCGACAACCCTGAACGACAGCTTGTTGTCGCCGCGCAAATGTGTGTCAGATAGTTGCAAGATACGCATGATTACCCCTGATATTACAGCTTTGCCCCGGCCTGAACGCCGTCGAGCGCCTGCGTCTGGCGCTCTGCCCTGTTGTGCCGACGCTGGATGGTGAAGGCGGAAAATGCGCTGGTTGCGGCCGCAATGAGCACAAAGATGCAGATATAGAACGGATTGCCGTCATTCCACTGCATAAGCGCCGTACACACCCCAGGCACAATGCCTGCCACAAGAAAACCCGGGAACTGGTAGACTATGGATATGCCTGTATAGCGCACCTCTGCCGGAAAAAGATCGGAAAAGAGCGCGGCTTCGGGCCCAAAAACGCCCGCATAGCAGATACTGAGTGGAATGGCTATGGCAAGGCCGATGATGAACATATTGCCGCCGCTGCCCTGCATAAGCCAGAACGCCGGGAATATGGTCAGCCCGCAGGCCAGGCTGGCCAGGCCGTAAATGCGGCCCCGCCCAAAACGGTCGGCAAGGCGTCCGGCGATGAGAATAAAGGGGCACATCAGCAGCGCCGCGATCATAACCGCCGTCAGGGCCTCGGTGCGGGTGACGTTGATGTACTGCACAAGATAGCTGATGGAGAACACGGCAAGCACGTTGAAGAACACGCCGTCAATCCAGCGCGCGCCCACGCCAAGGGCAATATTGCCAGGATAGTTTTTGCACACGGAAACAATGGGCATGACCTTTTTTTCAGTGTGACCTTCGTCCTGAACCTTGCGAAATTCTGGGGTTTCAAGGATGTGGGTACGCACATAAAGGGCAATGGCGACAAGCACGATACTGAGAATAAAGGCGAGCCGCCAGCCCCACTGCATGAACTGCTCATTGGTCAGCAGCCAGGAAAGCAGGGCCACCACCCCGGAAGCAAGGCAAAGCCCCGTGGCCAGACCCATTTGCGGAATACTGGCGTAAAAAGCCTTTTCCCGCTTATTGGCGTATTCATAGGTCATGAGAACAGCTCCACCCCATTCGCCGCCAAGGCCGAGCCCCTGACACAAGCGCAGGGTTTGCAGCAGGATGGGGGCGGCTATGCCGATAGATGCATAGGTAGGCACAAGCCCTATGCAAACAGTGGCAATGCCCATGATGAGCATGGTCAGTATAAGCATGCGTTTACGTCCCAGCTTGTCGCCGTAGTGCCCGAAGATGAAGCCGCCCAGCGGGCGCGCAAGATAGCCGATGGCAAAGGTGCTGTACGCCAGGATGGTTCCCATGAAAGGATCGGCTGTGGGGAAATAGAGCTTGTTAAAAACGATGCCCGCCACGACCCCATAAAGGAAAAAGTCGTACCACTCGATGGTGGCGCCGAGCAAACTGGCAATAACCACCTTGCGCATTTCTTTTTTGCTGGTGGTATGTCTATCCATTTCTGCGCTGGGCATGCTCCCTCCACGGCTGCTGGCAAGGGTATTTGCCCTGCCGCACGACAATTAAAAGTTTTAATAGACTTTACAGCTATCAATAAAAACGATTAAATTTTTTGAGCTAAATAATAGCTCAAAACGTAAACCATGCACGCAAAAAAACGCTTTGCACTGGAATTACCACGCTGCAGATTTTTATGTCAATTGAAACTTTATTAAAGTTTTTAGTTTATTTTATTGACTCGGTAACGTGTACATGTGAAGTTACCGCCATTGGAAGTTGCTGCCATTCCTGATTCGCCCCTGCCCGACCATGAGGGACATTTTTGCAATGGCAATGCCCCGTATCTCCAAAAGACAACTCGCAGCAGGAATAAGAGGAAGGGAAGATGACGCTTGATGGTGAAAACCCGAGAATCGCCAAAAAAACCACGCTGAAGGACGTAGCCCGTATGGCGGGCGTATCTTCCGCCACGGTTTCAATGATACTCAACGGGCGTGAAGGCGTATCCTTTGCGGAAGAAACCGTAAAAGGGGTTATGGCCGCCGCCGCCAAGCTGAATTACGGCCGCGAGCGCCGGGCCAAAGCGGTCATCGAGGGCGGGCCTGTCATATTGGTTGTCGTGCCCAACGTCACCAATCCCTACTACGCCACCATCATCCAGGCCGTGCAGCAGGCCGCCGCCGAAAAAAATTACACCACCTGCATATCCACCACCTACCGCAGTCTTGAAAGTGAACTTGCCGCAGTGCAACTGGCGCAATCCACCGGCATGGCGGGCATCATCTTCACCATGCTGGCCCACCCGGATGAAGTTCTTTCCCGCGTGGGGAGCAAGGTGCCCATTGTGGTCATGGGCGACAGGCGCGTGGACCTCAGCGTGGACACTGTTGAACTGAACAACTATGACGCAGGCAGCCTTATTGCCCGGCATATGTGCGAACTGGGGCATAAACATATGGCCTACATTTCCACAACGCTGGATTCCTGCAACTCCATCCGCATGCAGCGCCTCAAGGGCCTCCAAAACACCATCAGTCATCTGTGTCCGGAAGGAACCCTGCTGGTCAAAAGCCGCACCATCACGCCAAAGGTTGAACTGGATAACCTGCTCATAGAGTACAGCGTTGGGCATGAGCTTGCACAGGGCTGCTTTGAGGATAAAAAAATCACCGCGTTCATAGCTGTAAACGACATGGTCGCCTATGGCGTCATGGACGCCGTGCTCGAAGCGGGCTTCAGCATACCCGGAGATTACAGCGTTTGCGGTTTCGACAACCTTTTGCCGTCACAGTTCGACAAAGTGGCCCTGACCACAGTGGAACACTATATTCAGGATAAAGGGCACAACGCCCTGGATCTGCTGCATGCAAGAATCAGCGGGCAGATATCAAGCCGCAACATCACCAGAGTTGAGATAAGCCACAAACTCATTGTACGCTCGTCCACAGGACTGCCCCGGACGCGCCCCGTATAGCTGAACCGCAGGCCGGCGACATTAGACCGGCGACCTTCTGGTATCCTCCCGCCCGCGGTTCGGGACAAGCCAGGCAGTTCGGCTTGAAAATGCCGTGGCGCGCAGGCAGTCGCTCGCGTAATGGCGCAACAGCCGGGTATCTGCGCTGCTACGCGCCAAAGCGGGCGTCCCAACTCTTTGAAAATACCATCACAAAGGCCATTGGCTCTGGTTGCTGCGGCTCTGCGGAGCGCGCAGCCGCACGCAGGGCCGTATACGCTCTATGGACGCAAAGCAGGATAGAACATGCTGGAAACCACCGTCGTAGTTATCGGGTGCGGGGCCACGGGCATCGGCGCTCTGCGCGACCTGAGCATGCGCGGCATCCCCGCCATCCTTCTGGAACAGGGGGGCATAGCTCACGGCACCAGTTCGCGCTTCCACGGTCTGCTGCACAGCGGCGCGCGCTATGTCGTCAATGACAACGAGTCCGCCCGTGAATGCATTGAAGAAAACATGATCGTGCGTCGCATCGGCAGGCAGTGCGTTGAAGAAACTGAAGGCTTTTTCGCGCTCACAGCCCAGGACGATCCCGACTACGTTGAGAAATTCCTCGAAGGCTGCCGCACGGCGGGCATCAGCGCGCAGGAGGTCGAGGTCGCCAAGGCTTTGCGCCTTGAGCCCAACCTCTCGCCCCAGGTGCGCCGCGTTTTTCGGGTGCCGGATTCGTGCGTTGACGGCTTTCGTCTGGTTCTGCACAACGCCATGTCTGCCCAAAGGCACGGCGGTCAGGTGCTTACCTACCATGAAGCCACGGGCATAAAACTGGGCAACGGTCGCGTCCAGAGCGTTACGGCGGTTAACCGCCATACCGGAGAAACGGTTGAAATCGCCTGTCAGGTCGTGGTCAACGCCGCCGGTTCCTGGGCCGGACACGTGGCGGGCATGGCTGGGCTTGATGTTTCCCTTTCGCCCGACAGGGGCACCCTGATCGTCTTCAACCACCGCTTTACCTCCAGGGTGATCAACCGTCTGCATCCCAGCGGCGATGGCGATATTTTTGTGCCCCACGGGTCCATTACCATTCTGGGCACCACGTCCGCGCCCACAGACAGACCCGACGACACAACGCCCACCACTGAGGAAGTGCTGCGCCTGCTCGACATTGGCGAGCCGCTTTTTCCGCAGGTGCGCCAGTACCGCATTTTACGCGCCTTCGCCGGAACACGCCCCCTGTACACGCCGGGCGGCGCTTCAGGGCGTAAGGCCAGCCGCAATTTTCATATTGTGGACCATGCCGACGAAGGGCTTGAAGGCTTCATCAGCATCTTTGGCGGCAAGCTCACCACCTATCGTCTCATGGCCGAACGCGTCACCGACAGGGTTTGCGCCAAGCTCGGGCACAGCGCGCCCTGCAAAACCGCCGATGAGCCATTGGTGCATGACGTGGATGAACGCACCCTCAAGCGCGCGGCACGCTTTTTTCCCATGCAGGGCCTGCGTCTCATGGCCGACCGCCTGGGGGACGACCTGCCGGGCGTGCTGGAGCTTGCCGGAAAACAGCCTGACAATCCCCTGCTTTGCGAATGCGAAATGGTGAGCATGGCTGAAATCGAATATGTGGCGCGTCAGCCCTCAATTTTTTCCCTCACGGACATCCGCCTGCGTACGCGCCTGGGCATGGGAACCTGCCAGGGGGCCTTTTGCTCTCTGCGAACGGTGGGCGCGCTGACCGAACACGGCGTAGATCTGGAACTGAAGCCCACGGACAATGTCCGGCGCTTTCTGCAGGAACGCTGGGGCGGCCTGCGCTTTGCCCTTTGGGGCATGCAGGCCCGTGAAATGGAACTGAGCCGGGCCATATACGCCGCCACCCTCAACCTTGACGGAGCCGAACATGAACAGGATTGCTGACGTTCTTGTGGTGGGCTCCGGCATGGCCGGATTTGTGGCGGCCCTTACCGCCGCCAGCCGGGGGAAAAAGGTGCGTATGCTCACGACCGGCATGGGTTCTCTTGCCATCAGCGGCGGCACTATCGATCTGCTCGGCTATGCTGATGGAAAGTATACGGCCGATCCCTGGGCAGGCATGGCCCTGCTGCCTGCCAACCATCCCTACAGGCTGATGGGCGAAGAAAACGTGCGCGAGGCCCTGCATTTTTTCCAGCAGCACATGGCTGACCAGCGCTGGCCCATGCGGGGGGCTACCAACGCCAACGGGCAGCCCTGCAATGTGCATATGCCGACCATTATGGGCACGCTCAAGCCCACATATCTTCTGCCGGAAAGAGTGAATGTCACGGCCCTGAATACCGCGCGGCGCGTGCTTGTGGTCAGTGTGGAAGGACTGCGCGACTGCCGCCCGGCCCTGGTCGTAAGCCAATTGCGCCGCTACGGGTCTTGGGCCCACAGGGAATTTTTCGAGCTGACACTGCCCTCTCCGCTGGGGCAAGCCCACCGCAGCGCAAGCGCGCTTGATCTTGCCCGCCTCATGGACAAAGCCCAGAGCCGCCAATGGCTTACCGATGGCCTGGCAGCCCGCGCGGGCTCCTGCGATCTTGTGCTGCTGCCTCCTTTGTGCGGCAGCAAAGCGCAGCCGGAAACCTGGCAGGCCATTGAAAAGGCCGCAGGATGCCCGGTTGTGGAGATGCTGTCCATCCCGCCAGGCGTTGGCGGTTTGCGCCTGCGTGACGCCTTGCTGCGCGCGCTGCGCTGTTACGATTTCGAGATGGTTGAAAACGCCAGGGCACTACGCGCCGAGATGCGCGGCAACACCTGCGCTGCCCTTATAGCCGAAGCTTCAGGCCAGGAGCGCAAGCACGAAGCCAGAACCTTTGTGCTTGCCACCGGAGGCATTCTTGGCGGCGGGCTGACGCTGCAACCCGGCAAAGTGCGTGAAAGCGTCATGGGGCTGGATGTGGCAGCGCCTGCCGATGTGGAACAATGGTCTTCGCCCGAACTGTTTGGCAGGCATTTTTTCGCCTCAATGGGCGTATGTGTCGACAGTGCCATGCGCCCGGTGGATTCCCAGGCGTCCACATACTGGCCCAACGTCTTTTTCGCGGGGCGCAGCCTTGGCGGATACGACTCTGCGGCGGAAAAAAGCGGGCACGGCGTTGCCGTGGCCACGGGCTGGCAGGCGGGCCGTATGGCCGCAGCCGCTGCGGAGGAAGGAAGATGAGCGTGCGTATCACCCCGGACAACTGCATAGCCTGCACCACCTGCGTGGTGCATTGCCCTGTCGCCGATGCCACGCCCCAATTTCTTGGCCCGCGCATGATCGGCCCGGCCTATGAACGCTTCCGCCTGCTGGGCCTCAACGAAGACCCGTCGCTGCACTACTGCTCTAACTGCAAAAACTGCGATATCACCTGTCCGCACGGCGTGCCTGTATCCAGTCTGAACATGATGGCGCGGGCCGACCAGTGCCGCAAGACGCCTCCCGGCCTGCGAGACTGGATACTGGGGCATGGCGAACTCATGGCCCAATGGCTGCGCCGCATCCCGGCTGGCCTGAAAAATTTCGGCATGCTCAACCCGGTCACGCGCCTGGTGCTGCACAAACTCGGCATCCACAGACGCGCCCCTTTGCCCGCATTTGCGCGCCGCAGCTTCCGCAGCCTCGCCAAAGAGGTGCGCCAGCCGGAAACCGGGCGCAGCGTGGTTTTCTACCCCGGTTGCTATGTTGACGTTTATGATCCGCAGACTGGGCTGGACATGATATGGGCCATGAACCGCGCTGGTTACAAGGTTATTGTGCCGCAGGATCTCGTTTGCTGCGGCCTGCCCATGGTGGCCAACGGGTTCTGGCAGCATGCCAGAAGCAATGCGGAGCATAACCTCCACGCGCTGGCGCAGTGGCGCGACCAGGGCTTGCCCGTGGTTACCGGCTGCCCCAGTTGCGCCCTGATGTTCCGCGTTGATCTGCCGGAATACTTCCCTGATCTGGGCGAAAAATACGGGGCCTGCCGCCTGGACGACGCACAGGATTTTCTGCTGGCCTGCGCCGACTCCGGAGAACTGGATCTTGCGCCAGCGGCGTCGCGGGCGAATCAGCCCGACATGAAGATCATGTACCACGCGCCCTGCCACCTGCGCGCCCAGGGCAATGGTTTGCCCAGCCTTGAACTGTTGCGGAGGTTGCCCGGAGTCAGCGTGACTGACGCCCATGCGGGGTGCTGCGGCATTTCGGGCAGTTACGGCTTCAAGACTGAAAAATATGAAATAGCCCGGCAGATCGGGTCTGCCCTCTTTGCCACCATACGTGAAAGCGGAGCGGATATTTCCTCTTCTGAATGCGGCACCTGCCGGGTGCAGATTGTGCACGGCAGCGGCACGGCCTGCCTGCACCCCGTGAGCATCCTGCGCAGCAGGCTTGAGGCGTAACGCAGGCCAGAGCCAGACCAGCCCTAGACAGAAGAAGGCGCACGACTTTACGGCGTAAACATAGATTAAGGGCATAAAAAGGCGTCTGTACCAGCACCACGCTGGCACAGACGCCTTTTGTTTTTTTTAGAAATGCTCACGTACCGCAAGCAAGAACCTGCCACTCACATTTCGTGGCAAGGGTTTTCAGGAAAATCCTTGCGGAGCAGTTAACCCATTTCATTCCTGAACTGCCCTTTCAAAGATGACATGCTTTAAAACAAGAGTTTTAGGGCGTGGGGGCGTGGGGGCGTGGGGGAGGAGACCCTTTTGCAAAAGGGTCCCTCCCCCACAAAACATTTCACAAAGCCGTTTTGCCCAAGGCTTGTGCTATCGGCTGTATATTTGCGGCTCAAGGCAAGAGGGTTGGCGCAGGCGCATCTGGCACGCGCCCCACGAAAGCCCCACGCCAAAGCCCTGCAAGACGACGTTCAGGTCTCTTTGGCGGGCCACCGAGGCCAGTTCACCGCAGAGCACGCCGGGAATCGACGCGGAATTCAGGTTGCCGTAGCGCGAGAACGTGGCCGAAGGCGCTTTTTGCAGGGGAATGGCGGATTTTTTCGCTACCGTTTCAACAATATACCGGTTTGCCTGGTGCATGACGAAGTAGTCGATTCCTGCGGCGTCGCAGCCGGAAAACCGCATAAGATCGCGCAGCAGTTGGGGCTGTTCGGCCATGGTGAACGAAAAAATGCCGACGCCGTCCATATGCAGATCATCAAGAGAACGGACGCTTCCGTCATCATACGTCTGCTCGGTCCTGGTCGCTGCGGATGCGGGCATGCGCGCGCCACCCGCAGGAATGTAGAGCTTGTCCAGCTCACGCCCGTCTGCCCGCAGGACAAAATACGCATTTTCCACATCCGGGCAGTACCGGACCCAGGCGGCGCTTCCCGCATCCCCAAAAATGGGCGCTGTGGTGTAATCCTTTTTGTTTGCCGCGCGTGAAAGGGTGTCGCCCGCGCAAAGCAGCACGCCGCCATGACCCGAGGCGCGGGACATCATGCCAGCCAGCCACAGGCCGTACACAAAGCCGGCGCATCCCTGACAGACATCGATGGCAACGGTTTCTTTGGAAAGTCCAAGGGCGGCATGGAGCACGTAGGCGTTGCCCGGCATGAGATAGTCCGGGGTCTGGGTGACGGAAATGATGGCCGTGACTTCCTGACGGTCAATATGCATTTCCTGCATGAGCGATGTGGCGGCCTGACGGCACAGATCGCTGACAGTGGTGCCGGGTGCGGCAATGCGCCTTGTATCCAGCCCCAGCCGGTTCTGAAGGCGGGTCAGCTGCGACCGGTCATGACCCCAGTACTGCGGCTCGTCTTCAAGGCGCTGTATGTTTTCACCCAGCACGACGGAGCAGCCTGCAAGCTCCACATTATCCAGCATATAATTGCCCATACCGCTCCATCCAGGTTGTGTTGCAGCCGTCAATCCGGGCAGACGAACGATTGAGAATATGCGTTCCCAAGGTTTCCGGCGCACCCGCTTCGGCGTTTACCCGCGCGGATGCCCCGCGCTTGCGCCTTTGCGGCAAGCGCCGCCCACGCAGCCGCAATACAGTTTCAACGTAAAACTTTCTCTTATAACATAGCGTACTTTCATTAAATGTGAAAGACGACAAAAGGCGACAGCCCCATTTTAGCCGTGAAAAAACGGCCCGTGACAGTCCGGGCCGTTTTTTCATCTGGTCTGACGCCCCATGCGGCTTACCGGCAAGACCATGTGCTCCAAACTTACGGCACGCCAATACGGGGGCGTCACCATAGGCAAATCCGCTTGCGCCCCCACGATGGGCGACCGCCTTGCAGCTTCCAGAGCATTGGCACTGTGCAACGGCTCTAAGTGCCGTTCTCAATGGTCATCTGCACATACATGGTCTCGCCGCTTTCGTTGTGGTATTGCGTGTAGGTTTCGCCATTCAACACCCTGGTTTCAGCGCCGGCTGTCCATCCCGAATCAACCAGGGCATCATTGGTTTCGGTTCTGACGAAAATGTCAGTATTTTCATGGCCGCTGTTCTTCAGATTAAACAGTCGGTCCAGGCTGCTGCTGTGGCCAAACAGTGACTCGTCGCCCGATCCGACAAAATCAAGCAGAATACTTTCATAACCGTCACCCACATCGCCAATCTTGTGCATGGTCTGGTTAAAGCTGTCCTGATCAGGATCTTTCTGGCCGTTGAACCGGACAAAGAGCAGGTCATTGTCTCCCGTGAGATTCTCGTGGGAGCTGAAATCATGATCATAGGCGTCGGCCACAATATCCACGTTGGTTCCCACATCAAAAACGCGTATGGCAATGGGGTAGTCGCCAACGCTGCTCTGGATCAGATGGTAGGCATCCGACCCCATATCCACACCTTGCAGGATGATTTCATTAAAGCTGCTGATATTGTTTTCAATGGCGCCATTTTCAAACCAGGTCTTGTAGTACTGCATGAAAGTTTCATGGTCTGGCGCGGAAAGGATAAGCAGATTATAGCCCTCGCCGTATTCAATACTAAGCCCGCTGGAAGAGCCCAAGTCCACCTCACCGTTCAGCTTTACAATGGAACCACCGTTGCCAGGCTGTATGAGAACGTGTCCGGTGCCGTCAGTGACAATACTGCCGTTTATTTCAATGTAATCGCTGCTATTACCACCTGAAACAATCTGCACATGCCCATTGTTGACAGCTTCAATAGCTATGCCGTTGGTCATGCTTGCAAGGTCAGTGCCCACCTTGGCGGAGATGATGACCTGCATGGATGAATCCGAAGTTTCCCCCTGTATGGCATTGGAAATTAATACATATCCATCCCCATACAATTGAGATACATCCCCATCCACATGAATTCCAACGCTGTGGTGGGCGTCTGTCGCCTCAATATTGACGTCATGGGAGATTATCTGCACATTGCTTCCCCCGGTCGCGGCAATACCTGTACTACTGGACGTACTATCCGCAGCCTGGTTACCTGTAGCATTGATTGTCAATGACTCCGCACGGATATCCACAGTAGAAAACCAAGGGACCATATTGCCGTTCTGAGGCACGTCAGCGTTGCCAGCCAGGATCCCGGTATTATGCAGTGCGCCTTCTGCCGAAACGGTCAGTTGACTGACAGCGTCAAATTCATGCGCGGCTGTATTTAAAATGGCTTCTGAGTTAGGCTCCTTGTTTCCAGATCCACCTCCGGCGTCGCGCCACAGGTTATCCTCCGAATTGGATATGACAGATATCCCGTGCCCTTTGGCTTCAATACCAACACTGCGGCTGTCTGCCGAAAGTCCTGTTCCGGCTTTGACTTTTGCGCTGATTTCCGCTTCTTTGGCTCCAAGCGCCAACACATAACTGGGGCGTTCAGAGAAGGCATACTCCCCCGAACCATCAGGATAAAGAGGATAGCTCGCAAAAATGCCTGTGGCTGAAGTTGCGCCGCCATTGTCCACGGCGGTAACATTCAGCGTAAACCGTTCATCAGCGCTTATGACAAAAGTTTCTTTCTTGTATGAGTAAGTGGCATTGATGCCTGCAATATGATTTATGGCAGAACTGCCGTCTGCCCCCACCGTACCGCTGAGGTTGATGTTCTTTCCGGTGAGGGATGATGATGCCACCACTGCGGCATCCTGGTAAGATTCGAGAGGAAAACTCCCGGGAAAACCCGTTGCACCGCTGTAATGTACTACAGCAATATTTTCGCCGTTGGCGTTCACTGAAAGATTCACATCACCCTGCTTGGCCTGTAAATCGGCAGTGCCGTTGCTTATCTCCAGAGCAGAAACCCATTCCTGACCCACACCCGAGGACACATGCTTGCCCTGCATGGCCACATCAACATTGATGTCGCCATTTTTGGAGGCAATATTCACATCACCGAGCTGGGCATTTATGCCTGCGGCCTCAAACCCGCCGTCACGCGCGCCAAGGTTCAGGCTGATATTCACATCTTTTTCAGCCTGAATATCCACAATGGTCTGTTGACCCCGGTTTGAATCAAAATCCAGGCTTTGTTCATAATCAGGATCGGCAGATTTATTGAATTTATCCGCAAGGTACTGCACGTAAAGGGTCGCATTATACTCATACTGCTGGTTTTTATCTACAAATGCCCCTTCATCGGGAAGATCGTTGGCGCCCAGGCCAACACCGGAAAACACGCCGAAAAAGCTGGAAGACTCGTCCATCGAGCCGCTCTCGACCCTGTTATTGACGGTGATATCAACCGTACCATCAGCAGCGGCTATGGTTACGTGCCCGTTATCCGTGGCGGCAACACCGGCAACCGCAGTATTGACGCCCGCCGTTCCCGTCAGATCCGCGCTGACCTGCACATCGCCCGTGGTGGCGGTGAGGCTGACATTGGAACTGTCAAACTCCCTGCCTTCAAAAAAACCTTCTACCGCGTTGGCTTGCCCGGGAGTACCAGCATTTTGTATTACGCCGCCATCAGCGCGCACACCAGTAATGACAGCACTGGTGGCAGCAGAGGCGGCAGCTGCGGAAGCCACGCCCACCGAGACACCCTGCGCCTCCAAAGAAACATTGCCCCCGCCTGCGGCGTAAGCGCCGCTGACATAGGCTGCGCCGTCCGCTGAAAAACTGGGCTGGTCGCTTACGGTCTGGATAATCAGATCGCCGCCGGTCACCCGGATTTCGTTCTGGCCAGTTGTGCCTTGAGCGGCCACTGTTGCCGTCACGTTTGCCGAGTATTCAGTGGCGTCTTCACCCGAGTAGCCCGTTCCGCCAAAGACGGCGCAAAATTCAGGCAGCGGCTCGTGATGCTCCACATCCGTCAGTACGGCAGTATTGTCATTATTGCTGATGCGCAAAGAGCTTGTGCCCGACTTCAGGTCAATCTCAAATCTGGTCTGCGCGCCGTCAGCGGTGAGTGATGTTTCAGTAAGCTGATAGTGCATTTCGCGACCACTGCCCGCATCATACGCGCCTTCGCCCGCCGGGGGATGCGGCAGTTTGATGGTCGCGGCGATATCAGCCGTGCTGGCGTTGGTAAAATGCGCGCCATGCGCTACCTCACCAGCCCAGGTCTGGTCTGTTACCAGCACGGCGGCACCTTCCGGCGCCTTCCAGGCAATGGATGTCATGTCATTATGGTCAGCGGTGGAAGCAACCCGCACTCCGTGACTAATCTGCTGACCATTGGCGTCAGTGAACACCAGGGTGTAGTTTTCAGACTCCGTCGCACCACCGGCAATGTCGGTAAGCGTGAATACAAGTTCACCCTTCACGGGGTCATACACAGCCTGATAGCCGTCCAGGTCAAACGTCCAGGTCCCATTGGGGTTGGCCGTTCCGGTATAGCTTATGCTGCCGTCAAAATTGGTGATAGCAAGTGTTTGGCCCGCCACGTCGTCACCGGAAAAGCGCGCCAGATCAAGGTGAACCTCGGGGTTGTCCTGCCCGTCAGCGCCAAGAAGCGCCACATTGGAGTATTTGAGGGAGTATTGGGCCGGAGGCTGCGGCCTGTCGCCGCCGTTTTCTCCACCTTTTCCGCCATTGTCAGGAGCCTGCACCGCCACTGTCGCGATCAGAGAATGCTGTGCGCCAGGATCGCCGAAGGCGCTTCCAGTGCCGGCTTCATACTCTACGCCGTCCAGATGATCCACACCATCGGCGAGTTCGCTTCCGCTGAACTCGGTATAACGGGCGGAGCGTTCAGATGCGGGAGCCCCCTCGGCAGGCGCAAGGTCCGGCCCAAAGGCGTTGAAAAAATCCGCGCCCGTGAGGACCTGCCCGTCCACTTCAAAATCCGGGGTGTTGTCCTTAGTGTATTCAATATAAAAATCAGCAACTTTGATGCTTCCGCCATCGTCAAAATGGAAGATAAGGGCATTATCGGCCTTTTCCAGGGTAATCTGGTTGGCAGAGAAATCCACAACAAAGGTAGAGTCTTTCACAGAAATAACCGTAATCTGCTGTCCGGCAGCAGGACGCACAAGAGAAATAGTATTCATCTCGCCCTCAAAATAATTTTGGCGTTTGCGACGAAAGACACGAGGCACGACTTTCAGACTACTCTCTGAAAATTGCACGCAACCGTCATAGTTAAGTGGGACTATATAGGGGAGGCTCGGAAGAAAATCCGAGAATCCGGGGGAGGCAAAAGCTCTCCCCCAGTTAGCAGGCCATGCGAATCACAAGCAGCTAACCGATTGAGCAATACGAAGGGGAATGTATTGATATTCCAAGCTTCAGGCAGGGGCAATCAAATTCAACTTTTTTGCCTTTGCTCTAAGATAGGGGCGAGACTGACACTTGTCAACTAACAAAAATCATTATCAATTAATGTGCATGTCTATTATGCACCATGATAGACAATACAAAACATGATGGCAGATATTTCATACAGCATATGCATACGACATTATTATGGTAAAAACCACTCATCAGTTCACTTGCCATACCATAACAAATAACTGTTTCAATCGCTGCCGGGCTTATACCTGTTTGAACCTGTGCCCTGTGGGCACAGGCCCGACCCTGATCCGCAGGGGGCGCGCATGGGGAGGCAAAACCTCCCCCAGATGCCGCCGCAGAGCGTCAATGGAAAGATCCGCTCCCTCAGCCGGCTGGCATAACAGTTCCACATGCATGCCTGTCAAAGGGTTGGCCGCCCCCTTTGCCTTGGCCTGCCTCACGCCAGGAAAAGAAAGCGCTGCGCTTTCTACTTCGGCGGGCAACACCTTCAGTCCTCCGACGTTGATCACATTGTCAGCCCTGCCCACAATGCGCAGCCACGGCCCGTCAGTTTCCACCAGGTCTTTGGTATTGAACCAGCCTGCAGCATCAAAGGGCGAAGGCGCATTGAGGTATCCCAGCATCCTGTTTTCGGCCCTGATATGCAGTTCGCCGTCGCGGACGCGGCTTTCCACGCCTTCGCCGCCGATCTGTATCCAGAGTTCATCGCGCTTTCGTGTGCGCACCCGCAGGATGCCCAACTCGGACATGCCATACGTCTGCCGAAAGTCCACCCGGGGCAGAAGGTTTGCAACGGATGACAGCGTATTCTGATCCATCTGCTCGGTGCCGTAGGTAACAAGACGCAACGACGGCAGTGCGGCTTGATCCAGAAGACCGCTGTGAACCAGCATGCGCAAAAACGTCGGTGTTGTGGGCAGCAACTGGACGTCATGGCGCCGAATGTCCTCAAGCACGGCGGAAACGGTGCGCGCCGTCGGGCGCACCACAAGACCGTTGTTGTACAGCATATGAAACAGCGTGTTCAGGCCGCCGATATGGTCGAAGAGCAAAAATCCCAGGGTGGTCCATGCCGGGCGTGGCGTGGCAAAGCGGGCAAGAAATTTATCAAAATCGTGCACAATGGCCTTGGGCTTGCCGGTGCTGCCTGATGAAAAGAGCATCAGCCCGGCGTGGCCCTGGCAACGCAGCCGGTCCAGCAAGGGATGGGCGGTCTGCCGCTCTTGCAGCCGTACAAGTTTACCGTCGGCCATGACAACGTCGGCATGGCCGGATGCCAAACAGTACTCGTGCTGCGCTCGGTTTGCCTCCACCAGCGGCATGACGATGGCCTTCCTGTCCACAAGGGTCAGCAGGTTCCGTATACCTGCCGCGTCAAAGTCTCCCACAAGGGCCACCACGTCACCGGGAGCGACGCCCGCACACTGGTGTGACGCCCGCGCCATATCGGCAAGACTGAGGCTTTCCCCCGGTCCGAGCAAAAAGGGGCGACGGGGGTCAGCGCTGCGCTGGCAAAGATCGTGATACAGGCTCACACGCCCCCCACATGAAGGCATTGACCGGAGATCATGCAGCTCGCGTCATCCAGCAGCCAGCGGACGGTCTGCCAGACGTCGTCAAGGGCGCACTGGCGGCGAATAACCTGCCGTTCCACCAGAGCGTCGAGCTTGCTCTGGGGGACTTTTGCCGTGAGTTGCGTGGGGATGGGGCCGGGAGCCACCGCATTGACCGTGACCCCCCAGGCGGACATTTCACGCGAAAAAGCCCGCGTGAAGCCCTCCACACCGGCCTTGGCGGCCACGTAGGCGCTCTCGCCCTCAAGCCCCAAAGCCACGGCAATGGATGAAAAGTTTATTATCCTGCCGCCCTTGCGGCGCGCCAGCAAGCGCCCGGCCTGCGCCGAGCAGTACATGGTCCCGAGCAGATTGACCTCCACAATACGGCGCATGGTCTCTGGCGGCGTTGTCACAGCAAGGTTCATTGACGCAATGCCCGCAGCATTGATGACGCCCCACAACGGCACATGCCGCAATCTGGCAAAACAGTCGGCCACCTGATCCGCCTTGGCGACATCGCAGGCAAGCGTTTCGCACGGCAGGTCAGCGGGGGGCGTACGGCAAAGCCCCGTCACGCCATACCCCTCCTGCATGGCGCGCGCGGCCAGATGCCGCCCCACCCCGCCGCTGATGCCCGTTATGACCACATGCCGTTCCGCCATATCACTCCTCCTGCCCAAGTGTCGGCAGGGAGCATATGTATTCTGCCAGGCTGCCGATGGTCTGGTACGGACTGTTCTTTGCTGACATCATACTGTCGTGCGTCCACGTGAAACGCCTGTTGTTCTCCGTGCAATAGTCTTCCAGAGCCAGCATGAGTTCCACCAGCATCAGCGACGAAAGCACGCCCCCCTTGCCTAAAAGGGGAGTTTTTTCGTCAACCTGCGGGGTCGCCCCCGCCTCATCGGACAGAATCCGTAATATAGCTGCATGGATAAAATCCAAAACGTCTTTCTTCATCATTATGCAATAACTCTCTATTTAGTCATATACTAGGGGCTGTTTCTAAATTAATGATTTTGCGCCAAGGGCAAGGAAAAAGGCTTTTTTACGAAAGGAGTGTACTTTTGCGGTACATGACGAGAGTAAAAAAAAGGCCTTTTGACGCAGCCAATTGGACAAAAGAATTATTTAGAAACAGTCCCTAGAGATAAAAACTGCCTTGGGCAGCAAACACGTCATCCATGCTCTTCCCTTTGCAGAAGAAATATGGTCATGTGGCAAAAGCTCCTGCTCATACAGTAAATCACAATAAAAGTTGTCATTTACAAGTACTGACAAACAGAGCCACACTGAAAATAAAGTAAAAAAGACATTCCTTCAAATGGCAAGCGCGGAACCGCCCTGCGGTCTGCCCCCGCAGCCCAGAGGAAAGAAATATGACCAATACACGTTTTAAGCACGCGGCCCTTGCCGCCATAAGCTCCGTGGTAGCCGGACATGCGGTGTCCGTTGAAGACGAGCTTGAGCATTTTTCAGATAATCCCGCTCAAGCCAAGCGCTTTACCGATGTCAGCGGGCTGCACACACGCCGAAAAGCCGATGATGACGTGACGGCATCAGACATGTGCGCTCAGGCGGCACGCGACCTTCTGCGCCAAACCGATACCCCTCCAAGCGATATCGGCGCTGTTTTTTTTGTCAGCCACAGCGCGGACTACCTTTTGCCCGCAAGTGCCGCCATTTTGCAACACCGGCTGGGCCTGCCCCGCCACTGCGTGGCCATGGACATGAATGCCGGATGCGCAGGCTTTATAAACGCCCTGTGGCTGGCGGCAAGCCTTGTGGAGTCACGCGCCTGCAAAAAGGTGCTTCTTCTGGCAGGCGACACCCCGGGGCGCTTTCAGCCTGCCGCCAACAGGGTGGTGGGGCCCATCTTTGGCGATGCGGGAACAGCGGCACTGGTTGCCTATAGTGAATCCCCCTCGCCCATGAGCTTTGCCTTTGGCACAGACGGCAGCAAACATGAAGCCCTGGTTATTCCCGGCGGCGGAAGCCGCATACCCCAAAGCGCTTCCGAAGGCGCGGACAGTCCGTTCAATCAGACCGTATGCGACGACAAGGGCAATCCCTGGACCCTTGGCGGGCAGAGCGCCATCTGGATGGATCCCATGGGCATATACACCTTCAGCACCTCCGTCGTCCCCCCGCATATAAAGGAACACCTGCAACATGAGGGGGTTGAGGCGCAAAGCGTGGACAGGCTGTTTCTGCACCAGGCCAATAAAATCATTGTTGACTCCATTGCCAAAAAAGTCGGCATACGCAAGGAAAATGTCCCCACCGATTCCCTGAGCCTTTATGGCAACCTGGGGGTCGCGTCCGTTCCCGTTCTTGTCTGCGCCCACTATGCCAACAACGGCCCCGGCCCTGCGGCTAAAGGCCACGCGAACACCATGCTTTGTTCGTTCGGCGCGGGTCTTTCATGGGGTTCGGTAATACTTTCCCTTGATAAAACAGCTGTCTTACCGGTATGCGATTACATAAAAGAAGAAAAAACAGCGTCGCGAACCGAACGCATTGCCTACTGGCATAAAAAATTTTCAGGATATACCCCCAACTGAGGGAATAGATATGATTATTGATCCCATTCTCCCCCAGGGCCCTTCCATAACGCATCACGAGATCGAACACGTCACCTCCGCCTGCGCAACCGGCTGGAATATGAAATCCGGCAGCTATATCAATGCATTCAGGCAAACTATGGCCCAGATCACCGGGCAAAAACACTCCCTGGCGCTTTCAAGCTGCACCGGGGCCATGCATATTGCCCTGGCCGCCCTTGGCCTGAAGCCGGGTCATGAGGTGCTGGTGCCGGATCTGGCGGATTTCGCCGTGGCGGCCAGCGTGACGTACTGCGGGGCAATACCGGTTTTTTGCGATGTGGACCCCGACACACTGTGCCTTTCAGCCGAGGATGCCGCCCGCAAGATCACGCCCAACACCAGGGCCCTGATTGCGGTGCATCTTTACGGGCAGCCGTGCCGCATGACGCCATTGATGGAACTTGCAGCCCAAAACGGCCTGTTTGTCCTTGAAGATGCCACACAGGGCATAGGAAGCAGCTATAATGGCCGCCCGGCAGGGTCATTCGGGCACTTTGCCGCATTCAGCTTCAAGGGCAACAAATCGGTTGTCGCCGGTGAAGGCGGCATGCTGCTCACGTCAGATGATCTGCTTTTTGACCGCGCGGCACGGCTGGCAGCCGGAGGCCGCTCGTCCGACAACCCGTTTGCGTATGATTTCATAGGATTCAACTACTCCATCTCGGCGCTTCAGGCGGCTTTGGGCTTTGCGCAGACCAGCCGCCTGGACGACCTTATGGCCAAGAAAAAAAAGATACATTCGTGGTACAGGGAACGCCTGGCCGACATGCCGGGCATCCGGCTGAACCCTGTGCCGCAAGACAGCCAACCAAGCTTTTTGACCAACCTTCTTTTCATTGACGACCAGAATATCCAGCGCAGCAAAATGATCATGCAATTGCACGCAAGCAATATCCTGGCCGAACCTGCGTACTTTCCCATTTCCTCAATGCCCATGTTCAAACAGGCGCAAACGCCCGCCGCCCACGCCGCGTCGGTCAAAACCATCTGCCTGCCCAGCGGCCATAACCGCACAGAAGAAGAAGTGGACTACGTTTGCGCGGCCATACGGCAGCTGATCGCGGAACCGGGGCGCGACAGGGCTGAAGTGCCGCCGTCCGGCTGGCTCAAGTATAAATCGGACACGCTGGAATTCTTTGCAAAAGCCAAAAAGTACGGCCTTACCATTCCTTTTGAGCATAATGGGCATTCTTACGCACTTAAAGCTGTAACAGCGGCCGATATTCAGGATGCGGAACTGATCAAAAAATTCGTCCACTGGCGTGAAGCAAGCTCCATTGCCTTTCTTGCACGCACAGCCGTGACGGAAGAATCCATGCGACAGATCTTGAATAATTACATTACTGCCGTGCGCGACTACATTCTGTTTTTTATTGCTGAAGACGAACATCTGTACGGCCAGGTGGGCCTTAATGATTTTGCCTTTCACAAACATGAATGCTGCATTGACGGTCTGTATATTGAAAGCCACGCCCCCAAAGGGCTAGCGGCAGCCGCCTGCGAAACCATATTCACATGGGCGGAAAAATCGCTTAATATTATTAATATTTTCAATCATGTGGTGGCAAGCAATAAAAAGGTACGCCTTCTGGCTGCGGCCCAGGGCTTCAGGGAGATAAGCCGTACGGCCCTGTACAGGGAAGAAATCCCCGGCGGTGAAATATTCCGCCCCATGTACATGCCCGGGCACGATACCCCTGACGAGTACCTGCTTATTTGCAAAAAAACTCTCAACAGCAGCAACACGCCTGGCACTGAATAACATTCAGGCTCTTTGCGGTTATTGGTTTCGTTGTTGACGCCCACAGCCAACACACTGAAAAAAGGATATTTTATTATGATCAGCCAGGATGAAATTCATAAAATACTTGCAGAAGCCCTTGAAATTACACAGGAAGGTAGCGAGGCTACCCATAAGTACAGCCCTTCTCTATCGTTAATGGGCGTTGATGGCATACTAGATTCGCTTGATACGATGCTTTTTTTGGATAATATTGATGATCTCCTTACGAGAAAGATGGGAAAAAGTGTTGCCGTGGCCATGGACTCGGCCTTTGAACACGAAGAAAACCCATACCGGACCATGCAGTCGCTGGCAGAATATCTGACGTCAGTTCTGAATGGCGAAGGTGGGCAAGAATAGACTTCCCTGCGTATCATCCGGTCCCGGCATACCAAGCATGCTTGATGCCGCCCTTTGCGCTGCTCTACGGAAATCTAAAACGGGATGATTAGCCATGCAACCTCAAGAAGACGCCCGCGCATGCCTGCAGGAACTTCAGCAAAAGCCGCCGGTACTCCCCTTTGAGCCGGATCTGCTCCCCATGTTGTTTGCAGCGACGAAAAACACCACGGCCACCCCGGCCAAGGGGCTGGTGGGGCTTATTGAGAGGAGCCAAAAACTGACAGCCCAGGTTCTTGCCACTGCCAATTCCGCAGCCTATGGCCAGGAATTCAAAGTATCCACCCTCCACCGCGCCATAAATATTGTGGGCTTGAAAACCATAAGAACGCTGGTGGTTATGGTGGGCATGGCCGCCGTCATCAAAGGGGCACGCCTGCCCAAGGGCTTTGACATCAAGGGGCTGTGGAAGCACGAATTGACAACCGCCGCCATTGCCAAGATTCTGGCTGCCGAGTTGGGGGGGGCTGACGGCGTATGGGGGCCTTCCGCTGATGAAAACAACCGTCTGGTCATGGACCCGGACGAAGCGTACATCGCCGGTCTGCTCCACGATATCGGCAAGGTTTTTTTTGCCGCCTGCCGTCCGGAACTCTGGGAAATCATGACAACCACATGCAAAGAATGCTGCCGCCAGTATTTTGAGGTCGAGAACGCCTATTGGAGCATGGACCACGCGCTTATTGGCGCGGTGGTTCTGTACCAGTGGAAGCTGCCCCTTATACTGACCGAGCCCATCAACTGGCATCACGCTCCCGACCAGGCCCCAACATGCAAGCTGGAAGCACAGCTTCTTGCCGCCGCCAACATTCTCGCCCACATCCCGCCTGACGCCGAAGGAAGGCTCTGTGAACAAGCCGCCGCACTTTTGCCGGAAAACTGCGACCAGTCCGCCATCGCCGCGACCATAGCGCAATATTTTGCCAATACTGATACTGAAGCTTTTTCTACCTTTGATGCATAGCCTGCGCGCCGCATAATCAGCAAGTACATTTCCTGAGGCAAGGATGCAGATAGAGCGTGGACTGAATAAATTACTGCACGGTCAGTATGATGAGGCTCTGGAGGCATTCTGCCAGCCCAGCACCTCATCTCAGGCTGAAAAGCTTTGCCAGATAACCGAGGCCCTCGCGGAAGTAAAAAACTACGCGGCGGAACTTGCAAAGGGGAACCTTTCCGTTTCTCCGCCTGGGCCTTCAAACCCTTTTGCCGCCGAACTCAAGACGCTGCACGTGAACCTCAAGCGTCTTGCGCGGCAAATGCTGATGGCGACGGCGGGCTATCCCGCGTTGCCCGGCAACTATATGGGGGACCTGTCCGAAGGGCTCGAATTTGTCATAAGCCAGGCAGCCACCCTCAAAGAGCAGGCCGAGTATGACAAAAGCCATGATGCGGAAACCGGTCTTCTCAACCGCAAGTCTTTTGTACGTTCGGTCCGCGATATTCTTCATGAGCAGCCCGACAGCATCGGGGTGCTTTTTTGTTGCGAGCTGGACAACATCAAGTACATCAACGACGCCTACGGGTATGACAATGGCGACCTCTATCTGAACAAGGTTGCCGAGGTGCTGGAGGCATGCACCTATGGCACAAGCCTGCTTGCGCGTCTGGCGGGCAACGAGTTTGCCGTCTACGCGCACGGTTTCAGCAACGAGGCCGATGCCTTCGGCTTTGCGCAAGGCTGCCTGAAAACCCTACTCAACACCCGCGTTATGCTGCGCGCCGACGAAGTATGGATACGGGCCTCAAGCGGCGCCGCCGTCTACCCGCACGACGCTCTTGAAAGCGATACCCTCATGAATTGCGCCTATCACGCGCAGTTGGAGGTCAAAAGCCGCAACAGGGGAACCCTGATGCGGTTCAGCCCCGAGATATATCGCACAAAGGCCAATGTTTTTGGCAGGCAGGAAAAGCTGAATGAACTGCTTGACGGCAAGATGCTCCGCTTTGCCTTTCAGCCCATTGCAAGCCTGCATGATGCCAGGATCATCGGCTATGAGGCGCTGATGCGCCCGACAATGCCGGATTTTTCCAGCCCGTTGGACATACTGGCGCTGGCCGAAAACCAGTCCAAGCTCCTCCAGCTTGAAAAAATCACGTTTGAATTGATTTTTGAATGGGTCTACAGCCACCGACGCCTGCTTGGAGAAAGAAAGATTTTTTTCAACACCATCTCCACGCATTTTTTCAATACGGCGAAATTGCGCACCATTCACCCGAAATATAAAGCCATATGTAAAAACATGGTCTTTGAAATCCTTGAAACGGCCACGGTGGAAAGCTCGCTGGCGCAGCAGGTCAAAGACTTTCGTACAGAAATGTCCACCCAGGTGGCCCTTGACGATTTTGGCTGCGGGCATTCAAACATTCTCAGGCTCATCAATCTTTCACCTGACATTCTGAAAATCGACCGGTTTTTTATCAAATCCATCCACAACACGTCAGCGTCGCAAAAGGACCTTCTCTCAGGCCTGCTGAACTATTGCCGTTCAAAAGGGATCCTGAGCCTTGCCGAGGGCGTGGAAACCTCTGACGAACTTGCCAGCGTCATGCGCATGGGCTTTGACTATGTTCAGGGCTACTATCTTGGCCGCCCAGAGATGCACCTCAACGAGCTTGATATGAAAGTCCAGGACGAAATAATGGATTTTCGCGAAAGGTTTTCGCCGCTACGCCGTACCTGACGCGCATGCGGCGAACCTGCCGCGCATGCGCCATACCGACGCTGCGGCTAGCCACCAATGCTTTGTGGGGGAGGGACCCTTTTAGACCAGAGTAACTTTGAAATGCTTTACATTTCAAAGTTGTCATTCAGGCGAAAATGCGATTTTCGCCTGAATCCACGCCACGTTGTGGCGCGCTGCACTCTCGTGCAGCGTCAGAGCATTTAACTTTTTTCAAAGTTAAATGCTCTGAAAAAGGGTCTCCTCCCCCACGCCCCCACCCCCTAAAACCTTTATTGTAATACAGTGTATTACAAAGCGTTTTCTGAACTGAACCGGGGGGACAGGGTCAGCATCTTCTAGACAGCACACCATCGCAGAATGCGTCTGAACTGGCGTGTACAGATGCAATCGGCAGTCCCATCCATAAAGTATGGCCTGCGGCGTCACTACACCACAGGCCATGAAAAGCTGTTTGCGCGAAAAAACCTATTTTGTGTCTTCCGTATCCCGCACCACTTCCAGAATGGGGGGCAATGCCCGAATGGCCTCGATGAGCTGATAGAGCTGCGTGGCGTCAAGCACCTCGACGGTGAACCGCAGTTTGGCGCGGCCGTCCACCAGATTGTCCATGTTCAGGCCGGTAATGTTCACATTGTTTTTGGCGAGTATCTGCGCCACAAGGGCCAGCACGCCGTGCTCATTCTTGGCAATGATGAAGATGCCGGCTTCATAGGGCTTTTCTTCAACGCCGTCCCAATGGACGGAAATGAGCCGCTCCGGCTCCATATTGGCCACATTGGGACAGTCTGCCCGGTGCACGCTGATGCCAAGCCCCCGGCTGATATAGCCGATGATGGGGTCGCCTGGTACGGGATTGCAGCACTTGGCAAAGCGCATGAGCACGCCGTCCACGCCGGAAATTCCCACGCCCTCGGTCTTGCGGGTGGCGGCATCCTTGCTTTCTTTGACAGTGGGCGTTGCGGGCGTGGCTGCGGCTTCACCAGGATGCAGAACAGCGTACAGCTTGTTGAGCACCTTGCGCGGCGTGGTATGGGCATAGCCCACCGAAGCCACCAGATCATCCACGCCTTCAAAATTCATTTCCTGGGCCACCAGGGCCATATGCCCTTCCTTGATGGCCTTGTTCACATTAAGGCTGACCTTGCGGCCTTCTTTTTCCAGCATGTCGCGCCCGAGGCTTACGGCGTGGGCGCGTTCTTCGGTGCGCAGGTAGTGTTGAATGCGGCTGCGCGCCCTGGCGGTCTTGACTATCTTGAGCCAGTCACGGTTGGGATTACGGCTGGGATCTGTGACGATTTCGACAATATCGCCGTTTTTCAGTTCCGTACCCAGGGGCATGAGGCGGCCGTTGACCTTGGCGCCCGCACAGTGCTGCCCGACCTTGGAGTGGATGATAAAGGCAAAATCCAGGGGCGTTGCGCCTTCGGGCAGTTCCTTTACATCACCCGCCGGGGTATAGACATAGACCTCGTCTTTGAAGAGATCCATTTTGAGCGAATGCATGAACTCGCGCGAGTCGGTTTCTTCGCTCTGCCGTTCAAAAATTTCTCGTAGCCAGCCAAACTGCTCCAGGTCTTTGCTGTTGACGCGGCCTTTTTCCTTGTACAGCCAGTGCGCGGCCACGCCGTGTTCAGCCTGGCGGTGCATGTCTTCAGTACGGATCTGGATTTCGATGCGCTCGCCCTCGGGGCCGATGACGGTTGTGTGCAGACTCTGATAGCCGTTGGTTTTGGGCATCGAGATATAGTCTTTGAAGCGTCCGTGCACCGGACGCCACTGCGAATGCACGAGGCCCAGCGCGGCGTAGCAGTCCTTGATATCCTTAACCAGCACACGAAACGCCATAATATCATGCATTTCATCAAGGCTGAGCGACTGGGACTGCATCTTTTTATAGATGCTGTACTTGTGCTTGATGCGCCCATACACCTGGCCGTCAATGCCGTTGGAAGCCAACAAATCCTTGATGAGGTCAACAACCTTGGCAATAATCTGTTTTTCCACCACCTGATGCTTGTCTAGCCAGTGGTCGATCTGATTGTAAATGTCTGGCCGCAGATATTTGAAGCTCAGGTCTTCCAGGTCGCGCTTAAGAACATACAGCCCCAGGCGGTTGGCCAGCGGGGCGTAAATATCCATGGTTTCCTGGGCGATGCGCTTTTGTTTGTACGCTTTCTGAAAATCAAGGGTGCGCATGTTGTGCAGACGGTCGGCGAGCTTGACCATGAGAACCCGCATGTCATGGCTCATGGCCAGGATCATCTTGCGGATATTTTCTGCCTGCGCTTCTTCCTTGTTTTCAAAGGGAATCATGCTGATCTTGGTGACGCCGTCAACAATATCGGCCACATCCTCACCAAAATTTTCATCCAGCTCTTCGATGGTGGCCTTGGTGTCCTCCACCGTGTCGTGCAAAAGGCCGGCGGCCACCGTGGCTTCGTCAAATCCCATTTCAGCCAGGGTATCGGCCACGGCCAGAGGATGGGACAGATAGGGCTCGCCGGAAAGGCGCGTCTGTCCGACATGTGCGGTAGCGGCAAACACGTATGCCCTCTGGATAAGTTCCAGATCGGCGCTGGGATTATGCGCCGCAACCTTGTCGAGAATTTCCTGTATACGAATCATGCGTAAGTCCCATCCGGGGCGTAATATCTTTGTAATGTTTTGACTATGTTCTTACTTGCTCAGCCTTGTCAACGTCACAAGCGGCGCGAAAAAACACGCACTTTCACAAACCTGGCTAAAAGCCCGGCAAGGTTGAAACCTTGCCGGGCCGAAACACGCCACGCTGTCATCATGCCGCCACAAGACAGGGCTATTCTGGCGTCAGGCTGTACCCCTGCAATTCTTTGGGCACCCACCACTTTTCAAAGTTGTACATGATGCCTGCAAGCGCAGGTTTAACGCCCTGAAAGCGCTTTTGCACAACGGGCAGGGCATAGGGCACAAAGAGAAAACAGTAGGGCTGCTCTGCATCCAGTATTTCCTGCATGCGGTAATACAACTGCGCGCGCGTGTCCTGATCCGGGGTTGAGCGCGCCTCTTCCAGCAGTCTGTCCACTTCGGGATTTTTGTAGTAGGTAAAGTTAAGGCCACCCTCGAACGCCTGCGACGAATGCCATACCTGATAGATATCCGGGTCCTGCGGGATGGTCCAGCCGAGGATTATGGCGTCAAAACGGCCTTTATTGACAAATTCCCTGATAAACGCGGCCCATTCAACCGTGCGGATGCGCACGTCAATGCCCACGGCGCGCAACTGCGACTGTATGACCGTGGCGGTGAGGATGCGCTGCTCGTTGCCTTGATTGGTCAGGATGGTGAAGGAAAAAGGCTTGCCGTCCTTGTCCAGCAGGCCGTCGCCGTCACTGTCCGTAAACCCGGCCTCGGCCAGCAGAGCGCGCGCGGCAGCGACGTTTTGCGGCATGGGCTTCAAGGTGGGATGGTAGGCCCAGACCCCGGGCTTGAAAGGCCCAAAGGCAGGTATGCCCTGCCCCATCAGCACGCCCTGAATGATGCTCTCACGGTCGATGGCCTGCGAAATGGCCCTGCGCACCCGCACATCCTTGAAAAAAGGATGCTGCAGGTTGAACCCCAAAAAAACATAGGAAGAGTCCAGGTAGCGAAACTTGTTGAACTCACGCTCAAAGGCCGGACCAGACGTCTGCCGCAGGTATTGCAGCGGCGAAAGCCCCATGACGTCAAGCCGCCCGGCGCGGGTTTCCATAAACATCGTGGCGTTGTCAGGAATGATGCGGTATACGACCTCGGCTATATGGGGCTTGCCCGCAAAATAGCTTGGCGAGGCTTCAAGAATGATGCGGCTGCCCGGTTCCCAGGATTTTAGGCGGTACGGCCCCGCCCCCACAGGTTTGCGTGAAAAGGGCGTATTGCGAATGTTCTGTCCTTCCAGCAAATGACGTGGCAGTATGGATTGCATCCAGGTGGACACGGAGCGCGCAAAAAAATGCTCGTACTCAACCTCAAAGGTATACCGGTCAATAATGCGAAAGTTCTTGATGCGCGAAAAATCTTCGGCATACGGGCTGCCGGTGGCCGGGTCAGCCACAACCTTGCAGGTATAGGCCACATCTGCGGTGGTGAGCTCCACGCCGTCTTCCCACAGAATGCCCTTGCGCAGGGTAAACCGCATGAGCCGCCCGTCATCTTCCATACTCCAGCTCTCGGCGGCCCACGGCTCAACCTGAAGGTCTTTGTTATAGCGCAGGGGGGCCACATAAATGAGATCTGCCACCTCGTGCGAGGCAGAGTCCGCAGTAAGATACGGTATCAGATTCGAGGCTTCACCTATGCTGCCAAACAGGATGCGGCCCCCGTCCACAGGACTGCCCCATTGGTTTTCTTTGGAAATGATTTCGTCCGCCAGGCAAGCCGAGGCATGAAAAAATCCCGTGAAAACAGCTAGTAAGAACGTGACCACAACCCTGGCAATTATATCCAACATACTGTTTGTCCACTCAAAATTTATTTTTTCCATAATCCTGTAGCTTCATATTGCTTTCGACCCCCCACCTGTGCTATTTATCGCAAACATCATAACAGCGCCCTGTCATTGAAAAATTCAAAATGTCTGACAGAGGTTTTTTGGGGAACGCATGAGCCGATCAGAACAAAGCGTCGTTCGCGAAATGTGCCAAGCTTTTTTGCACGACAGCGTGCCGGAATACATACGCGACGCAGCGTACTATATACTGTCCGAAGGCGAGGTGCAAAAAATAAATATTCAGGAAGGCGAGACCTGGGACGTGCAAGGCGTCATCCAGGGCGATGACCTGCAGGTCTATACGCCCAGCCTGAGTCTGACCATCACCGATCGCAGCACGCGCCACCAGTGCAACTGCTCCGACGCCTTCACCGGTATATGCCGTCATGTGGCGGCCCTCGGCCTGCGCCTTGTGGAAGAACTGCGCAAAGAACAGGGCGACGCTGAAGAAAGCCCCCCCCCAAGCACGGACTGGAAGCAGAGCTTCCGGAACTTTTTTTCCACCGATATGGAGGCCGAGCCGGGCCGCCACTATCTCATCTTTCGCTTTGAACCGGAACAGGGCCGCCTTCTGGTGTCCTTCTTTCGCGGGCGTCAGAACAAGTCCGGCTTGTCCAGCGTGCACAATGAGGTGACGCTGGAGCAGATCATCAACAACCCGGAATGGTGCGAGTTTTCCCCGCAATTGCCCCATGTGGCCCGCCAGATCGGCCAGCACCTCGACTATTACGGTCACAGGGTTGAAATTCCGCAGGGCCTTACCTCATGGTTTTTCTGGTCGGTGCGCAAGGAATACTATCTGCTCTGGAAAGATACGGACATGCCCTGCCGTATAGAAAGCACGCCCTTTGCGCTCAAGCTCAAGCCCATTCTGGACGATTCAGGCTTCAGCTTTGAGGTGCTGCTCAAGCGCGAAGGCCGCCCCCCCCTGCCCATCCGGGCTGGCGCGGCAAGCCGCGCTGCCGCTGAAAGCCGCAACCCGCTGAACGAAAGCTCCGCCCCGGAAGACGCGCCCATCACGTTTCACGGGCAAATGCCGCTCTGGGTCTGCTACCAGCACAATTTCTACCCTGTGCAGACGGGTCTTTACCCCTCACTGGTGCGCAATCTCATCTATGAGCGCCCCGTGGTGCCGCACGAGGAAATTTCTGAATTTCTTGACCGCGTGTGGACGCGCCTTCCCGCTTCCGAGTTGTACGAGCCCCAGCAGTTCCTCAAGCAGATGGAGCCGGTGTTTCAGCCCGCCACCTATAATCCCAAGCTCTTTCTGGATGAAGAGGGCAGCCTGCTCACGCTTGAGATTGACAATATCTATGAGACCCGCCACGGCGAATTCACGCTCAACGGGCCCAACCCCGACTTCCAGACCGGCAGCTATGCCTATGACGGCCAGACCTTTCTGGTGCGCCGCCATCAGGACGAAGAAGCCCAGCTCATGTCGGATCTTGCGGGCATGGATTTTCAGGCCCGCTCCAGCAAACTGTGGTTTCTCGAACCGGAAGAAGCCATTGCCTTTCTGCTGGACTACTACCCAAAGCTGGTCGAAAACTACCGCGTTTACGGCGAAAAAGCGCTTTCGCGCTACAAGGTGCGCACGGCCACGTCCAACATTACTGCCGAGGTTGTCAGTAATGAAAAGGAAAAGTGGTTCTCGCTGGATATTACCGTTGATTACGAAGGCCAGTCCCTGCCCCTGGAAAAAATCTGGAAGGCCTGGACGCGCGGCAAGCGCTATGTGCAGTTGAAGGACGGCTCCTACACGAGCCTGCCCGAAGCGTGGCTTGAAAAGCTCTCGCACAAGCTGACCGCCCTCGGCCTTGACCCCTCCAAGCCGCCGCAGCACAAGTTCAAGCAGTTCGAAGCCCCTGTGCTGGACAGTCTGCTGGAAGATCTGCCCGGCGCTGCCACCGACTCCTTCTGGAACAACCTGCGGGAGAAGATACGCTCTTTCCGCGAGGTACGCCCCATTGAGCCGCCCAAGGGCCTCAACGCGAACCTGCGCGCCTATCAGGTGCAGGGCCTTTCGTACCTCAACTTTTTGTCGGAATACGGCTTCGGCGGCATTCTGGCTGACGAAATGGGCCTGGGCAAAACCGTGCAGACCCTGGCCTTCATCCAGCACATGGTGCAGCACAGCCAGGGCGGCCCCAACCTCATTGTGGTGCCCACCTCCGTTTTGCCCAACTGGGAACGCGAAGCGGAAAAATTCGTGCCCAGCCTCAAGCTGCTGACTATCTACGGTACGCGCCGCGAAGGTATGTTCAAGCATATCACCGCATCTGACCTCGTCATCACCACCTATGCCCTGCTGCGCCGTGACCTTGAGGAGATGGAGAAGTACGAATTCAACACCGTCATCCTTGATGAAGCACAAAACATCAAGAATCCCAATACGATAACCGCAAGAGCCGTGCGGCGCATCAACGCCCGCATGCGACTGTGCCTGTCGGGCACGCCCATTGAAAACAACCTCTTCGAGTTGTGGTCATTGTTCGAATTCCTCATGCCGGGCTTCCTCGGCTCGCAGCACGCGTTCCAGCGC
The DNA here is from genome assembly GCF_902702915.1 of Desulfovibrio sp. 86. Lineage (NCBI taxonomy): Bacteria > Pseudomonadati > Thermodesulfobacteriota > Desulfovibrionia > Desulfovibrionales > Desulfovibrionaceae > Desulfovibrio > Desulfovibrio sp. 86. The sequence continues at coordinate 3,029,493 of NZ_LR738849.1, read as the reverse complement.
GGCATCGTCAAGCCCATCAAGGACGGCGACGCGGAAACTCTGGACTACCTGCGCACCCGCGTGCGTCCGTTCATTCTGCGCCGCACCAAGGCCGAAGTGGCCAAGGATCTGCCGCCCAAGGTCGAAAGCGTCACCTGTTGCGCCCTTGAAGACGCCCAGGCGGAACTGTACGCGGCCCTCGCCCGCAAGCTGCGCGCCCAGGTACTCGCGGATGTGGACGAAAAAGGCCTGGCCAAAAGCCAGATGTCCATTCTGGACGCCCTGCTCAAGCTGCGTCAGATCTGCTGCCACCCCCGGCTGCTCAAGCTGGATTTGCCCGGTTTTTCCAACAACCTGCCGTCAGGCAAATTCGACGCCTTCAAGGACATGATTCTGGAAATTGTGGAAGGCGGGCACAAGGTGCTGGTCTTCTCGCAGTTTGTCCAGATGCTGCAAATCATCAAGCAGTGGCTTGAGTTCACGCAGGTGCCCTTCTGCTACCTCGACGGCGCGAGCAAGGACCGCTTTGACCAGGTGGACCGTTTCAACAACAGCCCCGACATCCCCATCTTTCTTATTTCGCTCAAGGCTGGCGGCACGGGCCTCAACCTTACCTCGGCGGACTACGTTATCCACTACGACCCGTGGTGGAACCCCGCTGTGGAAAGTCAGGCCACGGACCGTACCCACCGCATCGGCCAGACACGGCAGGTCTTTTCGTACAAGCTTATCTGCCAGAACACGGTGGAAGAAAAGATACTCAAGCTTCAGGAAGCAAAACGCGGCGTGGCCGAGGCCATTATTCCCGGCCAGGACACCTGGAAGTCCCTTACCCGCGAAGACCTGGAAATGCTGTTTGATGTTTAATTGACGTGGGAATGCTGTGTTATTCCGTTTGGCTGCGTTGCTTCCCTTTTTTGAAACAGTCGAGGACGGAAGAGTCCACTCCAGCTTGAAAAAAGATCGCGCCTTGCCAAACCAAATAACTGCGCGCTTCCAGGAAGCTCTTTAATCAGTGCTTCCCTACAACTCTTATTGTTTTTCGGTAGTTGATTTTGAAAAAGAGGTAATGGCTCAGCGGCCTTTGCCAACGACCTGACGATACAGCTTCTGTACAAAAAACCTCGGCATGGTCTGCACCACGCCGAGGTTTTTTATACCGCCTTGTCCCTGCAACGCCTCAGACTGCACCGCAGGCGCACAGCCTGTAATCAGGCTGGCAGCGCAGGAAACCGGGCAGCCTTCTTTACTTTTCGCTGCAAATGTCGCATGGTACCCGGATTATAACAAACAGACTCCAGGTATTCGCCGCATGATCCAGGTAAGCAATCTTCTCAAGCGCTACGGCAGCAATGTTGTTTTACAGAACATCAACATGCAGGTACGCCAGGGCGAAATTTTCGGCATTGTCGGCCATTCCGGCGCAGGCAAATCCACACTGTTGCGGTGTCTCAACGGTCTTGAGGTCTATGATGAGGGCAGCGTCAAGGTTATGGACGTTGAAGTGGCCTCGCTTGAGCCCCGCGCCCTGCGCCTGCTGCAAAGCAAGATGGGCATGATCTTTCAGAATTTCAACCTGATGGCCCGCAAAAATGTTTTTGACAACGTAGCCTTTCCCCTCCAGCTCTGGCACAAATCCGACCGCGAGAAGCGCGTTATGGAACTGCTGGATCTGGTGGGCCTCACGGACAAGGCGCGGCAAAGGGTGCAAAGCCTGAGCGGCGGCCAGAAGCAGCGCGTGGGCATTGCCCGCGCTCTGGCCCTGAACCCGAGCATTCTGCTTTGCGACGAGGCGACCTCCGCCCTTGACCCCAAGACCACCTCATCCATCCTTGACCTGCTGGAAGACATCAACAAGCGGCTTAACCTGACCATCATCATGGTCACGCACCAGATGGAAGTGGTAAAACGCCTCTGCCACAGCCTGCTCTTGCTCGACGGCGGCAAAACCGTGGCCATGGGCAAGACCGAAGATCTTTTTCTTTCTCCCACCAAGGATATGCAGGCCATTGTGGAGAATGAGTACACGCTCATTCCCGGCGGCACCAACATCAGGCTCATGTTCCCGCGCGTCATCTCGCAGCAGAGCGTCATCACGCAGATGGCAAGGGCCCTTGGCATCGATTTTTCCATTGTGGGCGGCAAGCTGGAGCGGTACCTGGACGATGTCTTCGGCTTTCTTATCATCAATGTGCAGGACCAGGACATTGAAGCCGTACTGAGCTACCTTGAAGAACAGCATCTCTATTGGGAAATACTGGAATATCCCGTAAAGCAAGCCTTGGATGCGAGCCATGAGTGATCTGAGTACCCTCGCGCAACTGGCGCAGGACTTCGCCCCCCTGTGGGACCGTCTTCAGGACAAAATGCCCGAAATTCTGCTGGCCACCTGGGAAACCCTCCAGATGGTCATGCTCTCCACGTTCTTTTCACTGCTCATCGGCTTTGCTCTGGCCATCCTCATGATCGTGACCAACCCCATTGGCCTGAGCCCCTGCCGCTCGGTCTACAGGGTGGCGGATTTTGTGGTGAACCTGGTGCGCTCCTTTCCCTTTATCATTCTGCTGATCGCCATCATCCCCTTTACCCGCCTTGTGGTGGGCACCTCCATCGGCAGCGCGGCGGCCATCGTACCCCTCACCATCGCGGCGGCCCCCTTTGTGGCCCGCCTCATTGAAACCTGCTTTCTTGAGGTGGACAGGGGCGTTATCGAGGCTGCCCGGTCCTTCGGGGCCAGCAACTCTCAGATCATTTTTCGCGTGCTCTTTCCCGAGGCGCTGCCTTCCATAGTGCTGAATATCGCGGTCATTGCCATTACCCTGCTTGGGTATTCCGCCATGGCCGGGACAGTAGGCGGCGGCGGTCTGGGCGACCTGGCCGTAAAATACGGCTACAACCGCTTTCAGGTTGATATAATGGTCTATTCCGTTATCATCCTGTGCATACTGGTGCTGCTTATACAGGGCATCTGCAACGTTTTGTACAAAATACTGCGATAAAGCCCGCCATTTTCATGTCGGGCCTTGATTCTTCAACCGGTACAGTCTTACCCAAGCGAGGAGCCATCATGAAACGCCTGCTTCTGTCTCTGGCCATGATTTTGACCCTGGCCGTTCCTTCCTTTGCCGCCGAAGACATCGTCATCGGCGTCACCCCCTTCCCGCACAAGGACATCATGCTTGTGGCCAAGCCCCTGCTGGCCAAGGACGGCTACAATCTGGTCATCAAGGAATTCACGGACTACGTGCAGCCCAACATGGCCCTTGCCAATGGTCAGCTTTTCGCCAACTTCTTCCAGCACGAGCCCTACCTCGACAACATGAACAAGGAAAAGAACCTTGGTCTTGTGTCCATCGGCAAGGTGCATATCGAACCGCTGGGCGTGTATTCCAAAAAAATCAAGAAACTGGCTGACCTCAAGAAGGGTGACGCCATTTCCGTGCCCAATGACCCCACCAACGAAGCCCGCGCCCTGCGCCTGCTTGAAGCCAACGGCATCATCAAGATCAAGCCCGGCGCTCTTGTGACCGTGGCCGACATTACCGAAAATCCCCTTGGTCTCAAGTTTCATGAACTTGACGCCGCCCAGCTGCCCCGCACCCTGGACGATGTGACCGCCTCGGTTATCAATACCAACTTTGCCGGCGAAGCCGGTCTTATTCCCGCTCGTGACGCCCTTGTTATTGAAGGCAGCGAATCGCCGTACGCCAACATCATCGTGGTGCGCGCGGCCGACAAGGACAGCCCCAAGGCCAAGGCCCTCATCAAGGCTGCCCAGTCGCCCGAAGTCAAAGCCTACATTGAAAAGGAACTGGTGGGCAAAGGCATCATGCCCTCGTTCTAGCACAACGCTGGTTTGCGTCGTGGGGCGTCTGCACGAGCAGCGCCCGTCAAAACCTGGGACGACCTCCGCGCACTGAAATGCATTCCCAATGCAGGAGCGTTCGAGAAAATCTGCATGCCGCTACGGGTTTATGTCTTGCCTGGCATGACCTAAACCCGGAAAAGGCAAGACAAAAAACGTTTTCGTTATGTTCAAAACACATGACATCATAAAGACGGCTCTGACGGGATGTAACTTTCCCGTCCGGGCCGTCTTTGCCTCCGGGCTGCCAATACGCTAACTTGGACGCCTACGCCGACACGGCAGAACGAATGCAGAGGATATCCATGCTGACGATTGATACATGGCGAGGAAAAAAGGCCCCTGAAACTCAGAGAGCCTTTATGGGATGGGGCGGCCTGACGGTCACCGACGACACTGTCGATGTCCTTGACATGCTGCGCGCATATTATGCCGTGGCGTCAGGCGAATCCTGCGGCCAGTGCTTCCCCTGCCGCAGCGGTCTCAAACGCATTGCCGCACGCCTTGACCAGATGTGCCAGGGGCAGGAAAGGGCCGACGACCTGCAATACCTGCGCGAACTGGCCGCCATGGTTCGTGCCAGCGCCCGTTGCGACATTGGCCAGACCTCGCCCCAGCCCCTGCTGGATGTGCTGGAACAGGCACCGCAATTGCTCAAGGCCAGAAAGACCTCAGGCGGCGCCTATACGAGCATGGTTACCGCCCCCTGCGTCAACGCCTGCCCAGGGCATGTCACTATTCCTGAGTATATTGAAGACATCCGCTTTCGCCGTTTTGACAAAGGGCTCGAACGGGTTATGGAAAACTGCCCCATGCCCGGCACCATTGGCCGCGTGTGCGAGCGCCCCTGTGAAGCCGCCTGCAAACGTGGCCTCAAGGGCAAGCCTGTGGCCATTCGCAATCTCAAGCGCTTTCTTTTTGACCACAACGCCGCGCTCAATCAGCCCCCTGTTCCCCAAAAACCGGCTGCCCATGGCAAAAAAGTGGCCATCATCGGCGGCGGGCCTGCCGGGCTGTCCTGCGCCTACTACCTCGCCCATTTGGGGGTCGCGCCCACCATTTTCGAGCGGCATGACGTCTGCGGCGGCATGGCCAAATTCGGCATTCCCGATTTTCGCCTGCCGCCATCCGTACTGACGCGGGAAATAAACGTGGTGGCTGCCGCTGGCAGTGACATCCGCACCGGCATTGAAATTGGACGCGACATTTCGGTGGACCAGTTGCACGATGAGGGTTTTGAAGCGATCTTTATTGCGGCAGGCGCGCCCCACGCCCCCGGCATGCGCTGCGAAGGCGAAGACAGCTGCCCTCAGGGCTACCTCAGCGGCATCCACTACCTTCATGAAGCCACCATGGGCAGGCAGGCCGTAAGCGGCACCCGTCTTGTGGTGGTGGGCGGCGGCAACGTGGCCATGGACTGCGCGCGCACGGCGCTGCGCCACGGCTTCAAGGAAGTGCGCGTGGTCTACCGCCGCACCGAGGCAGAAATGCCCGCCGACCCAGTGGAAATTGAAGAAGCCAGGGAAGAAGGCACTCTTTTCACCTTTCTGGCGGCCCCCCTGCGCATAGAAAACATCGATGGCCGCGTTACCGGCCTTGTGTGCCAGAAAATGGAACTTGGCCCGGCGGACGACTCCGGCCGCCGCCGCCCTGTTCCTGTGGAAGGAGCCGACTTTGAACTGCCTTGTGACGCCATCGTCTACGCCATCGGCCAGAAGGTGGCTCTGGAAGTGATCCTTAAAGGCAAGGACGGCGCCCTGAACAAGTACCGCACGCTGGACGCCCACGACATCACGGGCGAAGTCAGCGCCCTGCCCCGCTTTTTCGGCGGCGGGGACTGCGTGACAGGCCCAAGCTCGCTTATAGCCGCCCTTGCCGCAGGCAAACGCGCGGCCGCGCACATAGCCGCCCACCTGAACGGCGAAGATGACGGCCCCACTGTGCGCGAAAAGCTGGAACAGGCGCTCATGTCCATCAATATGCTGGATACGGAAGATGCCGTTCCCCTTGAAGACCCGACGCCGCCCATGCCCATCCACGCCATTCCTCTGCGCGAACGCCTGCACGGCTTTACAGAGGTGGAAACAGAACCGCTGGAATGGGAAGCCGTGCGCGAGTCGTCGCGCTGCCTGCGCTGCCTGCGCGTCGTCATGACCGCGCCTTGAGCACGCGCGCATGGTTGATTGATTTTTTAGAGCATTTTACCTTTGAAAGTGTAAATGCTCTAACGCTGCACTTCGTGCAGCGCGCCACAACGTGGCGTGGATTCAGCCGAGCTTTGGCCGTTGCGACGAAGGAAGCTACGGACAAAGACAGCAATTGGTTAATAGAACGTGCAGCCTGCTGATGGCTGTCGCAAATCACATTTTCTGGCTGAATGAAAACTTTGAAATGCTTCTCATTTCAAAGTTGATCTGCTCTAGTTGCGCACAAAGTCTGCTGACGTGAGTATCAAGAGTTATCCGGTAATCCCCTGCGGGGACGTGCCAAAAGCGGACAGCCCAAGGACCGCTCAGTGACGGCCCAAGGGCAGGCCGCAAAAAGCTGAATATAAAGCGTACGCGCCCCTTGCCGCGTCGTGCAAAGATGAAGGACGGGCCGCCTCTGGCCCGAACGGGAGTTTCTATGCTTGTCACCATTAATGGAAAGCAGGCTACCTTTCAGCCTGGGCAGACCATACTGGATGTCGCCACGGCGCACGGCGTCTATATTCCCACGCTGTGCTGGCTGCCCAAGACCGGCCACGGCAAGGTCTGCCGCATCTGTTCCGTCGAGGTAAAGGGGCGCGACCGCCTGCTGCCCGCCTGTTCCTCCCCTGCCGAGGACGGCATGATCATTGAGACGGATTCCCCGACGGTACTTGCCACACGCAAAAACATCCTTTCCCTGCTGGTGGCCGAAGGCCGACACGACTGTTTTTTGCGCAAACTGCCCCCCGATCTCTGGCCCGCCTATCAAAAAGCCGCAGGGGCCATGCCCCATCGTGAACATCCCTGTCCCGCCGAAGGCAAGTGCCAGCTCCAGGCACTGACCATGAAGTGCAATGTGCCCGTCAAGGACCTTGTGCCGGAACCTGGGCATTTTCCCCTGGATGACGAGCACCCGATGATCACGCGCGACTTCAGCCGCTGCGTGCAATGCGGACGCTGCGCCTCTGTCTGCTCGGCCATTCAGGTCAATGACGCCATACCGCCGCAGTTCGGCCGCAGGGCTGAAAAAGAATCCTGGTGGCCCCTGGTGGACTACACCCGCTGCACCCATTGCGGCGAGTGCGTTCAGGCATGTCCCACCGGGGCGCTTACGGCAAAGAAGTCCTATGGCCTTGCCGTGCGTGAAGACAAAATAGACACGGTGCGCACCACCTGCCCTTACTGCGGCGTGGGCTGTCAGTTGAACCTGTCCGTCAAGGACGGGCGCATAATTGAGGTCAACGGCGTTGAAGACGGCAGCCCCAACAAGGGCAGCCTGTGCGTCAAGGGGCGCTTTGGCTATGACTTCATCTACAGTGAGGAGCGGCTCACCGAGCCCCTTATCCGCCGTCAGGACGGCTCGTTCAGGACGGCCTCATGGGACGAGGCTCTTGACCTCATAGCCGCCAAATTTTCAGAGGTGATTGAAAATCACGGCCCGGACGCTGTGGCCGGTGTGGCTTGCGCCCGTAGTATCAATGAAGATAACTACCAGATGCAAAAACTCTTTCGCGCGGTGTTCAAGACCAATAATATTGATCACTGCGCGCGTACCTGACACGCCCCCACTGTGGCCGGTCTGGCCACATCATTTGGATCAGGTGCAATGACCAACAGCTTTGCCCACCTGGGCGAAGCCAAGATGATTTTACTCATTGGTTCCAATATCACGGAGGCGCATCCCGTGGCCGGAACCCTCGTCAAACGGGCCGTGCGCAACGGGTGCCGACTCATTGTCGTGGACCCGCGCCGCACCGGCATAGCCAAGGAGGCGGAAACCCACCTGCAACTGCGCGTGGGTTCGGATATCGCCCTGCTCAACGCCATCATGCATGTGCTCATCAGGGATGATCTCTATGACAAGCACTTTGTGGCCCGGCACACCTTGGGTTTTGAAGAACTGCGGCGCAACGTGGCCGACTGCACGCCGGAGTGGGCCGCGCCCATTTGCGGCATCGCGCCTGAAGTCATTGAACGTACCGCCCGCGACCTGGCCTCGGTCAAACCCGCCCTGCTGGCCTATACGCTTGGCATTACAGAACATACCTGCGGCGTTAACAACGTGCTGACCTGCGCGGCCCTGCAAATGCTTCTGGGCAATGTGGGCAAGCCCTTGGGCGGCGTGAATCCTCTGCGCGGACAGAACAATGTGCAGGGTTCCTGCGATATGGGCGCTCTGCCGGACACCTACCCCGGCTACGGCAAGGTGGCCGACAAGGCCGCCAGGGAAAGCCTTGAGCGCTTCTGGAAAACGCCCCTGCCCGCAGGGGCGGGCATGATGCTGCCCGACATGCTTGATGGCCTCAAGTCAAAGAAAATCAGAGCCATGTATATATTTGGCGAAAATCTTGCCAATACGGAACCCGACATCACCCATGTGGAAAGCTGCCTGGCTTCTGCGGAATTTCTGGTGGTGCAGGATATTTTTCCCAATGAAACGACGCGCTTCGCTCATGTAATCCTGCCAGCTGCAGCCTGGGGCGAAAAAGACGGCACGTTCAGCAACAGCGAACGCCGCGTCAGCCGTGTACGCGCCGCCAGCACCGCGCCAGGCCAGGCCAAGATGGACTGGTGGATTTTCAAGCAGCTGGCTGCCCGTTTTGGCCACCACTGGGAATCGGATTCTGCCCAGGACCTGTGGGACAACGAAATATCGGTACTGGCCGAATTATTCCGCGGCATCAAGTATCGCCGCATCGAGGGCGACGGTCTGCAATGGCCCTGCCCGCATGAAGACCATCCGGGAACCCCGGTGCTGCACAAGGACGGGGCATTCACACGCGGCAAAGGTCTGTTTGTGCCCGTCAACTGGACGCCGGCAGCGGAAGTGGCTGATGCGGAATATCCCTTTGTTCTCAGTTCCGGCAGGCGGCTCTACCACTACCACACCAGAACGCAAACAGGCCGCAGCAAGGGGCTGAACACGCTCATGGGGCACGACACGGCGGACATATCCAGCGCAGATGCCGCCCGGTTGCAGATAGCCGACGGCGAGAACATCCGCGTGTCTTCACGCCGGGGTTCAGTGACGGTACGGGCCAAGGTTACGGACGACATGCCCGTGGGAATGGTCTGGATGGCCTTTCACTTCCGTGAAAGCAACGCCAACTGGCTTACCAATCCCGCCATGGACCCGATTACCAAAACTGCGGAATATAAAGCCTGCGCCGTAAAGATCGAAAAAATCTGACACGGCCCCAGGCCAGGGAAACTTGGCCAACGAAACCTGACCCGTGAGGCTTGATCAACCAGATCAGGCCAATGGGCAGACCCGACGAGACCATGCCGCACACTCAGGCCACCCTGAGTAGTGTCGGTGTGGTCTCGTTTTTTTGCCGAGGCTGGAATAAACAACAACGATGAAATGCTTTGTGGGGGAGGGACCCTTTTGCAAAAGGGTCTCCTCCCCCACGCCCCCCCAAAACCTTTATAGCATTTAGCTCATCTACCCTTTTGCAAAGGGTAGATGAGCTAAATGCGCGCGGTAGGCATAGCGCGGCATACCTTGCTTGGCAGCATTTCTGCACGGCGTTGCCGGAGCTTGTGTAGTTTCTGACATTCAGGAACCTGTCGAAGGAGAACCCTCCTGTTTGCCATGAAAAATTAGTAAATAAGCTCATATCATACCATAGATATTGCATTTTTACTTCGAATCCTAGCGTTTTGCCTAACTTTTCCACTAGCGATTTTTATTAACAATAGGTAATTTAGGTACTGCTATCCGTAAATCATCGCAGGTTTGCCCTGCCCTGGAGGACTCTTGATGCTGACATCACCCCACAAAGAATTTCACGACGCCATTTTGGCCTTTATCCCTAAAAATCGGATATATACTGATCCACTACGCCTGTTTGCCTATGGCACAGACGCCAGCGTCTACCGCCTTACCCCCAAGCTTGTGGTGGACGTGCTTAATGAAGAAGAAATAATTGAGCTTATGGGCGTGGCTGACCGCATGCGCGTGCCCGTAACCTTTCGCGCGGCGGGCACCAGCCTTTCGGGCCAGGCCGTGACGGATTCCGTCCTGGTGCGCATCGGCCAGGGCTGGAGAGACTGGCGCGTGGGTGAGCACGCCGAAAAAATCACCCTTCAACCCGGCATAATCGGTTCCGGGGCCAACAAGATACTGGCGGAATTCGGCAAAAAAATCGGGCCGGACCCGGCCTCCATCGACAGCTGTTTTATCGGCGGCATTTTTGCCAACAACGCCAGCGGCATGTGCTGCGGCACTTCCGACAACTCCTACAAGACGGTGCTGTCCACCCGCATGGTTCTGTCGGACGGCACCCTGCTGGACACCGCCGACGCCAAAAGCCGTGCGGCCTTTGCCAGAACCCACGGCCACATCCTTGACGGCCTGACCGCTCTTCGAAACAAAATCATGAGCGACACAACCCTGGCCGATCGCATCCGCCGCAAGTTCAAGATCAAAAACACCACGGGCTACAGCATCAACGCCCTGGTTGATTACGAAGACCCCTTTGAAATCCTGCAGCACCTCATGGTGGGTTCTGAAGGCACCTTGGGCTTTATCGCCGAAGTGACCTACCGCACAGTGGAAGAAGCACCGTTCAAGGCATCGGCCCTCATGCTGCTGCCCTCGGTAAAGGATGCCTGTGATCTCGCTTCCGCCGTGGCCACCCTGCCCGTTTCCTCCGCCGAGCTGATGGACAGGGCTTCTCTGCGCTCTGTGGAGGGCACCCCCGGCCTGCCCGACGGGCTGGACACCCTTGACGACAAGGTCTGCTCACTGCTGGTGGAGACGCGCGCTTCCTCCCAGGAAGAGCTGGACAAAAACATCGCCACCATCAACGCCGCCTTCAAGGACGTAAAATTCGTGCGGCCGCATGCGTTTACCGACAAGCCCGAAGAATACAGCAAACTCTGGCTGATCCGTAAGGGCATATTGGCCTCCGTGGGCGGCATGCGCCCCGTGGGCACCTCCATTGTTATTGAAGACGTGGCCTTTCCCCTCGAACGCCTGGGCGAAGCCGCCACAGACCTGCAAGACCTGTTTGCCCGCCACGGGTACTCGGTGGCCCCCCTGTTCGGCCACGCCAGGGACGGCAACCTGCATTTCGTTTTCTGGCAGGACTTCGGCTCGCCCACGGAAGTGGCGCGCTATGCGGCCTTTATGGACGACTTCTGCAAGCTTATCACCGAAAAATACGACGGCTCTCTCAAGGCCGAACACGGCACAGGCCGCAACGTGGCTCCCTTTGTGGAGCTGGAATGGGGCGCGGCCGCCTACAGCATCATGAAATCCGTCAAGGATCTGCTGGATCCCAAGAGCATTCTCAATCCCGGCGTGCTCATGAATTCCGATCCGCAAGGGCACATCAAGAACCTCAAGCCCCTGCATCCGGCTGACGAGCTTGTGGACAAGTGTATGGAATGCGGTTTCTGCGAATCGGTCTGTCCGTCCCGCAATCTGACCCTCACCCCGCGCCAGCGCATCACGGCATACCGCGAAATATGCCGCCTGCGTGAGGTTGCCCCCGGCAGCAAGGAACTGAAAAACCTTGAAACGCAGTACGACTATATGGGCAACGCCACCTGCGCGACCGACAGTTTGTGCCGCCCCCGCTGCCCCGCTGGAGTGGACACCGGCGTCTTCATCAAGAGCCTGCGCAAAAGAGAAGCCGGCAACCTGAGTAAAAAAGTCGCCAACAGCGTCGCCGACCACTTTGCCGGAACCTGCCGGGCCATATCCTTTGCGCTCAACAGTGTGGACAAGCTGCACCGCGCCCTTGGCACCACCTTTATGGAAAACGGCTCCCGGCTGCTGCGCTGCGTCACCTTCAACAAGGCTCCTCTCTGGAACAGAGATATGCCCAAGGGCGGCAGCAAGTTACGGATTCCTGAGATTCACAGCGCCAATCCCAAAAGAGTGGTGTACTTTCCAAGCTGCATAGCCCGCAACATGGGCCCTGGCGAAGAACACACAGACCGCCGCACTGAGCCGGAAGCGGTCATCAGTGTTCTGCTCAAGGGCGGCTACGATGTCATTCTGCCCAAGAATCTGGACAAGCTCTGCTGCGGCATGGCCTTTGCCAGCAAGGGCCTTGCCGACGCCGCCCACAAAAAGGAAAAGGAACTGGAAGCCGCCCTCAAGGAAGCCAGCAATAACGGGCAATACCCCGTGCTTTGTGAAACCAGCCCCTGCCTGCTGCACATGAAGCAAACCCTTGACCCGTCGCTGACCCTGATGGAGCCCATTGAGTTCATCCTTGAAAAGATGGATGGCAGCCTCAGGTTCACCAAGCTACCCAAAACCATCGCCCTGCACGCCACCTGCTCGGTGCGCAAGATGGGCCTTGAGGGCAAACTTGAAAAGCTCGCCAAAATGTGCGCCGAAAACGTTGTCGTGCCGGACGGCATCAACTGCTGCGGCTGGGCGGGCGACCGTGGCTTTACACACCCGGAACTCAATGAATCCGCGCTCAAGAGTCTGCGCATGCAGGTCAGCACGTGCGAGGTCGGCTACTCCTCAAGCCGCACGTGCCAGATCGGCCTTTCGCTGCACGGCGGCATTCCCTACTATTCCATTGTCTTCCTGGTAGATGAGGCCACCGTGTAGGCACAACAGGCCGCATCCCGCAAACAGTAAACAAACGTCACAGGGGCCGCTGCCAAAATGCAGCGGCCCCTGTGACGCTTTTTGGGCCAATATGTTTTTCAGGCTGTCTTGCGGTGAAGTCCCTGAGAGCAAATAGCCCCTAGATGGCGCGCTGTCTGTAAGACGTTGTTTCTGCCTCCTTCAGATTATAAAATCGTTGTACTGTAATAAAAAACAGTCAAAGTTTTAGGGGGTGGGGGCATGGGGGAGGCGACCCTTTTACAAATGGGTTCCTCCCCCACAAAAGTATTTCAAAATGGCATTGTTCTCGTCGAGTCCAAGGGCTGACGCAAAGGGCCGCCGCCAGCGGCAACGGCCATCAAATTCCGGCCCGCGCCATCAGTGCAGAGTAGGGCTTTACTTTGCCGCCCAATAACGTATGGTGCCGTGACGTAACAGCCCGCGAAGATCTTTCGCTGTCCGGCGTCCCGGTTTGCCGGGTTGCCGCAAGGGCCGGATGCCGGAAATAGCGGATGTGCGGATTCTTTTTTAATCATGTAATTTACTATTATTTTACATGGTTAGAAAAAACTTCAAAAAAATTCCACACAACCCCCTTTTCAACCCGCCAGCATGTCTTATTTCTATGCCGGTGCGGGGCCGGATTGGACAGACTGTTCAACATGGCCTGTTACGCGCAATATTTCCAGCATGTACGCTATTTTGCATACATAGCTGTGTCCCTGAGGGACGATAATAACATTTCCGGGAGGATCTGACGTCATGAAGCTGAAACCCCTTAACGACCGTGTTCTGGTCAAACGCCTTGAGTCCGAAGAAAAGACCGCCGGTGGCCTGTTCATCCCCGACACGGCTAAAGAAAAGCCGTCCAAGGGTCAGGTTGTGGCTGTGGGTCCCGGCAAGGTAGGGGATAATGGCGAGCGCACCCCTCTGGCCGTCAAGGCCGGGGACGAAGTGCTGTTCAACAAGTACGCCGGTACTGAAGTGAAGCTTGACGGCGTTGACCATCTGGTCATGCGCGAAGAAGACATTCTCGCCATCATCGACTAACTCCCACCTTTGCCGCATTACCACTAGGAGGAAATGTCCCAATGTCTGCTAAAGAAATTTTTTTTGATGTTAAAGCCCGCGAAAAACTTTCCCGTGGCGTTGATAAGCTTGCCAATGCCGTCAAGATTACCCTTGGCCCCAAAGGCCGCAACGTGGCCATTGAAAAGTCGTTTGGCGCTCCCGTCATCACCAAGGACGGCGTGACGGTTGCCAAGGAAATCGAACTTTCCGACAAGTTTGAGAACATGGGCGCCCAGCTCGTCAAGGAAGTGGCCTCCAAAACTTCCGATGCCGCTGGCGACGGTACCACCACCGCCACCATTCTGGCCCAGGCCATTTACCGCGAAGGCATCAAGCTTGTGGCTGCTGGCCGCAATCCCATGGCCATCAAGCGCGGCATCGACAAGGCTGTTGAAAGCCTGATCGCCGAACTTGCCAATCTTGCCAAGCCTACCCGCGACCAGAAAGAAATCGCCCAGATCGGCACCATTTCTGCCAACTCCGACACCACCATCGGCAACATCATTGCCGAAGCCATGTCCAAAGTGGGCAAGGAAGGCGTCATCACGGTTGAAGAAGCCAAGGGCCTCGAAACCACCATGGATGTGGTTGAAGGCATGCGCTTTGACCGCGGCTACCTTTCCCCCTACTTCGTGACCAATCCCGAAAAGATGGTCTGCGAAATGGACAATCCTTACATCCTCTGCACGGAAAAGAAAATCTCCAGCATGAAAGACATGCTGCCCGTGCTTGAGCAGGTTGCCAAGGTAAACCGTCCGCTCATGATCATCGCTGAAGACGTGGAAGGCGAAGCCCTGGCCACCCTGGTGGTCAACAAGCTGCGTGGCGCCCTCCAGGTTGTCGCCGTGAAGGCTCCTGGCTTCGGCGACCGCCGCAAGGCCATGCTTCAGGATATCGCCGTGCTGACCGGCGGCCAGGTGGCTTCCGACGACACCGGCTCCAAGCTTGAAAACATGAGCCTGGCCGAACTTGGCACCGCCAAGCGCATTGTCATCGACAAGGAAAACACCACCATTGTTGACGGCGCTGGCAAGAGCGAAGACATCAAGGCCCGCGTGAAGCAGATCCGCGCCCAGATCGAAGACAGCACCTCCGACTATGACCGCGAAAAGCTGCAGGAACGTCTTGCCAAGCTGGTGGGCGGCGTGGCCGTGGTGCATGTGGGCGCTGCCACTGAAGTGGAAATGAAGGAAAAGAAAGACCGCGTTGAAGACGCCCTCAATGCCACCCGCGCTGCCGTGGAAGAAGGCATTGTGCCTGGCGGCGGTACCGCCCTCATCCGCGTGGCCAAGGTTCTTTGCGACATCAAGCCCGCTGACGACGACGAACTGGCTGGCGTGAACATCATCCGCCGCGCCATTGAAGAGCCCCTGCGCCAGATCGCCCACAATGCCGGCTTTGAAGGCTCCATCGTGGTCGAAAGGGTGCGCGAAGGCAAGGACGGCTTCGGTTTCAACGCCGCTACCGGCGAATACGAAGACCTCATCAAGGCTGGCGTCATTGACCCCAAAAAGGTCACCCGTACGGCTCTGCAGAATGCCGCTTCCGTGGCCTCCCTGCTGCTGACCACCGAATGCGCCATTTGCGAAAAGCCCGAACCCAAGAAAGAAGCTGCCATGCCTGACATGGGCGGCATGGGTGGAATGGGCGGCATGGGCGGCATGTACTAAGCCAGCCCGGCGCTTCCCGATTTGTAGAATGACAAAGCCCCCGCGCAAGCGGGGGCTTTTTTGCACCAAAGGCATTTTTTATGATCCGCTACGGCTTTGCCTGTAAAACCGTTGGACTGCCCGGGGCGGCGCAAAGCAGCCTTACCCTGGCTCGCGCAAGCCGTGACAACCTCCTGGCCGTCAGCCGGAACAATCTGGGCGCGCTGGAAGCCATGCTGCGCTATTGCCGCAGCGAGTCCTTTGCACTCATGCGCATCAGTTCCGACTGCATCCCGCTGGCGTCGCATGAGGACATTGATTTTGACTGGCAGGCCGCATTGCGGCCGGAGCTTGAAAACCTGGCCGCCCTCGCGCGCCAAAGCGGCGTGCGCCTTTCCATGCATCCCGGCCAGTACACGGTGCTCAACTCCCCTCGTGAGGATGTAGTGCTCAAGGCCGTGGCAGACCTGGCCTACCACGCGGCCTTTCTTCACTCCCTGCAAGCCGGCCCGGAATGCCGCATAATCCTGCATCTGGGCGGGGGCTATGGCGACAAGCCTGCCGCGTTACAAAGGCTGCGCGACAATCTTGCTGCTTTGCCCGATGCTATCCTGCAACGACTGGCTCTGGAAAATGACGAGCGCATCTACACCATTGAAGATGTTCTGGCAGTGTGCCACGACTTTGAACTGCCTGCCATTTTTGACATTTTTCATCATGAGCTGAACCCGCCCCCCCATGGCGGCATGCAGCACTGGCTTGACCGCGCAGGAGCCACCTGGAACGCGCGCAGCGGACGCCAGAAAATCCATTATTCGCAGCAGTTGGCGGGCGGCAAACCGGGCATGCACTCCCTCACCATCGCCATGCGCCCTTTCATGCACATGCACGGCCTGCTTGAAGATCGCGAGCTTGATGTCATGCTGGAAGTGAAGGACAAAAACCTCTCTGCGGTCAAATGCGCAAACCTGACCCAGCCAGGCCTGCCGCGTAAAAGCCTCACGGAAGAATGGGCGCGCTACAAGTACCTTGTGCTGGAGCGCAGCCCCAATGCCTATTCCGCCATACGCCATCTGCTCAAAAGCGATCGCCCGGCTGCGGAAGCGTTTTACGCCCTGCTCGAAGATGCCCTTGCCTGCGATCTTGAACCGGGCAAGGCCAGAAACGCCGCCGAGCACGTCTGGGGCTACGTAAGCAAAAAGGCGACGGCCAGCGAATCAGCCCGCATGCTCGCAGACCTTGAACTTCTGGGCAGCGATCTTGCGCCGCTTCCCCGCATCAAGCGTAAAATCCTGGCCCTGGCGGCGAGCAAGGGCGAAGAATACCTGTTGCACAGCCTCTACTTTTACCTGAACTAAACCAGAGCAGCCATTGAGAATACACATTCTCAATGACTGCGTGCGCCCGCCCGAACGCTTGCCGGAGCAGACACCCCAGGCGCATATGCCGCGCTTGCGCCTTCACGCAAGCGCCGTGTTATCCAAAGCCCAACCTTTGTTACACAGAGCAAGCGCCTTGCCTTTTGCACCGCACAGGGCATTGCCCGCCACACCTTCGCACAAAGCAACAACAATCCCGCAACACCGCACTTTGCTTGCGGGAAAATGGCGCTTTTCGTTACGCCTGGAGCAGCAACCGCAACGAGACATAAAGCCGATCCGCCAGACGCTGCGCCAGAGGTTCCTCAAGACGCTCCGAACAGCCTGTGCCGTCCGCAATGCTCTCGTCCACAACTCCGTGAATGGCTGAATAGATAATCGTGGCCGTAAATGCGGGAGACGAAAGCCGCCACACTCCCTGTTCCACTCCCTGCTGCAAGAGGCGTTCAAGACTGCTGGTCACAGCCAGCCGATCCGCATTGGCCCGGCTGGCATGGACCGAATGATAGACCAGATCATGCTCGGCATAGCTTGAAAAATACGCATCCACATAGGCCCTGATCCAGGTCTGAAATTTTTCCTCCAGGGCCGTTTCCGGCACTGTGGCCACGCTCCTTTCCACCGCTTCAAGAAACCACTGCGTATAACGGGCGCGAAGCGCGTTCAGCACTTCATCCTTGGATTTGAAATGGTGGTAAAAGCCCCCCTTGGACAAGGCGGCCGCCGCAAGTATGTCGTTTACTGTGGCCGCTTCAAACCCCTTTTCCAAAAACACCGCGCGCGCAATGTCGAGCAGTTCGGACCGGCGCTTTTCACCAGCGCTCAGGGCGACGTTATTTTCCAGCAACAGTCTGCTTTTTTTCGGCATATCCGCAGCAACCTCGTGTTCGTGTCTTGCTCTCAGTATTGACCATTGCCTGCCCAGACCGCAATCATTATTTCCCCATTGACAGACCGACGGTCGGTCTTTATTTTCTTGCAGTGCTGCCTGAACCGAGACCTTCAGGCAAGCCCATAAGGAAACACACATGGATAAAAAGCTTGTGGCGCTGACCGCCGCCGCCTATTTGGGGACTTTTATTGCCGATATTGACATCACCATCGTCAACGTGGCTCTGCCCGCCATACAGGCGGACGTTGACGCCTCTCTTGCCGAGCTGCAATGGATAGTCAATGCCTACGCGGTTTGCCTTGCCGCCTTTATGCTGTCCGCCAGCGGACTCAGCAACAAGTTCGGCCTCAAGAGAATATGGATGCTGGCAATGGCCCTCTTTACTGCGGCCTCGCTCCTTTGCGCCTTTGCAGGCAGTATAGGGCTGCTTCTTGTTGCCCGGAGCGTCCAGGGCGCGGCCGGGGCAGTGATCATTCCCGGAGCCATGTCCATCATTTTTCACGCCTTTGATGATGCAAAGCTGCGGGCAAAGGTTATTGGCGGCTGGTCCACATTCAGCGCCATCGGGCTCATTGTCGGCCCTTTACTGGGTGGACTTCTTGTGGATTCCACAGGCTGGCCGAGCATATTTCTGATCAATATCCCTCTGGGCATAGTGGCACTGGCGCTTGGCGGATGGGGTATGAAGGAGATCGCCGTAGAGAAGGATCTGCGTCTTGACGTGGCCGGGCAGACCCTCAGCATTCTCTGGCTGGGCGGCATGACCTACGCCCTTATCACAGCAGGCCAGCATGGGCTGCTGTCAACTGTGGCGACAGTCCCGTTCACTGGCTCCTGCCTTCTGTTCGTCGTATTTTTGCATCAGCAATCCAGAACTGCCAACCCCTTGTTGCCATTGCCCCTGTTCAAGCAATCCGACTTTGACATATCCAATCTCGCCTCATTCATCCTGGGCTTTTCTACCTATAGCAGCCTGTTTTTCTTTTCACTTTATTTTCAGAGCGCGCAGGGCGCCAGCGCTTCCGAGGCCGGAGTGCGCATGATGCCGCAATTTTTGCTCACTGCGGTGGTGTCCCTTTTTTTTGGCAGACTGCACGCCCGAATCAGCGCCCAATGGCTGATGGTCGGGAGCTATGCCCTTATCGGCGTTGCCATGGCCTTGTTGTTTTTTGCCGAAGTGGACACAGGCTATGTGTATACAGGGTCACTACTGGCCCTGATGGGGGTCGGCATGGGGGTGGCCGTGCCTGTCACTGGCGTCTGCGTTTTAGGCTCAGTAAATAAATCGCGCTTTGCCACGGCCTCCGCCGTGATGAATGCCCTGCGGCAAGGCGGCATGGCATTTGGCATTGCCATTCTGGGCGCGCTGCTCGGTGCGGAAGCCGTCAGGTATGCCACACGGCTTATGACGGCAGACGGCATTCCTCAAGCCGCCCTGCGCGCTCAGGCGCTCGTTTTCACCGCTGCAACAGATGCAACGGCCGCCCCGGCCCTGCACTATTACCGTGAAGCCATAGCGCACGGTTTTCAAATGGCCATGCTGGTGGCAGGCTCTGCCTGCCTGATTATGGCTGCCATTCTGGCTTTCCAGGGCAGAAGCACGCCGCGAGCCAATGGCCCGGCATCCCGCACTAAGCAGATAGAATAGTGTCATTGTAAGTGTTGTTGAGAAATGCTTCGTGGGGGAGGGACCCTTTTGCAAAAGGGTCTCCTCCCCCACGCCCCCACCCCCTAAAACTCTTATCGTAGTTGGTGTAGTACAGGATTCAACTATGCAATCCCCCTCGAGCGCTTGCCAGAGCAATAACATGCGCACCTCTGCCGCGTTCCAGCGCCCGTCCAGGCTGTGCCATGCAAAACCGGCGTGCTCGTTCACAATGGGATTGCCCCAACACCTGCGCTGCTGGAAAGAGTAACCAGGGCTACCACTGAAAACATTTGTCGCATATGGGGCAAAAACGCCAAAACGGCCCGAAACCAAGATGGTTTCGGGCCGTTTTGCTGTCAGGCTCTGGAGCCTGTGTGGTTCTTTGTTGCTATTCCTGTATGGAACGGGCTGCCGCAAGGGCCTGGGCCTGTTCCTCAAAGTTCTGGAAGCCTGCATGGTGCAGGGCGTCCAGCACGGTATCGTCCCAGTTCCATGTGGCATAGATCACAGGCTTGTGGAAGGAGGAACGGAAGCTTTGCAGCTCCGACCGGTAGAAGTCTTCCTTGGGAGTGTCGAGATGCTCGCGGAACTGCTCGTGACGACGCTGCAACTCCCCTTCGTACCATTCCAGGATATCCTGTGGGTCCTTGTATTTCTTGAGGATATGCCCGTAACCGGCCTTTTCCATAAGCGCAGCCAGACGCTGGTGGTGCTGCTGGCCGAGCCATTTGCCAAGATCAGAGGTGGGGATGTTTTCCCCTTCCACAGCGGCGATGTCGAACACGGTCTGATAATAGGTGTCAGGCACAACCGAGGCGGACGTAATGCCCGCAATGGCCACCAGACCGCGCAGGATAAGGCTATTGGACACGCCCTGACCGCAGAAGCCCACCTTTTTGCCATACTTGAGCCCAGTGAAGATGCTCACCAGGATAGCCCAGACAACGGCGGGGTCTTCTTCATCATAGATGTGCGCAAGGCGCGCATTGTCGCGGTCGGTAGCCAGCACCATCTGGGTCATGTCATTGGAGCCGATGGAGAAACCGTCGAACTCCGAAATGAACTGCTTGGCCAGAATGGCGTTGGAGGGCAACTCGGACATGAGGATAATCTTGAGGCCGTCCTGACCGCTCTTGAGCTTGTGCACCTGCTCAAGATAGCTGCGCATGGAGCGGGCTTCTTCAAGGGTGCGCACAAAGGGCAGCATCATCCGCAGATTGGAGCCGCCGTATACGCCACGCGCCAGCTTGAATGCCTCAATTTCCCAGTCATGGATGTTACGTGAAACGCCGCGGTACCCGAGCATGGGGTTGTCTTCAAAATGTTCGAAGAGGTTGCCGCCAAGCAGGTTGCGGTATTCGTTGCTCTTGAAGTCCGTCGTGCGGTAAGTGATGGGCTTGCCGTAGAAGGCCATGGCGAAGAGCGCCAGGTTCTGGGCAAGGGTTTGCACATAATGCTCCTTGCCGGTACGGAAGCCACGAGCCTTGATCATGCTGTGGATTTTTTCCGGCAGGTTGCGCACGTCGTCCATTTCTTTCTTGAGGCCGGAGCGCAGCCCCACCTCTTCCCGCAGGTGGGCGATGTTGTCCATAAGACGTATTACGCCCGGCATATCCTTGATGCGCTTCACATGGGCTTCAACGCTGGCCTCAATTTCGGCAATGCGCTTTCCGGATTCGGGATCAGCGCTATTTTGCAGGGCAAGTTCGTCGTCATAGCCCATAATAATGCGCACATGGTCAGCCAGATCGGGCGAAGTCTTAAGAACCTCGATACGGCGTGAGGCCATCTCCATATGCTGGTCAATCTTGTGATCCAGCTCGCGCATTTTGCGGTGCTGCAACAGCACGTCTTCGGCATTGAGGTTTTTGCTGGTGTCGGCCAGGGCAGCCAGCTCGGCGGCAAGGCCAGTGACCTCGCCCACGTAGTCGCGCAGGTTAAGATTAAAGACAATGAGCCCGACGGACATCTGCTCGCGCAGAACCTTGGAAAGGCGGTCTTCCAGCTCCTTCAGCTTGGCATGCACCACCCCTTCAAGCTCGCCCTTGTCAAAGGCTTCCAGGGCTTGCGGGTGAATGCTGATGTTGCCCAGCATGAATTCCGCGCGCAACAGACCCACTTCAAACTGGTCGAAATTGCGCAGGCGGGAAAGAAAGAGCGCCTGACCCACGTCGGCAAGCACAAGGCCGACCTTGGTCTTGGTGGCAGGCAGCTTGGCCACATCCATCTCACCGCCAACCTCGTGCAAAGGCAGCAGGCCGCGGTACACACGTCCGCGCGTACCGTCAACCGTAACCTCGGCGCCGTCCAGGGCGCGCAGCACGTCAAGGCGCTGAATGCCGATAACGGCGGCAATGCCGAGTTCACGCGAAGTGATGGCGGCATGGCTTGTGTCGCCGCCCACGTCGGCCATAATGGCGGAGGCCACACGCATACCCGGCACCATGTCCGGGTCGGTGCGCTCGGCGGCAAGCACGTCGCCCTTGGCAATCTTGTTCAGTTCCAGGGCCGAACGCAAAAAGCGCACCGTGCCCTGACCCGCCCCGCGTGAAGCCCCATTACCCTCTACCAGGACTTCGGCTTCAGCCGCAGCCTTGGGATCAACTTCACGGCGACGCATGAAGATGGTCGTGGGGTGCATTTCCAGGTCTTCATTCCAGCGGGTTTCAGGCCGCGCCTGCACGAACCAGAGCTTGTCGTTGGCGTCAATGCAGAATTCCGTGTCCATAATCATGCCATCGTAAGCCTTGCTTACGGCGCGCACGCCCTGGGCCACTCGTTCTGCCTGACTGAGCGAAAGCGCCCAGCGCAGCGCCTCAAGCTCGGGCACTTCCACTTCCTTGGTGCCGCCCCTTTCGTCATAAACAATCTTCATGTCCTTGCAGCCCATCTGACGGATGACAACCTCGGCGCCGTCGTCGCGCTGGAAGACATACAGTTTGTCGGGCGTAACCTTGCCGCCCACCACGGCCTCACCGAGTCCATAGCTGGCGTCGATGCTCACGAGGTCCTTGCGGCTGGTGCCGCGGCAACCGGTGGCCGTATCAGCGGAAAACGCCGTACCGGAAATGACGGGGTTGATCATCTGCATCATGCACACAGAAAGAGACGTGTGCTCGATGGCCCATTCTTTCTTGGCGGTTTCGGCAATGGACTCGTCGCCCGTTGCCTCGGCCTTGGCCAGCGCGTCCAGAATAGCCTCACGGCGATAGGTCATGGAGCGCAGGTTGTAGGCCGATGAACAGTCCCAGTGGTACGCCTCGACAACCTTTTCTTCACCCACCATGTTCAGATAGGTGTCCTGCAGGCCGGCAAAGGCTTTTTTGCGCGAGTCTTCGCCAGCGGCGGAAGAACGCACGGCCACAGGGGTCATGTCGTCGGAATTGTCCTGGCAGATCTCGCGGTAAGCCCCGCGCACGGCCTCACTGACATCGGAGGGAACCTCCACGGAAAGGATGGCCGCCTGCACAATGACAGAGCGCTTGCGCAACTGATCAATGCCCTCGGGAGAGGTGGCAAAGCCTTCGACGATGTTATTGATAAAGGTACGCAGTTTGGTGTGCGACTGCTCGCCTTCGGCCTTGGCGGCCTGATAAATCTGTTTGCCGAGCTGGCGCACAAATTTTTGCAGAAAGTCCGGGTCCTGGTTAATTTCGGGGTCGTTCCAGTCAATGCGTCCGTATTCACGGTCCACAACACTGCGCACCACGCGCCCGTTCACCTTGGTTTCATCCAGAAGCTGGTGAAAGGCCAGGGAGGATATGGCGCGAAAATACGGCGCCTGAATGCCCTCGATCTGGCTGATTAACGCTGTGTTATAGTTTTTACCACCAACAAGCAATTCCGCTTCAGGTCCAAGCTGCACAATGTCGGCGCCCGTAAGCACCAGTTTTTTCTGAATGGCTTCAGGGGCATGCCCCTTGACCTTATTCTGCGCAGGTTTGGCGGCGGTACTCTTACCCATGTCTTCCTCCGGTTTGGGAAACAGAAGCATTGCAACCTAGGAAATTGTATATCGGCATCAGCAAACTGTCCACAAATTACCACATGGCAGAAGGCCCTACGGCTGATATGGCAGAAGTACTGATGAGCCGGCACATCGGTGTTGCCAGCATTGGAGCAATTTCACTTTGAAATTGCTCTGGCAGCTGCCTGAGCAGATGCCCGCTGTGGAGGCGTACGCGCTATTTATTTGCGCGGTTCAGCGCCGAAGCGAGCGTATCATAAATTTTGAGAGTGAGTATTCTCAAAGTACTCTGCTCCAGGGGATTAGGCTTCCGGAAGACAACCTTCCGGAAGCCATAAAGCGTCAATGTCGTGTAACCTAACGAAGCACTGATTAAAGAGCCTCCTGGAAACGCGCTGGTATTTCCTTTGGCAAGGCGCGATCTTTTTTGAAGCAGGAGCGGACTCTTCCGTCCTCGACTGTTTCAAAAAAAGTGAAGCAACGACGCCAAACGGAATAAATCAGCGTTTCCCTAACTGACCTTTGAACCACAATAGGGGCAGAAGGTGATGTTTTCCATGGGAATGGGCTGCCCGCAGGCTTCATTGGCGCACACACGCGGCACAGGGCCGAGTTCCACAATGAGTTCACCCTCGCGCACAGAAACCATCTGTTTGCTTTCTTTAAAATCAGCGGTTTTCAGCACACGTTTGACCATGCCGTCCACAGGGGCGAGCACGGCTTTTTCCTGCTTCATGATGGACACGTTGAACAGTTCCTCGCCAGCCTTGACCACGTCTCCGGGGTGCACGTACATGACCCAGAGATCGCCATTGCTTGGCGCGGCCACATGGTACGGGTTGGCAGGATCGGCCATAAGAGCGCCCTTGACGGCCGTCCCCACGGGTTGGCGCACCTGCACGTCATAACTCATGAACTCGGAGTCCAGCACATAACGGCAGATGGATATGCCGGTCTCATTGGGCGCGGATATGCTCAACAGTTGGAGATGGTGCGGCTTGCCGCTGCTGTCGTTGAAGTACAGGTCCTGACCAACCTTCAGACCCTCAAACCACACGTGCAGGGGCAGGTTGTTGGGATCGCCGAACTTGGCCTTGAACTGTATGGTCTTGAGGGCGTCCGCCGGGTGATTGAGGTAGAGCACAAACTCTTCGTCATTGGGCTTGCGCTTGAGAATGTCGCCACAGGCCTTTTCTTCCGCAGACAGGTTTATGTCCACCAGCGAATCCAGAGGTGAAGCCTCGGTACGGCTGGCAACGGCGTTTTTCCACTCCGCGCCGAAAGCGCTCATGTACACCCAGTCCGCGGGGAAGCCCAGGGGCAACTTGCCGAACTTGCCAAGCAGAAGATTGCGGAAGGCATCGTTGCAGTCACGGTAGATGTGCAGACGGGCCTTGCGCATTTCCTGCGACAAATCCTCTTCCGGCGTGCGCGTCACTTCTGCAAGCACCTGAAGCAGGTAACGCACCTCGTCTTCGCCGCCGCGCTTCCAGGCCCCGGTCACGGCCAGAAACGCCGTGTTCCAGGTGATCTGCGAACCGGGCGTAACGTCATGATACCGCACGATCTGGCGCGTGCCCTCAAGGAACTTGAGCATATAGGGCAACAGGTGAATGTAGCCCTGCTTCATGGCCCCTTCCTGCGAGGAAGAGGTGGCCCCGCCGGGCATGCCATGCAGGGTGACGTCATAGTCTATGCCCTGGAAGTACGGCGCGCAGTAGCGGTCATAATACGGCATGATCTGTTTGCAGACGAAATTGGCGTCGCGGATTGCGTTCTTGTCCAAATGGCATGAAAGGCCAAGTTCGTCCTCAATGTAGGCCATGGTGGACAGCACGTCGCCCTGGCCGTACGAACGCACGGCTGAACCCAGGCCCACATCAATAATGTGAGCTCCGGCTTTGGCCGCCGCGCCGCAGGAGGGCACAAACAGGCCGTCCGTGTAGTGGCGGTGATAGTGCTGCACAAGTTCGGGCCAGGCTTTGCGTATGGCCGTGACCAGTTCCGTCATGAAGCGCGGAGGGCAGACCCCGGCCATATCCTTGAGGCCCAGAATGATGTGCCGCGAAGCTTCCTTGGGGTCAACGCCCATGACGCTGCCAACCATGCGCAGTATGGCTTCCGTGACGCCAAGGTAGTGCTGCACGTCAAAGCCCTTGGCCCAGGACATGGAAATGGCGGGCTCGAAAATGACGTCATTGCGGCCAAGAACCACTTCGGCCATGGGCCGCATGTTTTCAATATGGTTCAGGAAGTCAAAGCAGCGGATGATCTGGTAATGGTCACAGATCATTTCTCCGGTCTTGAGCATGAGGTTGCGGGGCTGCGGCGTATAGCCCAGCACGTTGGTGGAGCGCACCAAAAGCTGCTTCATGGTCTTGGGGGCAAAGCGGTTCCATTCCTTCGCCTCGGTGAAGGGGTAGGTCATATTGGCCAGCATGGCCACGTGGAAGTGCGCGCCGCCGCCATTTTCTATGGAGAAGTATCCCACGTTGTCCAGATACGGGCCAATAAGCCTGTCCTCGGCGAGGCGGAAACGGTTGCCGGAATTGGACTGGGTGAAATCACGCGGTGTGGTGTCGGTAAAATGCACCTTCCCGGAATCACGGATGTAATCCAGGGTAGCCAGACGGTCACCCTGCGGATAGGGCGAAGGCTGCCGCCGCTGCGCCGAAGTGATGGCGGGCATTACCGGCTCAAAGGGGCCAAGACAGGGCGTGGTGTCCGAGCGGTATTCCCCAAGCTGCACATAGGGATTGAAACCCTTGGCGGATATTTCGGCCACCAGCTTGGACAGGCGTTCGCCCTCGGGAGCAAGGTCGGTGTAAACCATGAGCTCCGGATGGTTGGCGATAAAGTTGGTGTTGATGTTGCCCTGGCGGAACAGGGGATTTTTTATGAGCTGGCGGTAGAAAGGAATGGTGGTCTTGATGCCGCCAATGACATATTCGCTGAGCGCGCGCTCCATGATGCCAAGGGTCTTTTCCCAGTCATGGGCGTAGGAAATGAGCAGAGCGCCCGCCGAGTCGTAGTTGGCAGGGAACTCGTACCCGGCGCTGATGTTGGAGTCCAGCCGGACGCCGGGGCCGCCGGGCGACACGTAGCGCGAAATAAGGCCGGAGTTGGGAGCAAAGTTGTCCTGCGGGTTCTCGCAGTTGATGCGCACCTGCATGGCGCAGTACGAGGGGCGCAGATTTTCTTCGCGGTAGCGTAGTTCCGCGCCAAAGGCCACGGCGATCTGCTCTTCCACCAGGTCGATGCCGTAGCGGCATTCGGTGATGCCGTGCTCCACCTGCAGCCGGGTATTGACCTCGATAAGATAGGGCGTGCCGTCGGGCGTAACCAGAAACTCCACCGTTGCCAGGCTGTGATAGCCCACCGCGCGCACCAGACGGCGCGAGTAGTCCTTGAGCCGCTCGCGCAGGTTGCGCGAGAGACCCGACCAGGGCGAGGGGGTTATCTCGATGAGCTTCTGGTGATTGCGCTGCACGGTACAGTCGCGTTCATCAAAGGCAAAGACATTGCCGTACATGTCGGCAATGACCTGGATTTCAATGTGGCGCACGTCAGCGAGAAATTTTTCCACAAACAGGCGCGGGTTGCCAAAAGAAGCCTGCGCCATGGTGGAAGCCTTGAAAAAGGCGTCCTCAAGCTCCGCTTCATTGTGAATGGCAAAAATACCGCGACCGCCGCCGCCGCCTTCAGCCTTGAGCATGATAGGCAGCCCCATCTCGCTGATGAGCTTTTTGGCCGTGGGGATGTCAACTGCGCCGTCCGAACCGGGAACCACAGGAATGCCGAGTTTTCGCGCCACTTCCCGAGCCTGAACCTTGTTGCCGAGCAGGTTCATGGCCTCGGCGGTAGCGCCGATAAAGGTAATGCCCGCTTCTTTGCAACGCGCGGGAAAACGCGTGTCTTCAGAGGCGAACCCCCAGCCGGGGTGGATGCCAACGACGCCGCGCTGCTTGGCCTTGGCGATGACGCCGTCAATGTCCAGATAGGCGCGCGGTTCTGCTCCCAGTAGGACCAACTCCTGAGCGGTGGAAGCCGCCGGAGCGGTTTTGTCCACATCAGTGGCGGTCATGGCTGCCACGGCGTCGAACCGTTCCCGGATGGAACGGCAGATGCGCCTGCCCGGAATGCCCCGGTTGGCGACAAGTATTACCTTACCCTTCAAAAAATCTTGCACTTCCGCGAATGTCTTGTTGGCCATGCCTTTTAACCCTTTACTGCTGCTCTGCCGGTTAGCAGAAGGCTTCCGCTGAAAAATTCCTCAAGCCGTCCGTTTTGGTTAAGACAAAGGCCGCCTGCCGGGCTCAAACCCGTCAACCAGCCGCGCACAATGCGCCCATCGTCGCGCAGCTCCACATTCTTTCCACGCCACAGCAAAAGGCTGTCAGCGCGCTTTTTCCACTGCTCGGAAAATGAGTGGCAGTCAATATATGCTGAATGCATGAGCATTACAAGCCGTTGCCATAGGGCTTCCGCTGTAGAAATATATTGCCCCTCCGCATGCCTGCAAACGTCACGCAGACAGGTGGCCTCCATGGCGGCGTCTGCCCGTAATATGGCGGCTGGCGGGGAAAAATCCACGTTGATGCCCATACCCGCAAGCAGTATGCCGCCGCGCTCCTCAAGCAGAATACCCGCAAGTTTTTTGGGCTGCCCGTCAGCGTCCGCAATGACAATATCGTTAGGCCACTTGAGCTGCACAGGCCAGCCCTCGCTCCGCAAGGCTTCCGCCAATAAAAACGCTGTGGCCGGGGCCGCTGCGGAACCGTCAAAAGGCGGGCTCACAGGCATCCGCAGGGCCACATAGATATTGCCCGGCGGCGAATACCAGGTGCGCCGCAATTGCCCACGTCCGGCGCTCTGGGCGGCGCACTGCACGCTGTCCCACGGCGCAAGCAGGCCGCTGGCGGCCATATGCATGGCGGCATCAAGGCATGAGGCCACATGTCCAAAACGCCAGATGGCGGGCGGGCGCGAATCTGGCGTTGAAGCCCTCTCCTCGCTTCCCTCATGTGGATGACTGTGACATACTGCGACCATGGAACTTTACCTCGTTGGCGGCGCGGTGCGCGACATGCTGGTGGGCCGGACGCCCACGGAACTGGATTTCGCCTTTGACGGCACTGTGGAAGATTTTCTGGATGCTCATCCCGATGCCCGCCGTGTGGGCAAAAGCGTACATGTTTGCCTGTGGCGCGGGCGTGAATGCATGCCCCTGCGCGGAAACAGCCCCGTAAGCGACCTCATGGCGCGTGACCTCACGGTCAATGCCCTGGCCCTGGACAGCGCGGGAAGACTGTATGCGCACCCGCAGGCCTATCACGATCTGCGGCGGCGTATTCTGCGCCCGGCCTCTCCCACGTCTTTTGCCAGCGATCCCACAAGAATCTTCCGCCTGGCGCGCTTTGCCGCCGCCTGGCCTGACTGGAGCATTGACAAAAATGCCTTTGAGCAGATGCGCGCGCTTTCGGTAGCGGATCTTGCCGCTCTGCCCGCCGAACGTGTGGGCCGCGAAATTGTCAAAGCTCTGGGGGCTCCGGCTCCTGCCCGCTTTTTTCGCGTGCTGGCCCAGGGGCAAGCCTTGCGGCCCTGGCTGGCGGAACTGGACGAAGCAAGCCGAATTCCGGCGGGCCCAGAGCAATGGCACAGCAATTCGGTTCTCGGCCACAGTCTGCGCATTATGGACATGGTCGCTGGAGACGCCGTGACGGCCTGGATGGCCCTTTGTCATGATCTCGGAAAAATCCAGACCGATCCTGCCCTGCTGCCGCATCACTACGGCCATGAAAAACGTGGCATCGCCCTGAGCGCGGAACTGGCGCGCCGCCTGCGCCTGCCAGATCGCTTTGCCAGGGCCGGAGCACTTGCGGCAGCCGAACATATGAAAGGCGGCATGTATTCAATGCTTCGGCCCGGAACCCGCCGCGACCTGCTCTGGCGGGTTCACGCATCAGGGCTTGACCAGCGTTTCTGGCGCCTGGTGGATGCGGACAGCGGCAGCCCGGTCAGCACAGTGGCTCTTGCACATCTGGCTGTGCTTCTTGATTTGCGCCTCCCCGAGGCATGGCGCAACAAAGGGGAAAGTTCAGCCCGAAAGCTGCGGGACATGCATTGTCAGGCACTGGCGAAACTTTAGGGAAACGCTGATTTATTTCGTTTGGCGGACTTGCTTCACTTTTTTTGAAACAGTCGAGGACGGAAGAGTCCACTCCTGCTTCAAAAAAACTCGCGCCTTGCCAAACGAAATAACTGCGCGTTTCCAGGAGGCTCGTTAATCCGTGCTTCCCGAGGGCAAACCAAGTAAGATCCGTATTACGCATGTCACCGCACATGGGTCACGGCACACCCGCAACGACATTTTCCCGCGCAAACTCCTGCGCCCTCGCCTTCACTGGCGGGCGTCCGCCCACGATCCGTTGCCCACGTCAAAACGACACGGCTCCAGCAGGCTCCGCTCTCCCTTCACTGCACAGAGCCGCACAGCCCGCGTCCATGTAGCGTTCACAAAGGGCGTCCATGGCCGGGCCATGATCCAATCCGCACAAATGCCCCATGCCGTGGGCCAGAAGCCGCACGGCATGCTCGGACGGATCCTGCCCGTACAGCAGGCACTCCCTGCACAGCGTGTCCAGCGAAAGCAGTAAAACTCCGGGAGTTTCCGCCCCGCCGGGAAAGGAAAGAATATTGGTAGGGCCTGCGCAGCCGAGATGTCTGGCGTTGGCATCCGCAATGGCGGCATCGTCCAGCAGAAAAAGCTCCACTTCCGCCGGGACCTGAAATCCTTCGGCGGCACTCTGGGCCGCATCCGGAAGAATTTCGAGCATAGCCTCAAGCGCTGTTTCCATCTGACGCCAGTGGAGCGGCGTGAAGGCAGCGCCCTGAGGGTAGTGGCAAAAGATGCGAACCCGTCCGCCGCCTCTTGCCCGCGCGAGGGAGGAAGGAAACAACGTCACCGCGCCCCTTTGTCCGAAGGTTTTTGCGGCGTGCCCTGTCCTGGCTGGACTTGTCCTGATGCCTGGCCTGGCTGGCCCGCTTGACTTGTTTGCCCTGGTTGGTCTTGCTGACCTGATTTGCCTGACGACTCGGGCTGCCCTGCCTGGCCTGTCTGGTTCTGCCCTGCTTGCCCCGACTGGACGGGCTGGCCTGGCTGTGCCGCAGCGGCGGAAAGATCCGGGCGGCCGCCGTTTGTGGGCGCGGTGGACGTTCTTTCGGATTTCACATTTTCCGCGCCGCCATTCTTCGCTCCGCCCTGCGCTGCGGCATGGGGCGTAACAACGGGAACATGGGGAAGCACTGGCATACCCGTAGCCGGGGTGGCAGCGCCTGCGGTCTCACCATTGGGCTCCTGCCGCGCGTCTGCCTTGCTTTCCACCCGGACATCCGGCTTGCCGTCGGATTTGACATCCGGTTTACCGTCGGATTTGGCGTCCGGCCTGCCATCGGTCTTTCCTTCGGGCTTGGCGTCCGTCTTGCCGTCAGCCTTACCCCCGACCTTGCTGGCAACGTCGCGAATCTTGGCGTCGGGATAGGCAATACGCTGGTGAAAAATACCCGTAAGGATGCGCTGGAAATTCTCGCTGAGATAATGCAGATCCTTGAACGTCAGTTCAGACTCGTCCAACTGCCCTTCGGAGAAAATCCCCTTGATGATGGCGTCAATATGGCTCTTGATGCGTGCAGGGGTAGGATCGGTGAGCGTACGGCTTGAAGCCTCCACCGAGTCGGCCAGCATGAGAATGGCGGCTTCCTTGGTCTGCGGCCTTGGTCCCAGGTAGCTGTAATCGGACTCTCTGGGTTTTTCGCCCAAATTGAGGGCTTTCTGGTAGAAATAGCGGATGATGCGCGTACCGTGGTGCTGGCTGATGATATCCACTATGTCTTGGCCCAGTTTGTAGCGTTCGGCCAGTTCCGTGCCTTTTTTGACATGGGACAGCAAAATAAGCGCGCTCATGGACGGCGCAAGCTTGTCGTGCTTGTTGGGGCCGCCAAACTGGTTTTCGATGAAATATTCGGGATAGGACAGCTTGCCCACGTCATGATAGAGCGCCGCCACCTTGCACAGCAGGCTGTTGGCGCCAATGGCCTTGGCTCCGGCTTCCACCATGTTGGATACCACCAGCGAATGGTGGTAGGTGCCGGGCACCGTCACCATAAGCTCCTGCATAAGCGGCTGTTCAAGGCTCATGAGTTCCATCAGGCGGAAGCGCGTACTGTAGCCAAAGCTCAGTTCCAGCACGGGGCTGACGGCAAAAAGCAGGATCAGCGACAGCAGGCTGTTGATGGCCACCGCGGCAAGCTGCACAGGCAGTTCTGCCGGGGCTGTCTGCGACAGCAGGGCCGTGCCGAACCAGATGAGCGACTGGCCTATGGTCAGGGGCACGATGCTCCACACCACATCCTGACGGCTCTGGGCGTTGGTCACAAGCCATGTGGCCAGCATGCCCCCAAGAAACTGGAACAGAAAGAAGTAAAAATCTTCCTGAAACATGAGCATGGTGAAGAACGACAGCAAAAGCCCCATGGTGCAGTAGCGCCGGGCCGCAAAGACCATGGCCACCAGCCCCACGGCGCCCGCCACGGGAAAGCCCAGGCACAGGGTATTGAGAAAGGTCACGCTGTCCATGCGCAGACCCAGCACATAGACAATCTTCGCCCCTACGCTAAAAAGCAGAAGCAGCAGCGAAATCAGCAGCATATCTTTACAGCGCAGCGGTGTTCCGGGCTTGCCGCTGGGCGCCACAAAAAAACCGACGCTCAGGACCAGGGAACACAAAAAGGTTCCCATGGCCGTGCCCCAATGCATGGGGTCGGACGCGGATTTATACAGGGTTTGCAGTTTTATCTGTTGTTCGCGGCTGACACGCTCACCCTTGCGTATCAAGAGTTCGCCCTTGAGAATTTGATAGTAAACCGGCTCCACCATGCTCATGACGGCGTTGCCGCGCTTTTGCGTGGCTTCCCGGTTAAGCGTGAGCGAGGCTGGCACAGTGGCGGAAAGCAGAATATTGATGGCCCGCCGCGACTGCGCGTTCAGGGCGGGAACCTGCCGGACAATGGAAGAAACCTCTGCCAGAAACGATTGCACATCGGGCAGGTTGGTCACGTCGGGGCGCAGGATTTCCGTATTATTATCAAGATTGCGGATGATAACGCCGCTGCGTCCGACCCTGGCCGAACGTATGTCGCCCACAAGCCCTTCGGCCATGTGCTCGCGGATGCTGGGCAGCAGCGTTTTCAGCAGATAGGACTGAACCTCGGGATGCGACAGTTCAGGCAGCACCTCGTCAGTCACGGGCGGGGTCAGTTCGTCGGCCAGGCGCTGCAAAGGGCCTTCCTGGGCTTTGTAGTCCACCCCGTTATTCAGGCTGCGCAAAATCTCCACAATGCGGTTCTGAAAAGCCACATAGGGTTCCAGGCTCAGGTCGTACACAGGGGGCTGCAAGAACAGCACCTGCTTGCGGCGCGCCTTGGTGGCCTGCGTATCTTCCACAAGAATGTCGCGGTCGGCGACAACGTCCGAATCCGCCACCTGCCCGGCCACATAGATTCTGGGCACCACTTCGAAATTGGCCCCGGCCAGAAGCGACAGGGCAAAAAAAGTAATGATGAGGGCCGCCAGCCCCCAACCGCAGTGATGCCGCGCCCTCAATGCATGTATGAGAGCCAGAAAGCTAGCTGGCCGTGCCGTCTTTTTCTGCGTTATCATAGGCGTTTACAATGGCTCCCACCAAAGGATGGCGCACAACGTCAGCTTTGCTGAAGCGGTGTACGGCCAAACCAGGCACATCAGGAAGGATATTCAGCGCATGAATGAGCCCTGAACGCGGACGCTGGCCCCCAGGCTGCATAGGCAGATCAATCTGCGTAATATCGCCGGTAACGACCATCCGCGAGCCAAAACCCATGCGCGTGAGAAACATTTTCATCTGTTCCTGAGTGGTATTCTGGGCTTCGTCCAAAATTATGAAGGCGTCATTGAGTGTGCGCCCCCGCATAAAGGCAAGGGGGGCCACTTCAATGGAGCCTACCTCCATCATGGATGCTACCTTGGGCTGGGGCATCATATCGTGCAGGGCGTCATAGAGGGGCCGAAGGTAGGGATTGACTTTTTCCGCCAGATCGCCGGGCAGAAAACCCAGACGTTCTCCCGCTTCCACCGCCGGACGGGTGAGCACGATACGTTTGACCTTGTGCTGCTGAAACATGGACAGGGCCATGGCCACAGCCAGATAGGTTTTGCCCGTGCCAGCCGGGCCAACGGCAAAAACCAGCTCATGACGCCGTAAAAGATCAAGATAGGTGCGCTGGGCCACATTGCGGGCCGTGACCGTTTTGCGGGGCGTATTCACAAAAACCGCATCGCGAAAAATCTGCGACAGGTTCAGCCCGGGGTCTGCCCTGAGCATCTCATACGCGCGCGCGAAGTCCTGCTGGCTCAGAACAAGGCCGCCCCGCAGCAATTCATACAGCTGCACAAAAACATTGCACAAGACCTGACGAACATCCGCATCTGACGATTCGATCAGAATACGGGCTCCACGGCTTGTGATGCGCGCCCCGCTGGCCACAGCCAACAGGTCGAGATGCGCATTGTGGGGCCCAAACAGCTGATTTGCCAGGGCTGAATCGTCAAATTCAACGGTTTCATTCATGGAAGATTGTACTGCCATGCTCGCTCTCTAGCCTATTTTATGTGGGCTGTCCATCATTGCAAGGGGTATGCGCCATCTTCTCTTACGGCAAGTTTTTCCCGCACATGCGCGCAGCGTCCCTTTTGCAGGGCCGGTCATGGTGAAAACGCAGTATGGCCCATATCTTGCTACTGTGCAGGCAGATATTTTACGGCAATTATTGCCGGGAGGAACCATGAGCATATCCAGCGTCAACAGCTATACTTCGGCCCCACTTCAATGGCAGGGGCAGCAGTTGAAGAGCACGGGAACCAGCAGCGCCTCCAGCAGTTCGTCCAACAGCCTGAGCAGCCTCTTCAATTCCGGCGCGTCCATGACCAGCCAGCTTTCCAGCATGGTTGAACTGACCAAGTACGCCATGGAATCCATGGGGCTTTCCGACAACAGCCGCGTGACGTTCAGCCAGATCACCAAATATCGCGAACAGCTGCTTTCAAGCTTCAATGACAGCGTCAAGAGCGGCCTTTCCAAGGTCGGCATCAGCAATCCTCAGGACATTACCTTCGCCCTGGACAAGGACGGCAAACTGACCGCCTCAAGCTCCAACGCCGCCGACCAGAAGGCAGCCCAGGCATGGCTTGACTCCAATCCCAGCCTCGGCAAGGACCTGCGCGCTTCCCTCACCACTGCCGGCATTGACGCCAGTACGACCGTGAGCATGAAAGTAAGCAGCACTGGCAAACTCAGCGTGGTCAATACCGCGCAGGCCGCCATACAGGACGGGCTTGACGCCAGCAGCGACCAGAGCGCGAAACTGCGTGCCGCCTTGAGCGAAATGGGCGTCGATCTGTCCACCACCCCCATGAATTTTACGCTGACTGCCGAAGGGCGGCTTGTGGCCAGCGATGGAGGCGATCAGGCCACTGCGGTCAACAAGTGGCTTGAGGACAATACGGCTCTGGCCGACACCCTCGCGGCACAACTGAAAAAGCAGAACGTGGATTCTTCCGCCGTAAGCCTCAGGTTGGGCGCAACGGGCAACGTTCAGGTCACGGTCAATAACAGCGATCTCACAGCCGCCCAGGGAGTGCTCGACAAAAGCAGCCTGGGGCAGACCCTGAACAGCGGTCTGAACAGTCTTGGCGTGGACGCCAACGTAAAATTCACCCTTCAGGTCAATACCGACGGCAGCGTCACCGTTATCAGCGACGGCGCGGATCAGGCCAAGATACAGCAGTTTTTCAACGACAACCCCAAACTGGTCAAACAGTACCAGCAGATCGAGGCCCTTTCCGGCCTTGATGACGCGCGCAAAGCCATGCAGGTATCGCCGTCGGAAATGCGCAAACGCATACAGGTGGAGTCCATGGCCGCCTGGTGGTCCGGTTCCAACAACGCCAGCTCATACTTCGGCAGCTATTCAGAAGGCAATATGAGCGTTCTTGCGGGCCTCAATCGCAGCGTGTGACCCCAAAACGCCTCTGTCAGGTCTTCCAGACAGCAGCGCCGGGCAAAAGCCCGGCGCTTTTTTATGGCGCAGGGTGCGCTGCCGCACTCCATGCGCACTCCGCTTTTCTTGCGCTTTGCTGGATAATTACGCCCCGTTTTGCAGGTCAATTCCATAACTTGTTGACAAGAAGTTCATTATTTATAAAACTAACTAGGTTATAAGGGGCGATAACACAGATTTCATGCCAAAGAACCGATGCTCTTCATGGGCGGCAGCCTGCGACCCCCCACACAAGCCGTCAAGCAATGAGGCCATGCCGACAGTGCCTGCCATAGGCGCGCTGTCGGCAGCGGACACGTCTTCCTTTTTTGGAAGAACCTCAGTGCTCGGCCATGTAAACCGGCAGCCCTCTATATAGGTAATTTCCGCCAGCTTTCGGCCTGCGCCGAGGCTGACGGTTTACATTGGTTAAGGACCACAACTTTTCCCGCAAGGGATTTTGGGGACGTTTATCGAACAAATCCAAAGTTTGCTCCCTGCAATGCACCTTTTTAGGAGGAAACCATGACCCTGAAAAAAATCTTTTTGTCCGCGCTGGCAGGCTTGCTGCTGCTGACCGCCGCCCATGCATCTGCCCAGGCGGAAGAACTGACCGGCACCTTGAAAAAAATTAAGGAAACCGGCGTAATCGTTGTAGGGCATCGCGAATCCTCCGTACCTTTTTCATACTATGACTTGCAGCAGAACGTCATCGGCTATGCGCAAGACTATTCCAACAAGGTTGTTGACGCTGTGAAAAAGCAGCTCAACATGCCCGACCTGAAAGTGCGTTTTGTACCCATTACCTCGCAAAACCGCATTCCTCTGCTCCAGAACGGCACCTACGATTTTGAGTGTGGTTCAACCACCAACAATCTTGACCGTCAGCAGCAAGTGGATTTTTCCAACACCTTCTTTATTGTCGGCACCCGCCTGCTTACGCACAAAAACTCCGGCATCAAAGACTTTGACGACCTCAAGGGCAAGAATGTGGCCGTCACCGCCGGGACCACTTCCGAAATGCTGCTGAACAAGATGAATGACGAAAAGAAGCTTGGCATCAACGTCATCAGCGTCAAAGACCATGGCGATGCCTTCCGCACTGTGGAATCCGGCCGTGCCGTGGCCTTCTTTATTGACGACGCCCTGCTGGCCGGCGAACGCGCCAAGGCCAAAAAGCCTGCCGACTGGGTCATCGTGGGCACCCCCCAGAGCTTTGAAGCTTACGGCTGCATGGTTCGCAAGGGTGACGCCCCCTTCAAGAAGCTGGTGGACGGCACCATTGCCGAACTGCAACTGAACGGCGAAGCTGAAAAATCTTACCAGCGCTGGTTCAAACAGCCCATCCCCCCCAAGGGCATGAACATGAACTTTGACATGTCCGACGAAATGAAGAACCTGTTCAAGGCCCCCAACGACAAAGCCCTGAATTAATCTTTATTTGAACCTTGGTTTGCAATGCGGAGCGCCAGCCGGACATCCCGCTGGCGCTCCGCCATCAGACTTGCCGTACGCCACAAGGCAGAATGAATCACGCTTTATCTTTATGGATGGAACTTTCTGATGCAGGCTAACTGGAACTGGGGCATTTTTTTTGAACAAGCGCCGTTCGGAAACGTCACCTACCTCAACTGGTTGATTGACGGTTTTCTCACTACCGCGGCTCTTTTTATCTGTGCCTGGATTGTAGCCTTCATAGTAGGCTCTTTTTTCGGTATATTACGTACCTTGCCCAGCAATTTTTTTCGGAGCGTGGGCGCCACGTATGTTGCCATTTTTCGCAACATCCCCCTGATCGTTCAATTTTTTATCTGGTATCTGGCGGCCCCCGATCTTCTGCCGTATGACCTCAGCGTCTGGTTTAAATCCGAGCTGAACCCCAATGCGCAGTTTTTCATTCTTTCCACCTGTGCGCTCGGGCTGTTTACAGGCGCGCGCGTCTGTGAACAGGTACGGTCGGGCATTCTGGCGCTTTCGCGCGGGCAGCGCTACGCGGCCCTAGCCCTGGGCCTCACCCTGCCCCAGACCTATCGATACGTGCTGCTTCCCAATGCCTACCGCATTATCATACCCCCATTGACCTCAGAAATGCTCAATATGGTCAAGAACACGGCTGTGGCTTCCACAATCGGACTGGTGGAGCTCACGTCACAGGCAAACCGCCTGCTGGAATTTTCGGGCTTTGCCTATGAATCCTTTATTGCCGTTACCCTGGCCTATGTATTTCTGAACTTTATCGTCATGCGTCTCATGAGGATGCTTGAAAAGAAAATGCGGCTGCCCTCCACAGGCATGGGAGGCAAAAATGTTTGATTTTGACTGGAGCATCATTGAGCAGAGCCTGCCCCTGCTGGGTCAGGGCGTTATGGTCACGCTCAAGATAACGCTGACTTCCATTGTGCTTGGCATGGTCATCGGCACGCTTCTGGCGGTGGCGCGCATATCCATTTATGCCCCCCTGCGCTGGCTTTCGGCGGCGTACGTCAACTGCTTCCGCTCTGTGCCGCTGGTCATGGTTTTGTTGTGGTTCTACCTTATTGTGCCACAATTTCTGACCAAATTTCTCCATCTTTCGCCCTTGACGGACATACGCCTTGTTTCGGCCATGGTTGCCTTTACCGCGTTTGAGGCCGCCTATTACGCTGAAATCATTCGCGCGGGCATGAACAGCGTGTCCAGAGGGCAAAACTATGCGGCTCTTGCCCTTGGCATGACCAAGTCGCAAACCCTCACCTATGTCATCCTGCCGCAGGCTTTTCGCGTCATGACGCCCCTGCTGCTGACCCAGGGCGTGATTCTGTTTCAGGATACGGCCCTCGTATACATCATAGGCCTTGCAGATTTTTTCCGCACTGCCACCAACATTGGCAAGACCACCGGCTATGAGATAGAAATGGTGCTCTTTGCGGGCGCTGGCTACTTCGTGGTCTGCTTCTGCGTTTCCCTGGCCGTAACCGTGGTAAAAAAGAGACTCAAGCTATGAATACCCCTACCGAAGAAGCAATGATTGTTTTGAACAACGTATCCAAGTGGTACGGTGATTTTAATGTGCTGCGCGACTGCACCACGAGCATCCACAAGGGCGAGGTGGTGGTTGTATGCGGGCCTTCCGGGTCGGGCAAATCAACGCTTATCAAGACCGTCAACGGCCTTGAACGCGTGCAGAGCGGCCAGATATTCGTCAACGGCACAGAAGTGACCAGCAAACGCACCAACCTTGCGGAGCTGCGCAGCCGCGTGGGCATGGTCTTTCAGCACTTTGAGCTTTTTCCTCATCTGAACATCATTCATAACCTTGTTCTCGCGCAGGAAAAAGTGCTTAAAAGAAATCGTGAAGAAGCCAGAGAAAAGGCTCTTGCCCTGCTGAGCCGGGTGGGTCTTGACCAGCATACGGAAAAGTACCCCTCGCAGCTTTCAGGCGGCCAGCAGCAGCGTGTGGCCATTGCCCGCGCCCTGTGCATGGACCCCGTGGCCATGCTTTTTGACGAACCCACCTCTGCCCTTGACCCGGAAATGATCAACGAAGTTCTGGATGTCATGGTGGAGCTTGCCTATGAGGGCATGACCATGATGGTGGTCACGCACGAAATGGGCTTTGCCCGCAAGGTTGCGCACAGGGTGCTCTTTATGGAAGAAGGCCTCATTCTTGAGGACACGCCCAAGGAGCAGTTCTTTGACAGCCCGCAGACCCAGCGCGCCAAAGAATTTCTGGCCAGCATCATCTCGCACTGATTTTCGCAGCGGCGCAGCCCGTTCATGACGGAATGCGCCATAAGTTCAGGCGGTACTGTCAATTGCAAGAAGGCCGCCCCGTGAGGGGCGGCCTTCTTGCAATTTGGTTGCTACGCGCTGTACTCGCGCGCAGCGCTAAAACACAATAAGATTTTTAGGGGGGGGGCGTGGGGGAGGGCCCTTTTTGCAAAAGGGGCCCTTCCCCGCAAAACCTGGCCTTTTACTGTGAAGCTACGCTACACCACACTGGGTTTGCGCGCCTGGGGATTCAGGCAGTCCTGCGGCATCCTGCCTTCCAGGGCGTCAAATATTTTTCGCGCCGAGGACTCGCCCATATCCACATGCGAGTCGATGGTGGCGACACCCCGGTGCGGGGTCATGAGCACAGTATTCATGGTCCGCAAGGCAGGATGCGCATGCGGTTCATTCTCAAAAACGTCCAGTCCGGCTCCGGCAATGCGGCCTTCTTTCAGGGCGATCACCAGCGCTTCTTCATCCACTACAGGGCCGCGCGCGGTATTGATCAGGATGGCGTGGGGGCGCATGAGCGACAGTTCCGGCGTACTGATGTAGTGCCGCGTTTCATCGGTCAGGGGAATGTGCAGGCTTACAAAGTCGGATGAGGCCAGCAGTTCTTCCTTGCTCAGGTACTGCGCGCCGGTGGCGGCTTCAAATGCTTCATTTTTATGGCGGCCCGTATAGCTGAGGCGCATGTTAAAACCCTGCGCGCGCTTTGCCACAGCAAGGGCTATGCGCCCGCTGCCCACAATGCCCAGGGTCTTGCCGCTCACCCGCAGGCCCATATGAATGGTGACGCCCCAGGGGGTCTCGTCATTACGTACCGTCAAATCTCCATCACGCAGCTTGCGGGCCACGCCAAGCATCAGCGCCCAGGCGAGATCAGCCGTATCGGTTGTGACGGCGTCAGGATTGTGCGTCACCCAGATACCAAGGCGCGTGGCTTCCGCCACCGGGATATGGTCATAACCGACGCCATAGCTGGAAATGATTTTGCACGTGGGGGCAAGGGCTTCCATAACGTCAGAGTCAAGATGCTGCAATGTGGCGATAACGGCGTCCACCCCGCTCACGGCGTCAATCAGGGCTTTTCCGGACAATCCTTCAGCTGGTCCCACATCAACCTGACAACGTGTGCGCAACAGATCCAGAGCTTCAGGCAGTACACTACGGGTTACAAATACGCGAGGTTTTGTCATAATTTCTCCGTTCATGGCAAAAAGGCATGGAATACCGTATTAGGCGGCTTTCAGAGGAAATGCAAGGTTGGTAGTCGGGGCACCCTAAGGCTGCATCCAGCAATCGGGCAGTGGCGTGACGGCGGCAAGAAATTTACGACGCTTTCCGGGGCATATCTGTATTGCGATCGGCCTGCAATGACAGAAACGGGTCTCGCCCAAAAGCGGTCAAACGTCTAGAGCAGATCAACTTTGAAATGAGAAGCATTTCAAAGTGTTCATTCAGCCGAAAAATGCGATTTGCGACAACCATCAGCAGGCTGGTCGCTCTATTAACCAATTGCTGTCTTTGCGGCAGTCGTTGGCGAGTCTACGAGTCTTCCGAATGGCGACAGCGATTGCACAGAACAAAATGTAAGTTACTCATGCTGTCTTTATCCGTAGCTTCCTGCGTCGCAACGGCTGAAGCTCGGCTGAATCCACGCCACGTTGTGGCGCGCTGCACGAAAGTGCAGCGTTAGAGCATTTACACTTTTTCAAAGTTAAAATGCTCTAGTGCCAGAGACACGGCAGTAGTATTTGGGGGTACGCAGTCTTAACGACGCGGACTCTTGGCCCGCGCTTCAGCGTATATTGTAGTAAAAATAATAAAGATTTTAGTTGGTTGGGGCGTGGGGCAGGAGACCCTTTTGCAAAAAGGGTCCCTCCCCCACAAAAAAGCTGTTTATCCACGCAGTATGTTCTAAAGAGATCTCCCCAAAAGCGGCCTGGCGCTTAATGATTCCATATCCGCCAGCATTTTGTTTTTCAGCGCCGTGGCCCTTTCTGTTTCCAGCATGATCATATCCACCTGGCGGGTGTGGATGAGCAAGTAGCCCAGGAGGCGCGTCTTCATCAATGTTTCTGTGGCGCTGTAGCCTTCGGCCACGGCAAAGACCGAGTCGTCCTTCACATCCGCGCGGAACCCGTACTGCTCCAGCAGGTCAGCCACCATGCGGGCGCGCAGCCGACGGCGTTCCCTGTCCGCCGCGCCGCCCTTGAACTGAAAGTTCACGAAATTTTCGTGGCTTTGCTCGCCCGCAAGGCTTTCTACTGTGCAGAAGTGATAGCCATAGCGAGCCTGCAGGATCATATAGTTATCAGAAATGATAAAAAAGTTTTTGTTGGCCATGCTGTTGGGCGCGGTACTTTCAAGCTCGGGCTTCATCGTGCTCTCAAGCATAATGGTCATAAAACCCGCTGCGCTGGCCGCAGGCGGCCCGGCCCAGGGCACTGCGACCATACCGTCCCAAAGGGCAAGCATGGGCGCACTGGCGATCACATCCAGATCCACGATGGGGCCGGTCACGCGGTGCCGGAATCCACCGCCCATATCCACAATCCAGTATTGCAGCTTGGCCCCGGCCCGCAGTTGTTTGCCCATGCGCCTGCTGGCGCCGGCATCTTCCTCTTCAAACATAAGCAGGACGGACTTTTCATGACAAAAGCGGGTGATATCGTGCAAGGTACGGCAATGGGCGGGCGTGAATTCCGGCGCGTCGGGGTCCAGAAGATGCAGGGGCACCATAAGCTGGCTCAAAGCCTGAAGCCGCTGATGCACGGGACTGCCAGCCATGAGATTGGTCGGCTCCACCGCTGTGGAGGCAAGTTGCGGCTGCCGTCCGGCAAAAACGGCGCAGCGCCCGGCATCCAGCGTGGCTTCGCCGGCTTCGCGCAGCAAGAGGCAGGCGTCGGGCAGGCTGAAGACGGCTGGCAGCTGGTATTCACGCGCTACCGACGCCAAATGCCCGGCCATGCCCCCTGTTTCACTGACGAGCCCGGAGGCGCGCGAAAGCAGCGGC
Organism: Desulfovibrio sp. 86; assembly: GCF_902702915.1. Taxonomy (NCBI): domain Bacteria; kingdom Pseudomonadati; phylum Thermodesulfobacteriota; class Desulfovibrionia; order Desulfovibrionales; family Desulfovibrionaceae; genus Desulfovibrio; species Desulfovibrio sp. 86. The sequence continues at coordinate 2,987,373 of NZ_LR738849.1, read as the reverse complement.
GCCCAGCGCGGCAAAGCCCGTTCCACCACCAAAATGCCATCCTGAGGAAAGGAAAGCATGTCCGCTTCCTTGCGGGCCACAAAGACCGGCCCCATGCCAACGCCGGGGCTTACGGCCACGCCGCCGGCAGCCAGCACCTTAAGCCCGGCGGGCAGGTCTGCAAGCACAAAGGCTTCGCCCGTTTCTTCTCCTGCCCCCTGATGCTCAATATTGCTCTGCTCCGTGGCGGAATTGGCCTCACGCAGGGGGCGGCTCTGCAAAACCACGATGCGCCCGTCCTCGGCATCAAGGGCCCACTCCACATCCTGGGGTTCGGTATAATACGCTTCAAGGGCAATGGCCACTTTAGCGAGGTCAGCCGCCTGTTTGTCGGTAAGACTTGGTGGCGTGCCCTCAGGCCCGGCCAGCCTTTTGTGGAGGAGTTCCGGCGGAACCTTGCGGCTGAAAATATACACGTCAGGGGTAACCACGCCGTCCACGACGGCTTGCGGCAAACCGGGAACGGCATTGAGAAGAATCTGCTCGCGACCACGGCTGGCGGCCACGGGATCGCGGCTGTAGGCCACCCCCCCGGCAGCGGCGGGCACCATGGCCAGCACCCCCACGCACATGGGCGCTGCATCGTCAGGAATGCCATGCTGATAACGGTAGCTCATGGCCGTTACCGCATACTTGCTGGCGACAATCTCCTTCCACACTTCACAGGCTTCTTCCGGCGGCACGTTGAGTTCAGACCTGTACTGCCCGGCAAAGGTAACCCCCAGGGAATCTTCGCCCACCGCGCTGCTGCGCAGAGCCAGTTTGAGCCCTGGCCCGGCCTTGACGCGCATGGCATCCACGGCTTCGGTGATGCTTTTTTCAAGTTCGGGCGGCAGCGGCGCTGTGAGCACAGATTTTTGCAGGGCGGCGGCAAGGCTGAAGACTTCATCCAGGCTCTGCATGTCCGTTGCCTGAATGCGCCGGTTCAGTTCGCTCTGCAGGCCGTTATATTCCATAAAACGATAATAGGCGCTGACGGTTACGGCAAAACCGTCCGGCACGGTAAGACCCGCATGGGCGGCGACTTCGCCAAGATTGGCCATTTTGCCGCCGACCAGGGTGAGGTCGTTCAGGCTGATCTGGTCAAGGTGCAGGATGAGGGGGCCGTCCTGATGGGGCATTTCCTCCAGCATGGATTCCATTTCTGATCGTATGCGATCAAAGGAATCCTGCAGGGCGGCATAGGCGTTGTCGGAAAGCGCGTTGAGTTCGCGCACCATCTGAAAGACGGCGGTAACGGCGCGCGTGCTGACGGCATGCACGTAGTCCATGCCAAACGGCCTCGCGCCCGCAAGGCGGTCTTCCACCTCACTCATGGCTTCAAGAGCGCGCTTGTTGGCCGAGAGCAGACGGCGGAACCGGGCGCAACGCTCGCGCAGCCGGGCCTTTAGCTCTTCCTCCCGGGCCAGTACCGCCGGATCCGGCTCCGAGGGCTGCTCACGCCCCAGCCAGTGTCGCAAGTATTTGAGCAGGGCCATGCTACACAGCGGAACGAACCGCTTCCTCCATCTTGATGATGAGTTCGCTGATGGCAACGGGCTTGAGCATGTAGTCGTACGCGCCAAGGTCCAGGCCTTCCACGGCCACTCCCATACAGGCATGGCCGGTCAGCAGAAGGACGGGCAGCTTGGGCGCTTTCTGCTTCATGTGACGCAGGGTTTCAAGGCCGTCCATGCCGGGCATGCGCACGTCCATAACCACGATATTAAAGGGCTCCCCACCGGGGGCCAGCGCCTCATCGACCATGTTGAGGGCGGTCTGTCCATCGGGCGCAGTGGCGACCTCCATTCCGCGTCTGACAAGACGCTTCTGCATCAATTCCAAAAATTCTAGTTCGTCGTCCACAAACAATGCGCGCATGGGGCCTCCTCGGTTACAGGCAGTGCCGCGGCCAGGCCGGGCAGGTTGCCGATGCGTTGTTTCTTGCCGCCGGTGGCCGCCGGAGTGACAATTTTTTTCCGCGCGGCCATTCAATCAATACACTGTCTGGCGCATGCGCGCCCCCAAAATCAGGATTCAAGCCATATGCACATGAAATGTGAAGCATTTCATAGTTGATCTGCTCTAGACCGCGCTCACGTCTTCCGCCGGCAGCTGCGGCGGCTCTGGCGGCAGGGTTACGCTGAATGTGGTGCCCTGCCCGAGCTGGCTCTGCACTTCAATGCGCCCGCCCAGTTTTTCAAGTATGGTATAGCAGATGGCCAGCCCAAGCCCTGTTCCCTCGCCAACCTTCTTGGTGGTGAAGAAAGGATCGAAAATACGCGACATGGTTTCCTGATCCATGCCGGGGCCGGTGTCAGTAAACAGTACGCGAACGCCCTTCTTCCACGCAAGCGTGCGAATGGTCAAAGAGCCGTTTTTGCCAATGGCGTCAACGGCATTGTCGATGATATTGATAAATATCTGCTCAAGCTGCGCCGGATCGGACAGGATGACCGGAACTTGCGGGTCATAGTCCCTGATAATGGAAATATTGCGGTTGGTAGCTTCGGTTTTGAGCATCTCCGCAGCCTGGTCGGTCAGGGAATTGATGAGGATTTCGGTGCGCCCCGGATTCATGCGGCGGCCAAAGCCCAGCATGCGTTGCGTAATCCCCTTGGCCCTTTTGACATGTTGGTCTATTTTTTCAGTACTTTCGAGTATTTCCTGATAATTTTTCATACTCGTCGCGTTTTCGTCTTCCAGCAGATCGCGTATCCAGCCGGCATTTTCCTGAATGAGCATCAGAGGATTGTTCACCTCGTGCGCCACGCCAGCGGCCATCTTGCCGAGAGCCGCCATCTTGCTAGACTGGAGCATGCGGGCATCAATATGGGCCTGTTTCTGATCCGACTCTTCCAACGAGGCCACAAGCCGCCGCGTACAGAGGTCAGCCCCCATGCAGACAAGTCCGCTGCCCAGAACCATAAAGAAAATGATGAGCGCCTTGAGCTGGCGCAAGGGCCGCAGGCTGTCGCGCACATCATCCAGCACCACAAGCCGCCAGGGCATGGACTCCAGCGACATCACGGCGGCCAGCATTTCCTGCCCCTCGGGCGTCTTGAGGTACTGGGTGACGACGGTTTTGCGCGTCAAGTCGGGCAGGGCAACGTCGAACGTATCCATGCTCTTGCCGTGATAGCGCGAATCCGTTTGCAGTTCGCCCTTGGCGTTGATCAGAAACGCGTCGCTGTGCGGCCCGGAATACACGCGGCGCAGCAGAGCCACCACGGCGTCCATATCAATGGTGGCCCGCACTATGTAACTGCGCCCCCCCTCGTGCCGCAGCACGGCAATGATGAAGTGCGGCTCGTTTCGGTAGCCCATGAACACGTCGCTGACATGCACGCCCTTGCGCAACACTTCCCTGAACCAGGGAGTATCGGAATAGTTGTTGTCCCTGAGATCGTACGGCCCCACATAGGAGACGTGCCGCCCGTCCATGCCGATGACGCCCACATCCACAAAGGAGCGGCTATTATTCTGCATGACGCTGAAAATTTCACTCAGGCGCGCGGGATTGCTCAGGTCGGCATACGGGTGAGTAAAGGCCAGATTTTTGATCTGGGCCACGCGTTCCACCATAAAGGTATCCAGCGCGCGGTGCTTGCTGCTGGCCACAGCCTCGATGCTTGCGCTGATCTTCTCGTCATAGATGACGCTCAGCCTGTCTATGCAGAAAAGGCCCAGGGCCACCAGCGGCGTCAGCGCCATGAGCAGCAGGGTAAGCAACAGGCGGCGGTAGATGGCCTTGTAGCCACGATGTGGTGTGGGCGCGGTTACGGACATGCTTGCTTCTCCTCCACACCGGGCGCGTCCTGCGCCAGGCTCTCGCCCCGGAACAGCATGCGGCAGTGGTTCAGCATTTCTTCACGCCGTGCGGCCACCTGCGCTGCGTCCTGCATGATCATGTCCAATTGCCTGGTGTGGATTGTCATATACCCGGCAATGGCCAGCAGCAGTTCGCCTTCTTCGCGATCCATACCCTTGAGGGTGGCGCTGACCGCGTCGTTGCGCACTGTGGGGGCGAACCCGAATTCCCAAAGGATTTCAGACACAAAGCGCACGCGCAGGATGCGTCTTTCAATGTTGGCCGCCCCGCCGCGCAGATGGAAGGTGAGGTAGTTTTCCGGAGTGCGCTCGCCAAGGCGCGCCTCCACGGACACAAAATGAAAGCCAAAGCGTGAATGCAGGCTGCAATAGTCGCGTGAAATCATGAAATAGTTTTTTTCTGAAAAATACGCCGTCTGCGCCGCAGGATCCAGATTGGGATTGGCCGTGGCCTCAAAAAGCACGGACAAAAACCCCTTGCCGTCCACGGGCGGCGGCCCCTGCCAGGGATAGGCGTTCATGCCGCGCCAGAGCGCACGCATGGGTACGGACGCTATCTGGTCAATATCGATCACAGGCCCGGAAGGGGTTACGGCGAAGCCGTCACTGAGATTTACCACCCAGAACTGCTTGAGCACCTTGTCGCGCAACTGTTTTACCCGCTGCGGCGCGTATTTTTTTTCCGCCCCAAGCGAGAACATGGCGCTCACGGCCCTTTCGTGGCAATAGCGGGCGATGTCATGATAGGTCTGACAATTGGCCGCCTTGAATTCCGGGCTGTCCACGTCCATGGTCAGTGGAAGGATACGGGCCGAGGCTTTTTGCAAAATGCGGTACACGGGGCTGCCCGGCATATAGTCGCGTCCGGGCGGCACATTGGGCAAAAGCGACTCCTGTCTGTCCGCATACACCTGACAGATGTCGGAACACAGGGTGATGCTCTGCCCGTTTTCCAGCGTGTCCAGTGCCCCGGCCATGCCAAAAATGGCTGGCTTGCCGAATTCCCGCGCCAGCGAGGCCAGACGCGAACCGGCCAGCCCCTCTTTGGCAATGATGCCAGCAACGCGGTCCATCAAGGCTCCCCAACGATAATTGTCATCAGGCACCACCAAAATGCCGCCAGGCGGAAAGCGCCGGGCGTCCTCCCAGCGGCGCGCCACGCAGACAGGCCCCGCCACCCTGCCGGGGCTGACGGTATACCCGCCCGAAAGACGCAGGTTCGGGCCGACTTCAGGCAGCACAGGCGGCATGTCCACTGCGTCCACCGGCAGGGGAATGGGCCGCACCAGCAGCAGACGCAATTCCCCTTGCGGCGTCCGCACCCAGGAAAGAGAAACCGGGCACCCCAGCAGTTCTTCAAGCTCAAGGGCCAGAGCAGCCACATCCCTGGCCGTATCGGCATCAAGGACAAGACAGGGCGCGTCGTCAGGGCCGGCAAGGCTGACGATTTCGTGAGGCGGTTGCCTGTCCACCGTGGCGTGATCGGCAGGCAGCACCGAATAATCCAGTTCTTGCGGCAGGCCCTGGCAGGCGTAGACGTGAACCAGTTCTCCGTGCGCGCGCACAGGGCTGCACGAATGGGCAAGACCGCCCCAGGAACCTTCCTCCACAGCCATGCAGGTAATGCACACGCCCGCCCCGGCATCGGTAAGGCCCCGCGCCCGGCGGTACACAAGAGCCTGGGCGCGCTGCTTGCGCGCCAGCGTCAGCTGTACCGCGTGCAAAATTTCCTCGTCGGACGCGTCCAGAGGGACGGAAGGCCCCCAAAGAATCAGGCCGGGATCGTCGCTGCCACGGGCTTCAGGCGGCCACAGCCGCCCACGCAGCACCAGACGCATGGACTCGTGCTGGCTGGAGGCGCGCAAACGCGCCAGCGCTGCACGGATTTCTTGTTCCAGGTCAGGCGGCAAGGGCGTATCTTCAACCAGTTGGCCGAGACCGCGCGACAGCTTGGCCAGATGCTTGGGCGCAAGCCCCCCTGCCGCCTGAATACGGCGGTTGATCTCGCTTTGCAGGTCATTGCTCTGTAAAAAATGCTGGCAACCGGCCATGGTGATGGCAAAGCCCCGGGGCGCCAACTGGGGATGACGCCGCCGCACCTCTTCAAGCCGCAGGGTTGCCGGGTCCACCAGAGGAAAGCCGCCCTGGCCGGAAAGCGCCTCAAGATCGGAATCTTCGCCGAGGGGCAGCACCAGCGGACCAAGAAGGCACACTTCCGGCTCGTACACATCATCGGCCACATTTTTCTGAAGCTCGGCAAACCGGGCGTACAAGGCCTGGCACGGAGCCGGATCGAGCCTTTCAAGCTGCTTGACGCACTGAAAAACCTGGGTGGCCATGCTGGTGCACAGGGCGCGCACACGATACAGCCCGAAGGGATGGTCGCAACACAAGGTGTATTCAAGGGCGGTCATGGTTTCCTGAAAGGTGTTCCATGCCGTTAAGAAGAGCTTGAAGGAATGGTGCCGCAGTGCAAAGAAGTGCTCGGCCTCGCTGTCGGAAGCCGTGACACTGGCGGCGGCGCGTCTGGCGGACCGCGTAAAAAAGCCCAGAAGGCGTGAGAGAGACATGTCGGCTCCAGAACTCGTGACAAAGCCCCGGATACGTAAACTACGGGGCCTGTGCGCCAGCGGCGGTATCGCCGGACCGCGGACACGGAAATGCGCCATGTGCCGGAATGCCACCCCGATGCGGCCGCCCTCCCCGGTTGTTGCCGCTGCCAGACGGCAACGCAGGCAAAGCGAGGGCCTGCCATAACCAAAGATCAGCCGGACAGCGCCGCAAACCGGGCGCAGGCGCGGTCCAGCCCTGGCGGGCATTCTGCGGATTCCGGCTTGGGCAAAAAGCAGGCTTTCATTTACGAAAAGCGTGCTTTATGGGCGCGTTATTGAAATAAAAGGCATCATTTTTTGCATTGCAAGCCGAAAACGCACATGTCAATTCAGCCTAGCATAAGCACATACAGCCTTCAAGCCGCATGTGACAGAATTCGCAAATATAATCCGTGCAGCTGTTGCTAGAGCATTTTACTTTTGAAAAAGTGCAAATGCTCTAACGCTGCACTTTCGTGCAGCGCGCCACAACGTGGCGTGGATTCAGCCGAAAAATACGACTTTCGGCTGAATGAACACTTTGAAATGCTTTTCATTTCAAAGTTGATCTGCTCTAAAGGTCAGCCCCGCTGCGGGGCCACGCCGTTCTGGCCGGAGGGCACGGGGGGCTCGCCCTGCTGGGCTGCCGCCCCTTCCGCCAGTTGGGCCAGGGCGCGCAGTTGCTGCATGCTCTGCTCAAGAAACTGCGGGTCGCCAACGTCCTGGCGCAAAAAGCTGTTGATGGCGGGCATGCTGATGATGGCGGCGTCAATTTCGGCATTGGTGCCCCGTGCGTAGGCGCCGATATTGACCATATCTTCAACCTTGCGAAAGGTGCTCATATTGCGCGTGACCACGCGCCCGGCCAGGATGTCCTCCCGCTCGCAGATGTCCGAGCGCAGACGGCTGATGGAACGCAGCACGTCGATGGCGGGAAAGTGCCCCTGGTCTGCCAGATCGCGGGTAAGCACAATGTGGCCGTCAAGAATGGAGCGCACGGCGTCGGCAATGGGTTCGTTAAAGTCGTCGCCGTCCACAAGGACGGTGTAAATGCCTGTAATGGTTCCCTTGGCGGAACGCCCGGCCCGCTCAAGCAGCTTTGGCAACTGAGCGAAAACTGTGGGGGTATAGCCCTTTGTGGTCGGCGGCTCGCCCACGGCCAGGCCAACCTCGCGGGCGGCCATGGCAAAACGCGTCACCGAGTCCATCATGAGCAGCACGTCCATGCTCTTGTCGCGAAAATATTCGGCCACTGCCGTGGCCGCGTAGGCAGCACGCATGCGCACCAGCGGCGACTGGTCGGAAGTGGCGATGACCAGCACCGAGCGGGCCATGCCCTCGGGGCCGAGGTCGCGCTCCATAAATTCCACAACTTCGCGGCCGCGTTCGCCTATGAGCGCGATGACGTTGACGTCGGCGCGCGTGTACCGCGCCATCATGCCCATCAGCGTGGACTTGCCGACGCCGGAACCGGCCATGATGCCCACGCGCTGCCCCTTGCCAAGAGTGAGCAGGCTGTTGACCGACCGAACGCCGACATCAAGGATGTCCGTAATGCGGGGGCGCTGCAAAGGACTGGGCGGATCGGCGTAAATGGGCGCAAGCTCGGGATGCCACTGCTGGCGCGCCGCCTCCGCCCATTCCGGCACAAAGGGAAGCTGTTCTTCCAACTGACGGGCGAAATCGGCCTTGGCATTGTCGCCCATGGGCAAGGGAGAGGAATAGAGTTCCGTACTGACGGGCGGGCCCGCGTCCAGGGGCGTGCCAAAAGCGTCAAAGGCGCGACCCAGAAGTTCCGGCCCCACGGGAAAAACAGGCGGCAGACTGGTATTGCGGATGCGGCTGCCGGGGCGGATGCCGCGCATATCGCCATAGGGCATGAAGAGCAGGTTTCCGTCGCGAAACCCCACCACTTCGGCGGCGATGCCGTCGTCCGCATCATCGGGCAGCATGTGGCAGACCGCTCCCAGGGGGGCGCGCAGGCCGCTGCCTTCAGCCACAAGGCCCACGACCTTGTTGACCTTGCCATAGAGGCGGACGGGGTTGCTGGCTTGCAGCAGCTTGATGCAGGCTTGCGGGTCAAGTTTCATGGCAGAACCCAGGATCAGCGGCCTTTATCCGCACCGGGCAGAAAACCGCCCTGGGAAAAAACGTCATGGTCGTCATGGCCGTCCTTTCCGGCAGGCCCGGCAGTACCGACAGGCCCGGAAAGCCCGGAGTCGTCAGAGGTGGCAAAAGCCCGGGGAGAAAGATGTTCCACCAGGCCGGATTCCTCATCTGCTTCAACTTCAAGGGGGAAAAGCTCGTCTTCCAGTTCCGCCAGCGTGGGGTTTTCGGCCTGGCCGGACGGGCGAACCTTGGCGGCAGCCGTCTTTTCCTGGCCCGCATGTTCCTGGCCCACATGTTCCTGGCCTGCATGTTCCTGGCCCGCATGTTTTTGGCCCGCATATTCTCCGCCAGCCGGAGACTGCACCGGGGCAGAGCCGTGAGCGGGTGCGGGTTCGGTCGCCTGCGCGGGTGCGGCAGGGGCATAATCTTCGCCTTGCTGTCCGGCAGGCGCGGCAGTTGCTGTGCCCGACCCTTGACCAGGCGATTCGGAACCTGCCTGCTGGCTCGCGCCCGCAGCGCTTTGCGTATGCATTTCTTCCGAGGGCCGGCGCTCCGCCGGGGCAGAAGCGTCGGCCTGCGCGGCAGACCATTCCGGCTCCTCCACGCTCAGGGCTTGGGAGTCGGGTATGGGGCCCTGGTGATCTTCCGGCAGCGCAGGTTCGTCCGTGGCGGGCAAGTCCTGATGCGGGTTGTCCTGACGGGAGTTGTCCTGATGCGGGTTGTCCTGCCCCTGCGGCGCGGCAGCGGTTCCGCCAGCCGGATCGCCTGCCACGGTTTCTGCCAGAGCATTGGGCACAGCGTCTTGCCCGTCGGCGGGCATACTGCCGGGCATGCTGGCGGGCATGTCGCCGGGCATACTGGCGGGCGCATCAACAGGCACATCAGGGGGGAGTTCGACATCCAGAGGGTCAGCATGGGCCGCGCTCGCAGGCTGTTCATCGTATCCCGTTGCGTCCGGCTGCCCGGCGTGCCCATCCACATGCTCCCCATGTGCGGACGCCTGCTCCGGTTCGGGGGCTATGGCCGCAATGCGCTCTGCCTCCTGACGCACCAGCTGACTGACAGCCTCGCCCTGGCGTTGGTCATCCTGACCTGGCCCCAGAGTGAGGCAGGACAAAACGCCGTTGACCAGTTCCGTATAGAGCTCGCGGCGGCAATCAACGCTGCCGCTGACGCTTTCGGCCAGCAGACCGCCCCGTCCCACCGAGGGATCGCCGTTGACGATCCACTGTTGCAGTTCGGGCACGCGCTCGCGCGCCGCCATAAACATGTCGCTGACGGTATCCTCGTCGTCGGGATGCACGCGCAGGGTGACGGTGGCGCGGTCTTCAAGGAGATTGAGCGCTTCAAAGATCAGAGACTGCAATATTTTTTTGTGCTCTTTTTCCAGCACCCAGCCGGTGCCAGCGGTGACGGCCTCCTGCGTGAGCTGGGCCAGTTGCTCGCGCCAGGACTCGCAAATGGCGTGACGCTGCCTGTCCAGAGCATGAAGCACCACGCCAAGGGCCTGCCCTATTTCAGCGCGAAATTCCTTGAGTTCCTGCCCGGCCTGATCCATTCCGGCCTGAAAACCATCGGTTCGCCCGTTTTCATGCAAGTCTTGCGCTTCTTGCCGCAAGGCCTGCGCCTGCGCCAGTTCCGCCTGCGCCTGGTTTCTTTCTTCCTGGGCCTGCGCCTTTATGGCTGCGCTTTCGTGCGTGAGCAGCTTATTCAGTTCATGCGCTTCAACCCTGGCTTCTTCCAGCACTTTCTGGCGCTCGGCATAGGCCGCGCCAAGTATTTCGCGCGCACGCTCCTCGGCCTTGGCCCGCACCCGGTCAAAATAGTCTTCCTGCTGCTGATGTTGCATGCGTTCGCGGCGCAGGGGTTCCTGCATGGCGTCAAGCTGCTCCACGGTGGCTTCGCGCTCACCCATGAAGACAGTTCCCCATTTTTTGCGCAACTGATCTGACGCCATGACTTTTTCCAACTTGCAGTTTCTACGGAAAAACGCGGTTTGGGCAAGAGTGCCGTAATACCTCTCAAAAGCTTCAGGAGTTCAGCCCTAGACGAAGACTTCGCCCGCGCCTCTGCTCACAACCAGCTTGCTCTCGGCCTCAAGGCGGCGCACGATCTTGACTATATTCTGCTGCGCGGCTTCCACGTCCGAAAGCTTGGTGGGGCCCATGTACTCCAGTTCTTCGCGAATCATGTTGCCCGCGCGCTCGGACATGTTCTTGAAGAACTTTTCCTTGAGATCGTCAGTGGCGCCACGCAGGGCCAGAGTAAGATCCTCATTGGAAATCTCCTTGAGCATTTCCCGCACGCCCCTGTCGTCAATATTCTTGCAGTCCTCGAACACGAACATGAGGTTGCGGATATCTTCGGCCATCTGGGCGGAATCTTCTTCGATCTCGGACAGGACTTCCTCTTCGGTGGCGCGGTCCACGGCATTGAGGATTTCGGCCACGGACTGGACGCCGCCCACTTTTTTGCCTTCCTTGCCGCCCATGGCGATAAGCTGGCTTGTGAGCACCTTGTCCACTTCCATAAGCATGTCCTCAGGCACAGCCTCAAGGCGCGCCAGACGCATGAGCACCTCGGCGCGCACGCCCGCAGGCAGGCTTGTCAATAAATTGGCAGCCTGGTCGGGGTGCAGATGGCCGAGTATGAGCGCCAGGGTCTGCGGATGTTCGTTGCGCAAAATCTGTGAAAGAAGACGGGGGCTCACCTGCTCCAGCTCACGGAAGGGCGCTGGCCCGGTTTCGAGACTGAGCGAGTCCATAATGTACTTGGCGGTTTCAGGATCAAGGTTTTTGACCAGCATGCGTTTGAGAATATCGCTGCCGCCCGCGATCATGTCCACGCCTTCCACCAGGGACTCATGAAATTCGCGCAGCACTTCCTCGACATCCTCACGCGGCACGGGCTCCAAGTCCACAATGGCTTTGGAGATTTCGGCTATTTCCTGCCTGTCCATGCGCTTGAACACGTCGGCCGTGAACTTGTCGCCCATGGCGAGCAGCAGCACGGCTATGCGCTGTTTGCCGGTCAGCTCCATCCTCAACTCCTTCACCTCGGCCCTGAGGCAGAGGGATTTTAGAAAACACCGATTAAAGAGCCTGTTGGAAACGCGCCGTTATTTCATTTGGCAAGGCGCGATCCTTTTTTGAAGCAGGAGGGGACTCTTCCGTCCTCGACTGTTTCAAAAAAAGTGAAGCAAGGCCGCCAAACGGAATACAGCAGCGTTTCCTTTACTCCTTGTCAGAAAGCCAGCGCTTGATAAGCCGCACGGCCTGATCCATATGCTGCTCCGTAATGCGGAACAGCCGCAGCTTCAAATCTTCAACCCGCTGATTTGTCTCTCGTTGCGCCCGGCGCAAGGTCTTGAGCTGGGCGAGAGAAGACGACGCGAGGCTGCTTTCATCCCCTGTCAGCGGGCTTGGTCGTGACGGGCTAGGCTTTAACTGTTTCATCTCTCTTCATCCAGCCGCGCACCAGGCTTACCACCTGTTCCATATGGTTGTCCGACAGGCTGAAGATGTGCGCTTTCAGTGCTTCAATGTCCTTGAACATCATATCGTCCTCGTCATCCGCATCGCCCATCGACGATTCGTCTTCAGTTCTGGCGGCCTCTTCCAGCGCCTCATAGAGAGCAAGCTGCTCTTCGGCGGCAGGCAGACCTTCCAGACCTTCGACCATTTCGCCCGCTTCGACCTTGGGGCGGATAAGCGCCAGCACCACAGGCCGCACGATGAGCATCAGGAACAGGAACGCCAGCAGCGCGTTGAGCAGGGGCTTGCCCAGGCGCTCGGCGTAGTCGGCCAGCATGTCGGCGAAGTTGGGGTCCTTGGGCGGCTCCGAGTCGGTAAAGGGCGCGGAACTGACCTCCAAGGCATCGCCCCGGGCCGTGTCCAGACCCACAGCGTTGTGCACCAACTGGCGTACCCGCTCAAGCTCTTCGCTCTTGCGCGGCATAAAGGTCCAGGTGCCATCGGTCTTTACATACGTGCCATCAATGAGGACTGCAACCGTCAAACGACGCAATTCACCCACATTTGAAACAATCTGCTGTTCTTCCTTGTTGATTTCATAGTTGGTGGTGCGTGATTCACGTGTGCCGCTCTGGTCTGAAACCGAACCGGTGATGCCGTCGCCACGAAAATTTACATCCGGCGCGCCCGCTTCAAGGTTGGCGCGGCCCTGCTGGCTTTCTTCCTGACGGTATTCGCTGCGAACCGCTGTTTTTTCAGGATCAAAAAGTTCGCGGCGTATGGTCTTCTGGCTGAAATCCATATCGGCATTGACCTTGGCGATGACGCGGCCAGAGCCGAAAAGGGGCTGCAGCATTTCTTCAATGCGGCGTTCAAGGTTGCGCTGCACGGTCTGGCGGTATTCCATCTGGGTGGTGGTGATGCCCGCCAGGCTGTCTTCTTCCGGCTGGTAAAGAACCTTGCCGCTGGTGTCGGTGATGGAAACATGGGCTCTGTCCAGCCCTTCAACGGACATGAGCATCATGTTGAGAATGGCGTTGATTTCTTTCTGGTCGATCTTGAGGTTGGCCCGGCTAAGCTTGAGAACCACCGAGGCCGAAGGAGACTGGCGCTCTTCGATAAAAAGGCTGCGGCGCGGGATGACCAGGTGCACGCGGGCGCTTTCAACACCAGGAAACTGGCTGATGGTGCGGGCCAGTTCCCCCTGGAGCGCACGTGAGTAGTTGATCTTCTGCACAAAGTCGGTCTGCCCGACCTTGACCTTGTCAAAAATTTCAAAACCTATGCCCTGCCCCACCAGGCCGCCTTCGCCAGCTATCTTGATGCGCTGGTCGTAAACCACTTCCTGCGGCACCATGATGGTGGCGCCGTTGTCGGTGATGCGGTAGGCCACCTTGTCGCCCTGCAGGGTCTTGATGACCACGCTGGCGTCTTCCGGGCCAAGGTTGGAATAAAGAACCTTGTATTCTGGGCGGGTCAGCCAGATGGACATACCAATGACCGCAGCCAGCAGCCCGACAGCCCCGCCAACGGAAGCAATGCGTTGCAGTGGGCTCATCTTGGCCCATATAGCCGCAAGGGCGTTGACGAATTGTTGAATGAATGCAGGCATGTTCCGCTCCTGTGCGCTTGAGCGCTGGTTTTCCGACACCAGGGCCGGGCTTTACTAGCCATAGCAAGAGCTATGCCACTATATAAGCATGCGCTTTTGACAGGTAACATCTGGCTGCCTGGCCTGCCGCCTGGCGCTCAAATTTGTGAAGCCATAAAAAAACCTTTCCCCAGCGGCAGGGCCACATGAGGAAAGGTCGTTCAGGAGCGCGAGTTGTGCAGGTGAGAGAATTCTGCTGGTCAGAGAGTTGCGCAGGCCAGATATGAACTGTCAGGCAGTCAGACCGTAAAAGGGAATCCCCCGGCGTACTTTATCTAGAGAAGCACTGAGTAAAGAGCCTCCTGGAAACGCGCGGGTATTTCGTTTGGCAAGGCGCGATCTTTTTTTGAAGCAGGAGTGGACTCTTCCGACCTCGACTGGTTCAAAAAAAGTGAAGCAACACCGCCAAGCGGAATGAATCAGCGTTTCCCCAGACAGTGTCGTCACGAGATGAATTTTCAGTCATATCAAGGAGAACGAGCCTTTTATGCAGGGAGTGTACTCTGTTGGTACTCGACCGGAATAAAAGGCGAAGTTCGACGCAGAGATGCCTGAAAAGGCGCTCGTGGCTACACTGTCTAGAACTGCATCTTTGAAATTTCTTTATACGCTTCCAGAACCTTGCCGCGCACAGCGGTGGTCAGCTTCATGGCAAGACTGGACTTCTGCATGGTGATCATGAGTTCCTGCACGTTTTGCGTACGGCCGGAAGCGAAGTCGTCGATGGCTTTATCCTTCACGTTCTGCAACTGACTGACCTTGTTGAGCGAGTCTTTGAGCGTTCCCGTAAAGCTGTTTTCGGGCATCACCGGCGTTGAAGCCTTGCCGGGGAACTGCATCTTGTCCACCTGTGCGCCAAAGTTTTCACCGGTATCCACCTGGCTGCGGGCAAGGCTCTGATCCAGAGTGCGGGAAAAAAGCGTCTGCCCGCCGACCGCCGACCCTTGCTGCAAGCTGCTTGAAACCTTGCTGAAATGCTGTATGGCTTCGCTATAGGCGCGCATGCCCGTTGCCTGAATGCTCATGATGTTCTCCTGACGCTACTCGCTGGTTCCGTATGCCCGTAAAAACGGATGCCCGGTGTTATTTCCCGATTTCAAGAGCCTTGACGTACATGCCCTTGACGGCGTCCACTGTGGTGACGTTGGCTTCATAATTGCGCTGGGCCGTCATGAGGTTGGCCATTTCCTCCACCACGTTGATGTCGGGGTACATCACGTACCCCTCGGCATTGGCGTCGGGGTTGCCCGGCTCATACACGCGCTTGAAGGGGCGGTTGTCCATCGTCACGGCCATGACGCGCACCCCCTTGACCGAGCGGTCGAGGGCCGACTGCATGTGGACGGAAAAGGGATCGTCCACATCAGCCGTCTGCTGCACAACGGTACGCCTGCGGTAAGGACCGCCCAGGGGCGTGCGCGTGGTCTTGGCATTGGCCAGGTTCATTGAAATGGTATTGATGCGCGTACGGTCGGCCGCAAGGCCCGATGCGCTTATGTCAAATGCTGTCATGAAATCCATGACGTCCTCCTGATGCTCAAAAATCCCTGAAGACCGCCCAACCCTGCCCTGCGTTTGCTGCACGACGAACCGAGGAAGCTCTGCCCGTCAACCGGACGGCGCTTCTTAGAGCATTTTCGCATTGAGAATATCTATTCTCAATGCTTACTAGACGCTCGCTCCGGCGTTTAACCGCGCAGATAAACTGCGCTTACGCCTCCGCTGCGGGCGTCTGCTCCCGCATCCGCTAGAGCAATTTCAAGCGGCAGCCGTTAGGCGACGAAGAAGCCTTACGGATGGCGACAGCATCGCTAGAGAAATCGCTCTAGGCCTGCTTGCCGTCCTGTATGACGTTATTCACGCCTTCAAACGTTTTTGTCAGAACTTGGGCCAGGGCCGTAAACTGTAACTGGTTCTTGGCGTGCTTGGCCATTTCCTTATCAAGGTTCACGCGGTCTTCACCGTGAATAAGTCTGGGCTTGAAAGCCTCCGACCACTCGGGCCTGAAGGATGCAGGATCAAAGGTCGAGGGAATGTGCTCCTCGCTGGTACGGCTCATCTGCCCTTCCATATTCTGCCCGAGAGCGGTCTGAAGCTCTTTTTCAAAGCTCAGTTCACGCGGCTTGTAGTTGGGGGTGTCAATGTTGGACAAGTTGCCGGCAATGACATTCTGCCTTTGAAGCTGCATGTTCATGACCGTGCCGACCAGGCCGACCTGACTGCTGAACAAACTTTTCATGATGCCTCCCGCAGTCCTTATGGATTGCTGACAAGGCGCAAGCAAAACCTGTTCCATTTTTATTTATATTAATAAAAACAGAGTATTATTTGAAAAATTACAAAAAAATAAAAACCTCTGGCCCGGACATCGCCATTTTGTTGACGAGGACGGGCCAGAGGTTTTCAGGTCCCGGCATACCCTGGCGGGCACTTCGGGGCAGCGGAACTTGGGTCAATGCGTTGCGAGGTTCTGCGGCGGCATTGTCTACAGGCGCATCTTACAGGCGCATCTGGCCGTCGGTGACGCCCATAGCCCGCAAACGCAGATAGACCTCTGCGCAGGCCGCAGCGTCAGATTCGGCGTTGTGGTGGTCAAGGGCAATGCCGAAATGCTCGCAGACATGGTTGAGCTTCTTGGAAGGCAGGGGCAGGCTGCGCCGCGCGCCCTTGAGCGTACACAAAAAATGGTATCTGGGAGTTTCGGCCCCGGCCTCGCGGCAGCAGGCCTGCAACACGCGCCTGTCAAAAGAGGCGTTGTGCGCCAGCAACGCGTCGGCCCCGTCCATGAAGGCTTTCATTTGAGGCCAGACTTCGGCGAAGGTGGGCGCGTCTTTGAGCATGGGCCAGGTGAGCCCGTGGATTTCCGTAAACATGACCCGGGAAGACGGCGGGCGTATGAGGCTGTAAAGCCGGTCCACAACGCTCCCGTCCTCAATACGGGCAAGGCCCACAGCACAGGCGCTGTGGGCCGCGTACCCGGAGGTTTCAAAATCTATGGCCACGCAGGGCGCGGCATGTACAGCGAGCATGTTACTCCACGTTTTTATCGGCGTTGCGTGCTGCTTCGGCCAGACGGGCCATAATGTAGTCACGCATGTGGGCGTCGTCTTTTTCAAGGTTGAAGCAGCGGGCATCCTCGTCCATCAGGCCATCGGGCACAAAGTCGCCCTTGTCTTCAGCGTCCGTGACCATGTTGTTGTAAAAGCAGACAGACAGCCAGCGATTATCCGGCTCATCGTCCACCACGTCAAGCAGCACAAAGAGTTCACGTTTGGTCTGGGCGGCGTGCCGGGCGCGCAACGAGTAGCTCACGCCGGGTCTGGCCTTGAAGGTAAAACTCATGCCGCTGTGCGCGGCCAGAAAGTCCATATAGGCTGTAAAAGCCGCCTTGGCATTCTGGGGGTCGATTTTCCAGCCATCAAGAAATTCCCGCAATTCCTGCGAACCCGTGACATTCATATCTGCTCCGGTTGTTTTATCTGCCCCACTGCCAGGGCGGAGTGCCTATTTTCAGGCCCCACACGCCCCGCTTCTCTACAACAGCCTGGTGTTCCTGTATCATCCAGCGGCGGCAAAAGATAGCCCTGCAATTTTGTCTGTCAATCCAGGCCAGCCCTTCCATCACCAGCTGATAGTTAACAGATGCGCCCCCAACCTGAATAAGCGCGCTTATGGTGCCCGACTCGCTCTCGCCCACGGGTTCCACCGTTACCCTTGTGCCTCGCGGCATGATCTCGGCAAGGCGTTGACGAGCTTCCGCCCCGAAGGGCTGGTTCAGGGTCGGGGCCTCTATGCCATAAAACCGCAGCACCACCTCGGCGTCATCGCTTTTGCCGGTCTTGCTGACGGAAATGGTGTTGCCATCCTCCACACGGACAACCCTGGCGTCCCAGGCAAGGGCCGGAAGGCTTGCCAAGGCAAGGCAGATGGTCAGACAGAGACAAAAAATCCGGATCAGCATACAACCCCCGGTGCGCGTCTTGAATACGTGCACGTTATGCCCATCGCCGCATGGACAGACAAGCCGCCAAAGCCGCAAACGCAGCCTGGTCGTTTGGGCATTTTACCTTTGAAAAAGGTCACATGCTCTACTACTGCACGAAAGTGCAGCACACCGTAACATGGCTTTGATTCTAACGAAAATAGAATTTTTTAAAGATAAAACCGCTTCAGCCCTTGAGGATGTCTACCCCAAGGGTACTCTGCCCAAAATTCCAAAACCGAAAGCCTGTTATACAGGTACCGATAACCCAAAAACAATGCCCGTGCCGCAAGCCTTTTGTCAAGGCGCGGCACGGGCATATATGGAAAGACTGACACTCTGTTACGAGGGCATTTGCCTTCGGGCGGAGCGGGTTACGCCCCGGGGCCCATGCCGTGCAAAAGGCTCAAACGGCCCTGGCGCGGCAGGCAGGCAACATATTATCCCCTATTATCCCCCCCAGACGGAACGGCCCACCTGGTAGGCCACCAGGGCGACCACATAGGCTACAGCCGTATTGAAGACCATGCTGAAAATCAGCCAACCCCAGCTGCCCGCTTCCTGCTTGATGACCACGAGCGCCACAAAGCAGGGAGAATACATAAGCACGAACAGCATGAGGGAAAGCGCCGTGGCCTTTGACCAGTTGCTGTCGCTCTTCAGGCGTTCGGCCAGGGGAGCGGCGTCTTCGGGATCCTGCGCGCCAATGGCGTAGGCCGTGCCAAGGGTGGACACAATGGCTTCCTTGGCGGCAACGCCTGCCAGCAGGGCAATGTCGGTACGCCAGTCAAAGCCCACGGGCATGGTGGCAGGCTCGATAGCCTTGCCCAGGCGTCCGGCAATGGAGTAAGCCAGCTCTTCTTCACCTTGTTCGTCGCGCACGCCGGTCAGCTCTTCCTCAAGGGCGGTACGCTCTTCAGCGCCTTCGGGGAAGGCGGCGATCTGGGCTTCAAGCTGCTCGATCTTCTGCTCAAAGGGCGCGGCCATATCTTCGGGCATTTTGGGGAAGGTCATGCCCGCCCAGATGATGATGGAAATGGCCACCAGTATGGTACCGGCCTTTTTGAGGTACATCCAGGCGCGTTCCCAGCAGTGCAGCAACAGGCTGAACAGTGTGGGCATGCGGTACGGCGGCAGTTCCATAACAAAGGGCGTCGCTTCGCCCTTGACGATGGAAGAACGCAGCAGGCGCGCCACCAGCAGGGCCATGACCCAGCCCACAAGCATGATGAGGAACATGACTGTGGGCGCATCATCAGCGAAGAAGGCGCCAGCCAGCATCAGAAAGACCGGCAGTTTGGCGCCGCAGGCCATGTAGGGCAGGGTCAGCAGGGTCGCCAGTTTTTCCTTGGGACTGCGCAGTGTACGGGTGGCCATGGCTCCGGGGATGGCGCAACCACCAGCAATGCCGCCGGAAATGATGTAGGGCATGACCGAAGCGCCGTGCAGGCCGAAGAAGCGGAAAATGCGGTCCATCATGTAGGCCACGCGGGCCATGTAGCCGCTGTCTTCCATAAAGGAAATGAGGACAAACATGATGAGGATCAGCGGCACAAAGCTGATTACGCCGCCCACACCGGCAATAACGCCGTCCACGACCAAGGATTTGGCAAGACCGTCAGCCATCACGTCGCCCAAAAATCCACCAAGCCAGGCAAAGCCGTCTTCAACCCAGCCCTTGGGGTAGTCGCCCACCTTAAAGGTGACGTAGAACATGAGGTACAGCACGCCAATCATGAGCAGCGGGCCAAACAGCGCGTTGGTGAGCACCTTGTCCAGCTTGTCGGAAAGGGCCAGGCGATCCTTGCCGGGATCCTGCTGAAAAACGCCGTCCCGCAGGATGCTGCGGATATAGCCATAGCGGTGGTCTGTGATGAGGGACTCAAGACTGGCGTTGAGGGTAACGCGCGTATGGTCGGCGATTTTTTTGCGCATGCCTTCAAGTTCGGCAGCGGTTTTGGGGTCGGCCTTGCGTACCTCGTTCAAAATGACGTCATCGCCTTCCAGCAGCTTGAGGGCTACCCAGCTTGGCAGGTAGCGGTCCGTGAGCAGGTTGGTGGCCACAATGCGCTTTTCCATCTCAAGCAGAGCTTCGTCAAGCTCAGCGCCGTAAGAAATGCGCATGGGCTCGCGCTTGCCCTTGCCGCTCAATTCAACGGCGGCTTCCATGGCTTCCTTGAGGCCTTCACCGGTGCGGGCCACCATGGGCAGCACGGGGATGCCAAGAAGCGCGCTCAGGCGATCCATGGCGATATGCACGCCCGAATTGCGCGCTTCGTCCATCATGTTGCAGGACAGCACCACAGGAGTGCCCATTTCAAGCATCTGCACGGTGAGAAGCAGGTTACGCTCAAGGGCCGAGGCATCGACCACGTTGATGACCGCCTGCACGTTGTCACTGGCAAGTTCCTGCCGGGCCACGAGCTCTTCCTGCGAATAGGCAGTCAGGGAGTAGGTGCCGGGCAAGTCCACCACGATGACGCGCGTGCCATTGACATTAATGTGCCCTTCTTTTTTATCAACGGTAACGCCGGGATAGTTGCCCACATGCTGGCGAGCGCCGGTATAGCCGTTGAACACAGTGGTCTTGCCGCAGTTGGGGTTGCCAGCCAGGGCAATGCGCAAGGCATGGCCATGGTGCCCATGCTGCTCGTGACCGTGGTGCCCATGCGTATGCTGACCGTGCTCTCCCACGCCATTATCCAAATCTTTCGTCTCACTCATGCAAGTGCCCTCCCGCTCCGCTAAAGACGCAAAAAAAACCATGCAGATCACTAAGCATGATCATGCCGGAAAAATTGCTCATACTAGCCGTCCTGGAGCTTCTGATTGTGACAGTCCCTGGGCGGGCACCATTTCTGTCCTGCGCACGCCCGCCACCGCCATTGAATGACGTCTGGGTTCCCCCGGAAAAAAATGAAAATGAATTCCAAAGTCCTAGCGGGTTTAAATGGTTGCCGCGAAAAAGTCAAGCGGCCAGAAATTTTTTTTGCTCGTTCGTCACCTATCTGGCCAAAACATAAGAATATTTTTACCATTCATAAAACATTCGCCCGACTGCGAAGCTTGCTTCTACAGTCGGGCGATTCACTGGAGCCATGAGGACTCTCCTCTCGTGGGTGATACAGTCAGACTCTGAAATCACCTCTGCCTAGGCGTCACGCAGACATTCGCGCAGGGAGGAGACACCGCAAGAGTGCACCATTTGCAGGGGTATGTTGCGTGAACGCGCAACCTGCACGGCCTTGCGCTTGGCTTCGTGAGAAACCTTGTTGGTAAAAACGATCAGGGCGTCAGGGTTGCCGATCTTGTCAACGAAGTTCCGCTCATTGCGGCTGATGCACTTGAGGGAATGCCCATTTTCCTTGGCTGCGGCTATGTAGTCCTTTTGCAACCTGTCCATGCCGCCTATAAGTGTTACGCACATGTCCTGCTCCTTGCTATGTCGGGCCCGCCAAAGCGGTAAGCGCCGTTAGGGGGTGAATCGCGTTGACCTATTTGTAATTGAAATTCAATTTCAATGTCAAGCTCATTTCTCCTTTTTCTCCAACATTTTAAAAACAAATTTTATTTAACTAATAACATACCTATATTATATACTATTTTAACCATAAAAACCCCCTTCAACGTGAAGAGGGCTTTTATGGTAAAGAAAACGCGGATCGGCATGTGGCCTTTCCAAAAATACAAGCGCCAAAAAACCGCTTTAGAGCATTCTATACGTGACATACGAATGGGCAGGTTTTTGCCTGCCCATTCGCATGTCGTGGCGCAGCTAACTTATTCCAGTCGTCAACTGCTCCAGATCAGAAACCTCGTCGTAATACACTCAACTACAATAAAAGTTTTAGGGGGTGGGGCATGGGGGAGGAGAGCCTTGTACAAAAGGGTCCCTCCCCCATAAAGCCTTTTTCCCACCTTCACAAAGCCTTTCACAGCGTAATCGCTCTACCCATAAGCCGCGTGTTACTTCCAGCGGGCCATGAACTCTTCGGCGCTCTTGCCTTCGTCAAGGTGTTTGAGCAAGGCGCTGCCAAAAACCACGGCATCGGGCCGGGCGTCGTCTGGCAAATCTTCCAGCTGCGCCGGTTCACGCAGGCCGAAGCCCAGGGCAAGAGGCAGTTTGAAGACAGAGCGCGCCCGGCGCATGGTTTCCGCAACCTTTGGGGCCACATTGCCGCGCTCGCCGGTAATGCCCATAACCGAGACCACATAGACATAGCCCTCGCCTTCGGCCGCATACAGGGCCATGCGTTCGGCGCTGGTGTTGGGGCCAACCAGGGGGATAAGCGCTATGCCCTCTTTTTTCAGGGCGTTGCGCAGCGGCTCTGCCTCCTCGTGGGGCAGATCCGGCACGATGAATCCGTGAACGCCTCCCCTGGCCGCGTCATGCGCCAGCTTTTCATAGCCGTACTGCAAGAAGGGATTAAGATAGCCCATCAGCACCACGCCAGCTTGAATGAGGCCCTTGCGCTGTATGAGATCCATCAGGATGCCGCGCAGGTTTACGCCGTCGCTCAGGGCGCGGCGTGAGGCTTCTTCAACCACGGGGCCGTCAGCCACCGGGTCGGAAAAAGGCACGCCAATTTCAATGATGTCCGCGCCGTTTTCGTCCAGTTCCATCAGCGTGGGCCAAAAGTCCGTCTGATTGGGGAAACCGGCGGTAAGAAAAGGGATCAGAGCCGGACGCCCTGCGGCAGTGGCCTTACGAATTTTTTCTTCAAGCAGGTTCATGACTACACCTCGCCCTGCCCCTGGGCAAAACCCAGGGCCTTGTTGATGATGCCAAGGTCTTTGTCTCCCCGGCCTGAAAGATTGACCACCACCTGCTGCCCCGGTTTGAATTCCTGCGGATGGTCAAACACCCATGCCAGCGCATGGGAAGACTCCAGAGCGGGCAGGATGCCCTCGGCGCGGCACAGGCGCTGGAACGCGGTCAGGGCGTTGCCGTCCTTGACCATGCCGTACTGTGCACGGCCGGTCTTGTGCAGCCAGGAATGCTCGGGGCCCACGCCGGGATAGTCCAGACCGGCGGAAATGGAATGCGAAGGTTCCACCTGACCGTCATTGTTTTGCAAAAGCATGCTGTACGCGCCATGCAGCACGCCAGGCGCGCCCAGGTTGAGGGGGGCGGAGTTGAAGCAGCCCGGCTCGCCGGTGCCTGCCGCCTCCACGCCGATAATGCGCACGCTCGCATCCTCAAGGAAGGGATGGAACATGCCTATGGCGTTGGAGCCGCCGCCGACGCAGGCCACAACGGCGTCTGGCAGCTTGCCGGTTTTTTCAAGCATCTGGGCGCGGGTTTCGCGGCCAATGACGCTTTGCAGTTCACGCACCAGCAAGGGGAAGGGATGCGGCCCGGCTGCCGTGCCGAAACAGTAATGGGTGGTTTCCTGGCTGCTGATCCATGCGCGCAGGGCTTCGTTAATGGCGTCCTTGAGGGTGCGGGTTCCGCTCTCAACAGGGTTGACGGTAGCGCCCAGAAGCTTCATGCGCATGACGTTGGGGGACTGACGCTCCACGTCTTCAGCGCCCATGTAGACCGTGCATTCCAGTCCCAGACGGGCGGCGGCGGCGGCCGTGGCCACGCCGTGCTGCCCCGCGCCGGTTTCGGCCACAAGGGCCGTCTTGCCCATATGTTTGGCAAGCAGCGCCTGACCCAGCGTATTGTTCACCTTGTGCGCACCCGTGTGCAGCAGATCTTCCCGCTTGAGCCAGAGGTCAAAGCCCAGTTCACGCGACAGCGTGGGGCAATGGGTCAGAGGGGTTTCACGTC
Source organism: Desulfovibrio sp. 86 (assembly GCF_902702915.1). NCBI lineage: Bacteria > Pseudomonadati > Thermodesulfobacteriota > Desulfovibrionia > Desulfovibrionales > Desulfovibrionaceae > Desulfovibrio > Desulfovibrio sp. 86. Next base: position 2,963,942 of record NZ_LR738849.1, on the reverse strand, counting down.
CGGCATAATTGTGCAGCAGATCCTGCAACTCGGCCTGAAAGGCCTCGGTGGGATAGATGCTGTGCATGGCCGCTTCCACTTCCATAAGCGGCGGCATGAGCAGCTCAGGCACAAAGCAGCCGCCGAACTCGCCAAAATATCTGTTTTTCATGACAAATACCCATTGCCTTTCTGTTTGGAGGCAACCCCAAGAGCGGCTGCCAGCTTTTGCGCATTTTTCAGGCCAGGCGCATCTTCAACGCCAGAATTCAAATCAATGCCGTCAGGTGAGCAGAGACGTAGGGCCTGTCCCACAGTATCCGCACTTAAGCCCCCTGCCAACAGCCAGGGATGCGGGGCAGGCAGATGGCTCAGATCCTGCCAGTCCAGGCGGGTTCCGCTGCCACCCCCAGTGAGACCGGCGTCAAGCAGATAGCAGGCGCAGGCCCCGGCATGTTTTTGCAGCTCATTGTAGAGCAGCGCCCTGTGGCAGTAACGGCCGGGCCAGATGACCCGTATGACCCTTTGCACTCCCACGGTTCTGGCGCAGTCCACATCCTGCCTGCCGTGCAACTGGGCCATGTCCAGCCGCGCCTCAGCCATTATGCGGCAGATCTCGTCCGCGTTCTGGTTCACAAAAACGCCCACGCGCAGCATTGTTCCGCTTTCAAGGGATGCCACATGGGCGGGGGTCACGTTCCGTGGGCTTGGGGCGTGAAAGATGAAGCCGCACATGCCCGCTCCCAGTGAGGACGCCATATCCAGATCCTGCTGGCGGGTGAGACCGCAGACCTTAATGAGCATGACCGCCGCCCTCCCCCGGCTTTTCCCGGCTTTCGCCAAGGGCGCGCGCGCCGTTCACCGCTTCTTCCAGCAGATTCGACAACGCGCGACCCGGCTGCGCTCCCTCCATAAGGGAACTGCCCACAAGAGCGGCGTGGAAGCCAGCCTGCGCGGCTGCCAGCAGATGTTCGCCCCTGCCGATGCCGCTGGCGGCTATCCAGGTTTCGCCTTTCTGCGGGGGGCAGGCGTGGGCCAGATTAAGAGCTGCACCCCTGTCTGTCTTCAGTGTTTCCAGATCGCGGGCGTTGACCTGTATGATGCGCGCCCCGCTCTCACGCGCGATCCGCAGGTCATCACGGTCAAAAACCTCGACCACTGCCTGCATGCCGTGGCTTTCAGCCTGTTCACGCAGGGCTCGCAACGTGTTTACGTCCGGCGTAAGCCGCACAATAAGCAGAAGGGCCGATGCCGGGGTAGCCGCCGTGGCTGCCACCTGCAAGGGATCAAAGATGAAATCCTTGCGCAGCAGGGGCGGCCGCGCACCCGCGTACAGACCAGCCTCCGCCGCCCGCTCCAGATACTCCAGACAACCGCGAAAATGCGCGGCTTCCGTCAGGATGGAGAGGCAGGCGGCCCCTGCCGCAGCATACTGGCGCGCCACCTCTTCCACCTCAAGGCTTTCGCAGATAATGCCGCGCGAGGGCGAGGCTCTTTTGTATTCCGCCACAACCGTTAGGGGACGGCCCTCAATGACAACAGGGGAGCCGGACGCGCCGCGCAGAGCCGCCAGAAAATCCGGCCGCGGCCCCTCAAGAGGCGCGGGCATGCCGCCATGGTCCGCCAGCAGGCGCAGGGCGTCCACCTCCGCCTGTTTGGCCGTGCGAAAGCGCTCAAGCAGCATGCAGCACCTTCCTGCCGAAACCGCCGCTCACGGCTTCGCGGGCACGGGCCATGCACAGGGCCATGTCCATATTTTCTTCCAGAAGGTAGATGGCCAGGCCCACATTGAGCGTGACCATGTCCATCATGGCGCGTGGCCCATTGCCGTCCAGAATGTCCTTGAGCACAGCAACGGCCTCGTCCTTGCCGTTGACCGAAAGGTCTTCCACCGAGCAGGGTTCGATGCCGAAGTCCGCAGGGTCAAGGGTCATCTGCGTCATGGCGCCCGCGTGCAGCACGGCCATCTGGGCAGGGCCAATGGGCGTTATTTCATCATAGTTGCCAGCGCCGCAGACCACGGCGGCCCGGTAAAGCGGCGACTGAAGGAGGGTTTCGGCCACAAGGTTCACCAGTTCCGGGCGGGCCACCCCCATGAGCAGGTGGCTGGGGCGGGCCGGGTTGATCATGGGGCCGAGGATGTTGAAAAGCGTACGCACGCCGAGTTCCTTGCGCACAGGGCCGATGTTGGCGAAGGACGGATGAAAATACGGCGCGAATAAAAAGGCGAAGTTGCGCCGTTTGACCATTTCGGCCACAGAGGCCGGATTGTTGTCCAGAGCGATGCCCAAAGCCTCCAGAGCGTCGGCGCTGCCGCATTTGGAAGAAACGGCGCGCCCGCCGTGCTTCACAACCCTGTACCCCATCCCTGCCAGGACGAGGGACGTGGCCGTGGAGCAGTTGAAAGAGTTGCGCCCGTCGCCGCCGGTGCCCACCACGTCAATGGTCGTGCCGGAGATGCCGTCCACGCGCACGGCCCTGGCCAGGGCGGCGCGGGTGGCGTGGGCCAGCTCAAGGGCGCTTTCGCCCTTCATGCGAAGCCCGATGAGAAAGCTGCCCGCCTGGGCCGGACTCATTTTTCCGTCCATAAGCGCGGCAAAACCGGCTGCCGCCATCTCCGCACTGAGGTCTTCTCCACGGGCCAGCGTGTCCAGAATGGTCGCAAAGTCGCTGGCGTCGCTCCCCGCGCCCATGACGGACTGGGGGAAGTTGCCCAGCAGCCGCAGGCCGTCGGGCGTGAGCACCGATTCGGGATGGAACTGAACCCCCACCCAGGGGCGGTCATTGTAGCGCAGGGCCATGACTTCGCCTTCCGGGCCGCGAGCCGTCACCGTGAAGCGGGGATTTTCAGCGTCCTCATCGGCCCGCACCACCAGCGAATGGTAACGCCCCACCCGCATGGGGTTGGGCAGGCCCGAGAACAGGCCCATACCGTCGTGCACGATTTCCGACTGTTTGCCGTGCATGATGCAGGGGCCGACCTCTACCCGCGCCCCGGCGTGCAGGCCGAGCAGCTGATGCCCCAGGCACACGCCCAGCACGGGAATCTTGGGGCTCAGGCGTTTGAGGAATTCGGGGCAAAAACCCGCATTGGCAGGATGCCCCGGCCCCGGAGAGATGCAGACCATGGCAAGTTCCGGGTTGGCGGCCATTTCCAGCACAGCCGGGTCGTCATTGTGCAGCACCACAGGCTTGTGCCCAAGGGCGTAGAACGCCTGCACAAGATTGTAGGTGAAGGAATCGTAGTTATCTATGAGCAAGAACATTTTCTTCGTCCTCCGCACGCAGGGCCAGGCGCATAATGGCTGATTTATTGCACACTTCTTTCCATTCCATATCCGGGTCCGAGTCGTGGACGATGCCCCCGCCCGCCTGCCAGAAAAGCCTGTTGTCGCGCAGCCACATACTGCGGATGGTGATGCCCATGTCCAGATTCACGCTGTCCTTGTCGAGTCCCAGCCAGCCGATGCAGCCCGCGTAGGGGCCACGGCTGCGTCCTTCAAGCTCGCGGATGATCTGCATGGCGCGGATCTTGGGCGCGCCGGAAACCGTGCCCGCCGGAAAGGTGGCCGCCAGCACGTCCAGGGCGTCCAGCCCCGCATCCAGACGAGCCGAAACCCGGCTCGTGAGGTGCATGACGTGGGAGTACCGCTCCACTTCCATGTAGCGCTCCAGATTCACCGTGCCGGGCCGGGCCACGCGGCCAAGGTCGTTGCGGCCCAGATCCACCAGCATGACATGCTCCGCGCGCTCCTTGGGGTCGTCGCGAAGCTCGGCCGCCAGGCGGGCGTCTTCCAAATCGTCGGCTCCGCGCTTGCGTGTGCCGGCTATGGGCGAAAGCTGCAGGCAACCCGCAGTGCAGCGCACCATAACCTCGGGCGAAGAGCCGAAAAGCGTCAGTTCGGGAAAAGACATGTAGAACATGTAGGGCGAAGCGTTGAAACGGCGCATGCGCCTGTAAAGCTCAAAGGGATTGCCCATGAAGGGCGTGGAGAACCGCACCGAGGGCACCACCTGGATGGCTTCCCCCTGGCGCAGCATCTCCTTGATCCTGCGCACGAAGTCCTTATAGCCCTCTTCGCCGGGTTCGGCGCACACCTTGTCCGGGTCGATGTCCGGCCCGGAACCCCTGGCGGCGCGCGGCTCCAGAGACTGTCGGGCGCTTTGCAGGGCGCGGTGCTCGCCAAGGCTCACCTGGCAGAGACGGTTGTACAGATGGTCAAAGACCAGCACCGTTGCAGGCAGCATGAGTATGCAGTCGGCCTCGTTTTCGGGCATGATGCTGGCCAGGGTGGGATTGAACAGCCCCGCCATGCCGAAGCCAAGGTAGCCGTACAGGGCGCGGGTTATGGGCGGCAGACCGGCTATGTTTTCCGGCGGCGCAATTTCAAGGCTGCCCATAAGTTCCCGCAGCCCCTCCACAAAGGGGCGTCCTTCAAAGGCGGCGAGGGAGGCCAGCCTCTGATCCTTCACGTCCACAACCAGCTTGCCCTCGCGGCAGAAGATAAAGAGGGCCGGGTCGCAGGCAAGGATACTGTAGCGGCCCCAACGGCCGTCAACTTCGGCGCTTTCCAGCAAAATGCCATTGCCCGCGCCCACCATGCCCATAAACAGGCTGATGGGCGTATCCATATCCGCTGGCAACCAGCGGGCAGACTGGCGCAGCGTAATCGAGTGCAACTTGTCACCGTTCTCTTTCATCTGCCGCATCCTTTGGGTTTTAAACATACAAAAAAAGCGCCGTCTCCTGTGGGGAGACGGCGCCTGAATACAGCTATGCCAACGTATCGGAACTAGTTAGCCCGCACGTCTCCCCCACGCAGTTGATTGCGCCACCACCAGCCCTGATAGCTGCAAGAAATGGTGTTGGGGAAAGAGTTCATGCGAATACCTGAGTCCTTTACTTTTTTGTGAACCTACACATGTCCCCGCCTGCTGTCAACAGAAACATGCCGCCTTTATGCGGAAACCGCAGGCGGGTTCAATACCGCCCGTCAAAACGCCTACTTGCCGAACAGGATTTCCTGATAATTGGGCAGGGCCCACAGATCGTCCGCCACGCGGGTTTCCAGCATGTCCGCGTGCTTCCGCACCCTGGCCATGTGCGGCAGCACTTCGCTGCAATAGTGGCGGGCGGCCTCAAAACCCACGCCCAGGGCGTCAGCCTCGGCCAGCACGTTCTCAAGCGCTGCGATGGCGGCCTGCATCTGGCGAAGCTGATCAGTCACCTCTTCAAGGGTGATGGTTTTGGCTTCCAGCCCCAGAGAGCGCATACTGGCGGCGGTGCTCGCAAGCTCGCCCTGATAGCGCATGGCGGCAGGGAATATGATTGTGCGGGCCATGCGGATAATCAGGTTGGCCTCTGTGCGCACGGTCTTGCAGTACTGCTCCACATAGATGTCCTGCCGTGCCCGCAGTTCCGACCTGTTGAGCACGCCCGCCTTTTCATAAACTTCCACCACTTCGGGGCTGACAAACACGGGCAGCGCTTCAGGGGTGGTGCGCAGGTTGGGCAGGCCACGCCGTACAGCCTCTTTGTGCCAGATTTCGGAGTACCCGTCGCCGTTGAAAATGACGGCGCTGTGCTCCTCAATGACATGGCTGATGAAGGATTCCAGAGCTTCGGTGAAGCTTCTGCCCTCACCCATTTCCTTTTCAAGCCAGTCGGCGGCAAAGCCCAGCGAATCCGTCATGATGACGTTGAGCGCCGTGATGGAACCCGCCGCAGACTGGCTGGATCCAAGGGCGCGGAACTCAAAACGGTTGCCGGTAAAGGCCACGGGGCTTGTGCGGTTGCGGTCGCCGGGGTCGGCGGGCAGCGGAGGCAAAGTGTCCACGCCGATGTTGAGCGCCCCGCGCTTTTTGCCGTTGGCGGCATCGTCGATGCGTCCGGCGCGAAAAGCCTCAAACACTTCGGTGAGCATGTCGCCGAGGAAGATGGACATGATGGCCGGGGGGGCTTCATTGGCACCCAGGCGGTGGTCATTGCTGGCGCTGGCCACGGTGGCGCGCAGCAGGCCGCCGAACTTGTGCACGCCACGGATCATGGCCGCGCAGAACACCAGAAACTTGGCGTTGGCGTGCGGCGTTTCACCGGGATCAAAGAGCGAGCCGAGATCCGCGTTGCCGATGGAATAGTTGACATGCTTGCCCGAACCGTTGACCCCGGCAAAGGGCTTTTCGTGCAGCAGGCACTTGAGCCCGTAGCGCTTGGCCACGTTGCGCAGGGTGGACATGATGATGTGGTTGTGGTCCACGGCCAGATTGCTGACCTCGTACAGGGGCGCGATTTCGTACTGGCTGGGGGCCACTTCATTGTGGCGGCAGCGCACGGGCACGCCCAACTTGTAAAGCTCGCGCTCCACTTCCATCATATAGGAAAGCACCCGCTGGGGAATGACGCCGAAGTACTGGTCGCTGAATTCCTGCCCCTTGGCCGGACGCGCGCCAAAAAGGGTGCGACCGGCTATCTGTATGTCGGGCCGGGCAAAATTGAAGTTGTGGTCAATGGCGAAATATTCCTGCTCAAGCCCGGCATACGCCACCACCGGCAGTTCCGTTTCCTGCCCGAAAAGACGCAGCACGCGCTTGGCTTCGCGGTTGAGCGCCTGACTGGAGCGCAGCAGCGGCGTTTTTTTGTCCAGAGCCACGCCCGTCCACGAAAGGAACATGGTGGGGATGCACAAAAAGGTGCCGTTGGGGTTTTCCATAATATAGGCCGGGCTGGTCACATCCCACGCCGTGTAGCCGCGCGCTTCGAACGTCGAGCGCAGGCCGCCGGACGGAAAGGAAGAGGCGTCGGGTTCGCCTCGAATGAGCATGGAGCCGGAAAATTCGGCAATCACGCCGCCAGAACCGTCGGGCATGAGAAAGCTGTCGTGCTTTTCGGCGGTCTGCCCGGTGAGCGGGTAGAAAATATGGGTAAAGTGGGTGGCCCCTTTTTCAATGGCCCAATCCTTCATGACCGCGGCCACGGTGTCGGCGATGGAAGGGTCCATGCGCTGGCCGAACTCAATGGTCTTGCGCAGGGAGCGGTACACGCTCTTGGGCAAACGCTCGCGCATGACGCGGTCATTGAAAACATTGCAGCCAAAAATGTCTGTGGGCCTGGTATCGGCGAAATTGAGAGGGGCCGCTTCAGGCTTGTAGGTGGTGATGGCCTGAATGGCATTGTGTCTGGCGGTTTTGCTGCTCATATACAACCTCGCGTCGAAAAAGGGGCTGACGCATCAAAAAAAATCGTTCTGAAACTCTTCCGCCGATATGGGCCGGGCCGCAATAATTCCGGACAGCCACATGGCGCAATGCCTTGAAAAAGGCCGGCAGACTGTCGCCCGCCGGCCTGATGCCTGCTCTAGTTGACGCCGACGATCTCGATTTCAAACGTGAGAGCCTTGCCCGCCAAGGGATGGTTGGCGTCAAGGGTCACTTCATCGGCGGTCACTTCAGTAATGGTCACATCCATCTGGCCCTGTTCATTGGACAGTTGCAGGGGCACGCCCACATTGAGGGGGATGTGATCCGGCACCTGGCCGCGGGCCACGGTGAACACCAGTTCCGGGTCGGCTTCGCCATAGGCTTCGGCCGGGGCGATGGTCACGGTGACGGTCTCACCGGCTTCGCGTCCTTCCACGGCAGACTCAAAGCCGGGAATGAGCATGCCTTTGCCCATGACGAATTCCAGGGGGTCGCGTTCGCGCGAAGAGTCAAACACTGTGCCGTCTTCCAGGGTTCCCGTATAGTGCGCGCGCACCGTGTCGCCTTTCTTGATAGGCATAACTACTCCAAATGGTGGTCTGTGGGCGATTGGCGGGTGCCCTGCCGCAAGGTTCCATATGCGCTGTCCTGCGGCACAAGCGCATGAAAAGCGCCCGTTATCAAAAAAAGAACCAAAACACGACAGGCTTTTTATGTCAATGCGCCAGTGCGCACGGGCGCTCCTGCGCCGGGCCAAGGCTTGACAGTGCACACCATGACCGGGATAATTGTAAATTACCCCCCAGAGGTGATCTACTGCCCGGGCGCGGGCAGCAACAGAAATTTTTGAGGCATCCCAGAGGTATCTATGTCCGACATTCGCTCCAGTTATACTGATAATCAACACTTTTACGGCCGCCACACACCGCGCGAACTGGCAGAAACCTTCGGCACTCCGCTCTATGTGTATAATGAGGACGTGCTGCGCCAGCGGTGCCGCGATCTCATGGGGCTTTCGAGCCATCCGGGCTTTGGCGTCAACTATTCCATCAAGGCCAACGCCAACCCCGCGCTGCTGCGCATGGTGCGTGAAGAAGGCCTGGTGGTGGATGCCATGAGCCCCGGCGAACTGTACATGGATCAGCTTGCAGGCTTCAAACCCGAACAGATCCTGTATATTTCCAACAACAATTCGCGCCGAGAGCTGCAAAACGCCCTTGGGCACAATCTGCTTGTCAGCGTGGACTCGCTCTCCCAACTGGACGACCTCGGCGCCATCAACAAGGGCGGCAAGGTTATGGTGCGCTTTAATCCCGGCATCGGCGCAGGCCACCACGCCAAGGTCGTGACCGCCGGCAAGGAGACGAAGTTCGGCGTCAACCCCGGCCAGATGGACGAGGTCTTTGCCCTGCTGAAAAAGCACGACATGACCCTGGCGGGCGTCAACCAGCATATAGGCTCCCTCTTTATGGAGGCCGAAGGCTACCTCAATGCCGCAGAAGTGCTGCTGCATCTAGCCGAACAACTGCCCAAGGGCGCACTGGACACGCTTGAAGTCATCGACTTCGGCGGCGGTTTCGGCATCCCCTACCACAAGTACGAGGGGCAGGCCCGCCTGGACATGGCGGAACTTGGCAGCCGCCTGCACGCCCTCATCAGCAACTGGGCCGAAAAAACCGGCTATGCCGGGCGCTTTCTTGTTGAACCGGGCCGCTATGTGGCCGCCGAATGCAGCGTGCTGCTTGGCAGCGTGCACGCCGTAAAAAACAACGGCGACAAGCGCTATGTGGGCACTGACCTGGGCTTCAACGTTCTGGTGCGCCCCGCCATGTACGATTCCTTCCACGACGTTGAAATCTACGGCGAACCCGGCGGAACTCCACGCAAAAACATGGTGCAGACCGTTGTGGGCAATATTTGCGAAAGCGGCGACATCCTTGCCAAGGATCGCGAACTTCCGGAAATATGTGAGGGAGATGTGCTTGGCATACTTGACGCGGGCGCATATGGTTTTACTATGAGTTCCAATTACAACCAGCGTCAGCGCCCGGCCGAAGTGCTCATAAAGAGCGACGGCACGGCAAGGCTCATCAGGCGGCGCGAATCTCTTGAAGACCTGGCCCTTTGCCTTGAGGGCCTCGAATAGAGCATTTTACACTTGAAATAGTCGTGTTACGGCGGGCAAAGCTCGCCTACGACTATTTAGAGCATTTCAACTTTGAAAAAGTGCAAATGCTCTAAGGCTGCACGAAAGTGCAGCGCGCCACAACGTGGCGTGGATTCAGCCGCACATCACATTTTTCGGCTGAATGAAAACTTTGAAATGTGAAGCATTTCATAGTTAATCTGTTCTAGGGGCAAGAATTTGCACGCAAGTCCTTGCAGACGATTGATTCATTTCATTCGTAAGGTACTCTGACCACATATAACTTCGTAACGGACTGCCGTGACGGAACTGCGATTCTGCCGTGATTGAACAACGCGGTCTGTCCGCTCCTCAGAGTCGGCCCACACCGGATCTGAGCACTTCTCCCCGTGCCGTATGGCGCCTCACATGGCCCCAAATGCTCATGATGTACCTTGTGTTCTTCATGGGCCTTGTGGCCGTGTGGGTCGCGGGACAGATCAGCGCCGAGGTTCAGGCCGCCCTGGGCATGGTCAACCAGTGCGGCATCCTGCTCATGGTGGTTGCCATGGCCATCTCTAGCGGCGCCACCGCCGCCGTCAGCCAGTCTCTTGGCGCGCTTAAGGTGGCGCGCGCGCAACGCTACGTTGCCACGACCGTTTTGGGCTGTTTTGTCCTGGGCTTTGTGGTGGCGCTGCTTGGCTGGTATTTTGGCGACGCCATTCTGGGCATGCTCATGGTTCCGGACAGCATCAAGCCCCTCACAAAAGAGCTCTGGCAGGTCGGCATGCTGGCGCTGCCCGCCCAGTATGTGTACGCGGCCACGGGCGTCATGTTTCGCGCAACGCGCCAGGTCATCCCGCCCCTATGGGTGGCGGCCATTGTCTGCGTCGTCAACCTGCTGGCCTGCCTTGGCTTTGGTCTGGGCTGGTTTGGCCTGCCCAACTGGGGCTATATGGGCCTGGCATGGGCCACTGTGGGTTCACAGTGCCTCGGAGCCATATGCAACTGCGCCCTGCTCATGAATTCCGGCTATCTGCAACGCCGCACCCTGCCCACGCTGCGCTGGCTCAAGGCAGGGCTGCCCTATCTGTTCAAGGTGGCGCTGCCCGCTGGGGCCGCGCAGATTGTCTGGCAATCCGGGTACCTGACCCTTTTCGTGCTGGTGGCCTCCCTGCCTTTTGACAGCGTCAATGCCCTGGCCGGGCTCACCGCCGGTCTGCGCGTGGAAGCCCTGTTATTTCTGCCCGGTATGGCCTTCAACATGAGCGTGGCCGTTCTTGTGGGCAACAGTCTTGGCGCGGGCAAACCCAAGGAAGCAAAAAAGGTCGCCCTTACCATGGTGACCGTTTCAGCCCTTGGCATGAGCCTTATTGCCGCCCTGCTCTGGCCTTTCAGGCAGGATATCGCCCTGCTGCTGTCGCAGGAGCCGGGCACCCAGGCCCAGATTGTCAACTACCTGACCTATAACCTGCTCTCCACCCCCTTTTCCATCGCCAGCACCGTCATGGGCGGCGTCATGACCGGGGCTGGAGCAACCAAGTACAACCTGATGATTTTTGGCGGCACCTTCTGGCTGGTGCGCCTTCCCCTCGGCTGGCTGCTTGGTCATATCCTGTGGGGCACGGCCTCTGGCGTCTTTGTGGCCATGCTTGTCTCTCAGTGCCTGCAAACCAGCATCATGCTTTATGTGGTTCTTCGTCGCGACTGGATGCGCTTTGTCATGATCCGCAGCCGCCAGCCCAACCAGGCCTAGAGCTTTGACACCTTGAAAAAGTGTACATGCTCTAACGCTGCACTCTCGTACAGCGCGCCACAACGTGGCGTGGATTCGGCCAAAAATGCGATTTTCGGCTGAATGAAAGCTTTGAAATGTGAAGCATTTCAAAGGTAATCTACTCTAAGACGCCCGAAAGGGTTCCCCGGCAGCGAGACTGCCTCCCTCAAGGAGAATATCGTGAGTAAAAACTTTCTTCCCGTAAGCCTGGACGACAGCCAGGCATACTATGATCTCTGGCAGCGCACCCCCCAGCGCTCGCTGGACTATACCCTGGCCAACCTTTGGGGCTGGCAGGATTATTACGGTCTTGAATGGTGCTTTGACGATAATTTGTGCTGGATTCGCCAGACCCGCCCGTACCAGATCTGCTGGGCTCCTGTGGGCGACTGGAATGCCGTGGACTGGAAAAGCCTTCTGCCCTGCTCCTTCAACGAAACCGCCCATACCATAGTGCGCGTGCCGGAAAAGCTTCTGCACATATGGCAGGAACACCTGCCCGGCCTCGTGGACCCCGAAGAAGACAGGGGACAGTGGGAGTATCTCTACAAGCAGGAAGAACTGGCGGAACTGCCGGGCAACCGCTTTCACAAAAAGCGCAACCACTATAACAGCTATATCAAAACCTACGGCGAACCAGACTACCGCAGCCTTGACGACGCCATGGTGGAAGACGTGCTGGCCGTGCAGGACGACTGGTGCCAGTGGCATGAATGCGAAGGCTCCCCGTCGCTGATGGCCGAAAATGAGGCCATTAACCGCGTGCTGAGCCATTGGAACTGCTTTAGCGGGCTTGTGGGCGGCTCCCTTTATGTGGATGGAAAGATGGTGGCCTTCAGCGTTGGTGAAAACCTCGACGGCGAGAGCCTCGGTGTTCACTATGAAAAAGGTCTCAGCGGATTCAAGGGCGTGTACCAGACCATCAACTGCACGTTCTCCCGCCGTGCCGGAGCCGGATTCACCTATATAAACCGTGCGCAGGACCTGGACGAAGAAGGCTTGCGCCAGGCCAAAATGACCTATTTGCCCGCCGATTTCCTGCGCAAGTACAAGGTTAGCATCCGCAAAGCCTGATACCCAGGCTTTTTGCCAAAATCTGATGAAATGCCCCGACCTTTTGGGGACGCCGCCAAGGGATCAATCCCCCATGGCCCGCATGATTCGGGCCATGGGGGATTGGCGCTTCTGCCCCGGGGGCAATGGCATTTCGGAAGGCTTTGTGGGGAAAAGGGCTTTGTGGGGGAGGGGTTTCCAAGCATCACACTCATAAAAAATAGACGCGCCACGTTACACCCGCCAGCGGCACAAATACCTATGAGAATACCTCATTGTTTTGAGCACTGCGCATGGAACCGGTTTTTCAGCACGCCAGCGTAGCGCCTGCGGCACCGCTATGGCTCTCGACCGCCGACCCGCATTCTGTCATGCTGCCGCCGAGGGGCCTCGCCAACCGCGCAGCGCGCAAAAACACAGCAAAGAAACACATGATCCTGAAAACACTTTTTCTGTTTGTGGTAACGGCCATTGCTGAAATTGTGGGCTGCTATCTGCCCTATGTATGGCTGCGCAAGGGTGGTTCCCCCTGGCTGCTTGTCCCGGCGGCGCTGAGTCTTGCCCTGTTCGCATGGCTGCTGACCATGCATCCGGCGGCCAGTGGGCGCGTATACGCGGCATACGGCTGCGTGTATGTCGCCACGGCCCTTTCATGGCTCAAATTTGTTGACAAAGTGTCCCTTTCAACAACAGACATGCTGGGCGGCGCAGTGGCTCTTGCCGGCATGCTCATCATTGTTTCCGGCTGGGGCAGCCCTGCCTGATCCTATTGTTTTTGGCACGACAGCCTGATCCAGCGGCTCAAGGACGAAAACCGCTGCGCGAGCAACTTGCGCAAACACTTATGCTGAGCACTTGTTCGGGCAAGGCCTGACGCCCGACTCCACCCACGCTGGCTGCTGCAATACTCCGCGTGCATCAGGGCCAGCATCACCCACTCAATTTCCATAAAAACCTGGCGCTGCGCTTGTTCCGAAGCCGCGCCAGGTTTTTATATTTCTGCCTGTTTCCACCCACGATGTCTGTTCACCAGCAGAGTTCAGCCGCTGTCCCATATCCTTGCATTCGTATCCACCGCCGCGCCATAGGCATGGAATGGACATCTGATCCCAGGCACAGACAGTGTCCTGCCCTCAGGCAGGCATCACGCTGCAATGCTCAAGACGCCAGGATTGCGGCCTGCATCGAGCTCTGGCCCGAGATGCCCCGCATGCCAGGCGGCACTCCTTTTACTGGTAAAAGAGCGCAGAAAGGAAAAGCCGGTGGGGGCCGGCTTTTCAATGGGAAGAAAGGAGTGGGATGCGAGAGGCTGAACGTCTGCGGAAAGGTTCCGGCATGGGGGAACCGGATGAGTGCAATATGCTGTTGACGCTATATTTTTTTGTGCCGCCGCAACGATCCTTGTGTGACAAAACGGCGACGGGCCTCGCGCAGGCATTCAGCGGCGGATCAGCTTCAAGGGCACTGCCCATCGGGGCAAACCAGTCATGGCCGTCCACGCTTCTTCTGCTGACGAAAATCTGAATAGCGCCATGGGGACAGATCCCCAATGCCCATATCTGGCTGATTGCTGACAAAATTTTTACAGGCCAATCAGCTAGTTATAAAACCATGCCCGCACGGCTACAAATGCGGATTTGGATGCGAATTTCTAATGTGAACAATTCGTCGTATTGTGCGTCCACCAATAAACGTGAGCGGAGCTCGCTTGCCGCCAAAGCGCGACCCGGAGTTGGACGCCACATGACCACGACACTGAGCGCTGCTCCCATTGCGCCGCTGTGTAACCGCCTGCTCGAACAGGCCGACCAGGGCAGCGGCCCCAGTGATTGCTGGTTCACCCGAAGAGTATGGACTGCTGTGCAGTGAAACTGAGCAGTGTGCGCTTTGCGAACGCACGAACGGGGTGTGGCCGCTCGTTTCGCGCAATCCCGGCATGCCGCCGCACCACCTGACACGCAGCGCGTGCGCGCGGCATACCGCAAGGGCAGGCGCTTATTCTGGAATTTCCGGGGAAAATCTGGCGGCTGTCCTGCGCTCCATAGAAAACGGCCACCCGAGAATGCCCTTCGACGATGCCATCGAGCTGTTTGTCCGGCTGGGCCGAACCCCTCTCCAAAGGAGATTTTGCAATGTATAGTTTTTTTAAAAATGCCAGGACAGCCATCGTGTGCGTAAGCGCCCTGGCAGTCATTCTGGCTGGGCTGTGCGCATGGCGCGCTGTTCATAAGGTCAGTGCCGCGCCTGCGACCAGGCCGCCAGCACTGGTGTCCGTGGTGCGCGCAGAGCCGCGCACCATTGCGGCCGAGTTGCAGGCGGTCGGCAGCCTGCAGGCGGTGCGTGAGGTTTTGCTGGCTCCCGACACCTCCGGTCGTGTCGTTGCCATCAATTTTATGGCGGGCCAGGTCGTAAAAGAAGGCTCCATACTGGTTCAGTTGTATGACGCCCCCGAACAGGCGGAGCGAAGCGCCGCAGCGGCAAAAGCGGAATTTGCGCAATTGCAGTTGCAGCGCTCGCGAAAACTTGCCCCAAGCGGGGCCGAGCCACGCGAACTGCTGGAGCAGCGCAAGGCAGAGGCCGCCCAGACGACGGCCGCCGTCCGGCAGCTGGATGCGCGCATCCAGCAAAAACATATCCGTGCGCCGTTTTCCGGGCAGCTTGGCATCCGCCGCGTCAATGTGGGCCAATACCTCAATGCTGGCGATGTCATAGCCACATTGACGCAGCTTGACCCCCTGTACGTCAACTTTACCTTGCCGCAACAGGAGCTTCCCAAGCTGGCGCTGGGCACTCAGGTGCTGGTTACGGTGGATGCCGTGCCAGATCAGGTATTTGAGGCCAGGGTCAATGCCATTGACCCGCACATAGACGAGGAAACTCGCAATATTGCCGTTCAGGCCACACTGTCCAACACCGAAAGCGTCTTGAAATCCGGCATGTACGCCACAGTCAGACTCACCCTGCCGACAGAGAGCAACGCCATTGTGCTGCCGCTGACGGCAATCCAGACATCCGCCTCGGGAGACAGCATCCTGCTTGTGAAGGATATTGACGCCCAGGGCGTCGGCAAGGCGGTGGCAACTCCGGTCATTACGGGCCGCAGGCTTGGTGAAGAGGTGCTGGTGGCGCAGGGCGTGGAAGTTGACGACATCGTTATTGTAGCTGGTCAAAACCGCTTGCAGCCAGGCGGGAGGGTAAGAGTCAACCAGGACTCGTCCGCGAGTGCAATGGCTAAAACAGTGGGCGCCCTGGCCGACCCCACTTCAGCAGCAAAGGCTCAATGAGGAAACGGCCATGAATTTTACCGATATTTTTATCCGGCGGCCAATTCTGGCCCTGGTAGTGAGTCTGCTCATCTTGCTGGCGGGTATGGCCTCGGTCTTTTCCCTGCCGGTGCGGCAGTATCCCTACCTTGAAAATGCCACCATCAATATCAGCACATCCTTGCCGGGCGCTACCCAGGAGGTCATGCAAGGCTTTGTCACCACGCCCATCGCACAGTCCATCGCCACGGCCAGCGGCATTGAATACCTGAGTTCAACAACAACGCAGGGCCGCAGCGAAATCAAGGCGCGTCTGGTGCTCAACGCCAATGCGGACAGGGCCATGACCGAGATATTGGCCAAGGTGCAGCAGGTCAAATATAAGCTCCCGGCTGGCGTTACCGACCCTATCATCAGTAAGTCCACCGAAGGCGGCACTGCCGTGCAGTACGTGGCCTTTTTCAGCGACACCCTGACAATTCCCCAGGTTACGGACTTTGTGAGCCGCGTCGCCCAACCGCTGTTTGCAGGGATACCCGGCGTGGGTTCCGTTGACATCAACGGCGGTCAGACGCTGGCCCTGCGCATATGGATCGATCCGCTCAAGCTGGCTGCCCGCAAGCTGTCGGCAGGCGAAATAGCGGCAGCCCTGCGCGCCAACAACGTGCAGGCCGCGCCCGGCCAGCTCAAAAGCTCGATGACCATCACCAACATCAGCGCCGCGACCGACCTGCGCAACGTGGAGGACTTCCGCCAGATGGTGATCAAGTCCAGTCCCACTGGCGGGGTCGTGCGACTGGCCGATGTGGCCACAGTGGAAATCGGCGGGCAGAACTATAACAACGCCTCGTTCGCCTCTGGCGTTCCGGCGGTGTTCACGGCGATTTTTCCCACGCCGGACGGCAACCCCCTGGACATAGCCAAAAAGGCGCAGGAGCTTGTGCCGGACATACGGGCAGTGGCGCCGCCCGGGTTGACGGTCATGCCGAACTACGACGTCGCCAAGTTCATCAATGCGTCCATCGCTGAGGTGGAACACGCCCTGGCCGAGTCCATTGTGATTGTTATTGCCGTAATTTTCCTGTTTCTCGGAACCTTCCGCGCGGTCATCATACCTGTGGTCACCATTCCGCTTTCGCTGGTTGGCACCGCAGGCCTGATGCTGGCCTTTGGCTTTTCGATCAATTTGCTGACATTGCTGGCAATGGTGCTGGCCATCGGGCTGGTCGTGGACGACGCCATCGTGGTTGTGGAGAACATCCACCGCCATATCGAGGAAGGCGCATCGCCCGCACGCGCGGCCCTGCTTGGCGCACGCGAAATTGTCGGCCCGGTCATCGCCATGACCATCACGCTGGCGGCGGTATATGCGCCCATCGGCCTGATGGGCGGCTTGACCGGGGCATTGTTCAAGGAGTTTGCCTTTACCCTGGCTGGCTCGGTCATCGTCTCCGGCGTGGTCGCATTGACGCTGTCGCCGGTGATGAGCTCCATGCTGCTCAACTCCAGACAGGGCGAAACCAGACTGGCCAGACTCATCGAGCAGTACATGACGCGGCTGACGGCAAGCTACCAGCGCCTGCTGGCACGCACGCTGGCCGCGCGTAAGCTGGTGCTGCTGGTGGGCGTGGCCGTGCTGGGGACCATTGCTGCGCTGTTTATGGGCATTCGCCACGAACTCGCGCCTGCCGAAGACCAGGGCATAGTTGTCGTTATCGCCAAGGCTCCGCAGTATGCGGGCGTGGGCTATACCGCCAAATACGCCAAAATGGTCGAGAAGATATTTGAGTCCCTGCCAGAATTCGACAGCAGTTTCATGCACATCGGAGGAACAGGGCGCGGCCAGAACCAGATGCTCTCCGGGGCGATTCTTAAAAACTGGTCTGAGCGCTCCCGCTCATCCATCGAAATTCAGGGGCAGGTTCAGGCCATGGGCGCGAGCATTGATGGCGAAACCACCACGGCGGTACAGATGCCGCCGCTGCCCGGTTCCAGTGGCGGGCTGCCCGTGCAGATGGTGCTGCGCTCGCCCGATGATTTCCCCACGCTGTTTGAGACGGCCGAGCAGATCAAGAGCGCCGCGTACAAAAGTGGACTGTTCCTCTATGTGCAAAATGACCTGGCCTTCGACAGCCCGCAGGCCCACATCGCCATTGACAGCAGCAAGGCGCGTGAAATGGGCGTGACCATGCAGGCCATTGCCGACACCCTAGCGGTGCTTGTGGGCGAAAACTACGTCAACCGCTTCAATTTCCACGACCGTTCTTACGACGTCATTCCCCAGGTCAAGGACAATGACCGCATGACGCCGGACGACCTGGGGCGTTTCTATGTCAAGACACGTTCCGGCTCTCTTGTGCCATTGTCCACCGTGATTACGGTGCACACAGGCCCGCAGGCCAACGGTCTGACCCAGTTTGGCCAGATGAACTCGGCCACCCTGGAGATGATGCCGCGCCCCGGCGTCAGCATGGGCGAGGCCGTGGCCTTTCTGCAATCCCAACCCTTGCCGCCGGGCACGGGCGTCGATTGGCTCAGCGACAGCCGCCAGTTTGTGCAGGAAGGCAATCAGTTGCTGCTCTCCTTTGGCTTTGCGCTTGTTGTCATCTTTCTGGTGCTGGCGGCGCAGTTTGAAAGCCTGCGCGACCCCCTGGTAATTCTTGTAACTGTACCGCTGGCGGTATGCGGCGCGCTGGTGCCGCTTTGGCTTGGCTACGCCACCCTGAACATCTACACGCAGATAGGACTTGTCACGCTGATCGGCCTGATCTCCAAGCACGGCATCCTGATGGTCACGTTTGCCAACCATATTCAGCAACAGGAAAACCTGAGCAGGATCGAAGCCATCGAAAAGGCGGCCGCAGTCCGCATGCGCCCGGTGCTGATGACCACGGCAGCCATGGTCGCAGGCCTGCTGCCGCTGGTGTTCGCTGACGGCGCTGGCTCTGCCAGCCGGTTTTCCATCGGTATTGTGGTTGTGATGGGCATGCTGGTCGGCACCATGTTTACGCTCTTTGTTTTGCCGACCATCTACAGCTTTATAGCCAAAGATCACCGTGAATCCGCAAAAAGCGCTCGCCAGCGTGAATTTTCATCAACGGAGGTATTCCGTGCGTCTTAACAACACAGTACGGCCCATGATTCTGCTTTTATTTTTAACAACTACGGGCTGCGCCAGCGGCCCGGACTATCACGCCCCCAAGCTGCCAGACACGGCCATGGGGCCGTTTGTCAGCCAGTCGCCGCAAGTGGATGCCGCTGCGCCGCCTGAGGACTGGTGGCGGCTGTATGACGATCAGGCTCTCGATGCCATAGTGCATGAGGCTCTGGCGGCCAATACCGATCTTCGCATTGCCCTGGCAAACCTCGATCGGGCGCGGGCCATCAGCGGCGAAGCACGCGGGCAGATGTTGCCCGCGACCACGCTGGCGGGGGGCGTCAAGCGCAGCCGCGACCAGACGACGTGGAGCGGCGAGGGGCAAGCGCCTGTACAGTGGAACTACGTTGGGGGGCTGGACGTCGCCTATGAGCTGGACCTCTTCGGGCGTGTGCGCCGCGACATGGAAGCGGCCCGAGGCGATGCCGAGGCCACCGACGCCGCGTATGACGCGGCCAGGGTGCTGGTAGTGGCCGAGACGACACGTGCTTACATGGACGCCTGCGCCAATGGAGCGTCCCTTGAAGTGGCGCGTTCCTCCACCGAACTTGCGCGGCAGTCTCTGGACATCGTCTCGCATCAGGAACGCCTCGGCTCCGCATCGCGCTTTGACGTGGAGCGGTCAAGCGGCGCACTGGCCCGGGCAGAAGCGGCCATGCCCCGGCTTCAGGCCCAAAAGGACGCAGCCGTGTTCGAGCTGGCCGCCCTGATGGGCCGCACTCCCGCACAGGCTCCTGAGGCCGCGCGTATTTGCAGCAAAATCCCAAAGATGAGCGGCGCAATCCCTGTGGGAGACGGCACTGCCATGCTGCGCAGGCGTCCCGACATACGCCAGGCCGAGCGCACGCTCGCTGCGGACACGGCTCGCATCGGGGTTGCCGTTGCCGACCTCTATCCCCGCGTCACGCTCGGCGGTTCGCTCAGCTACCTGCGCAACGACTATTTGAAAGACGATCATACATGGTCGTTTTCATTGGGGCCCCTGATTACCTGGTCATTCCCCAACATCACCAAGGCACGCAGCCGCATTGCCCAGAGCAAGGCGCAAAGCGCGGCGTCGCTTGCGCGGTTCGATGGCGTGGTGCTGACTGCGCTCAAGGAATCGGAACAATCCCTGAGCAGATATGCGGGGACCGTCAACCAGCGCAACGCCCTGGCCGAAGCGCAAGCGCATGCCGAAAACGCCTTTCATATGGCCGAGCAGCGCTATCGGGCCGGGTCCATAAGTTACCTCGACGTACTCGTGGCTCAGGACACCCTTGTCAACGCGCGCCTGCAAGTGGCGCTGGCAGACCAGCAGGTCGGCACGGCGCGGGTTGATGTTTTCAAAGCCCTGGGCGGCGGCTGGCAAGAGCATTCTGCCGAGTAACGGTGCAGTTTGAAGCACCGTGAACCCTGTGGGGCAAACCTTCGGATGGCTTGCGCCAACGCAACAGCGCCAAAACCGCTGCGAGTCCGTATCCCACAGCCAATTGTATCGGCAGTGCTGCCGCTCCCCGGCGCGGGTGGGCAAAAACGCCTGGTTGTACCGGGCAGACCCGAAGTGGGCGTTCGTCTTCTTGGGGTTTGCCCGATGCGGCCGGGCGTTTTCACATGGATCGGCAACCGGCATGACCACGACACCGGAATCCAGGCGTCATCAGCAGTCAGGTTGCCGTTTTGATCTGTCATTATGGCTGGTGCCGTTTGATTACGCAGGTCAGGGAATGACCGCGTACTGAAATCGGGGCAGCCGTACCGTGCGGCCCCGCTTACAGGGGTGAATGCCCTTCAATGCTTTTCAGGTAGGCGCAAAACATATCTGCCGTTGCATCCGCATACGCGGTGATTTCCGCTTTTGTCCGCTTGGCCAGTGAAAAGCTGTTGCCTATGGATTTGAGCGTTGCAAATATGAGATCCCCAGCAAGCTTTCGGGCCGCCAGGGGCGCTCCAGGCAGTGCACCCTCCATAAAGGTATCAATCATCTCGCTGCCTTCTGTACGTGCCATGCGCGCCTCAGGACTGTCGCGATACAGGGGGGCCGCATCATTGAGCGCACTGCGGATCTCCGCTTCCTCGCATTCAGACTGTAAAAAGGCGTGCACGAGCGTGCGCAGGCGCTCCAGAGGCGGTGCACTGGCGTCTTTCAATATGCTTTGCATCATCCTGGTCGTCTGTATCCACTCATCCACCTGCAGGCGAAAAAGAATCGACACCTTATTGGGAAAGTACTGATATATGGAGCCAACGCTGACCCCAGCCTTTTCCGCAACGCGCGCCGTGGTAAACCGGGTTACGCCCTCCTCGGCCAGAACCAGGGCCGCCGCTTGCAGAATGGCTGTAACCAGTTCTGCTGACCGTGTCTGCTGGGGTTTTTTGCGCGAGGCGATCTGAGGGTGTCTGTCAATATTCATGTTGGTGTGCCGTGTTGATATTGTGAATGAAATGCCCTTACTGGCAGTGCCACATAATGCGACTAATTATTCGCATATTAGCCATGCCTGCGTCAAGCCGCCAAAAGCGTGACATGCGCACCCTTGACCATGCCTCAAAAAAGCATGCCATCAGTGGCGTGGTACGCAAATGCGCCCGGCATGTTTAGGCAATTTCGTTTGTGAAGCGTAATAAAGTTGGAAACAGGCTGAAACATAAAAGGCACTTACAGCAAAAACTGTAAGTGCCTTAGTAATTTGGCGTCACCAACGGGATTTGAACCCGTCTTAGCGGCTTGAGAGGCCGCCGTCCTAACCGGATAGACGATGGTGACAGCGAGACTCTTGTAAGAAGGTAATGAAGTAATGTCAATACGGCGGGCAGCTAAAAAGAATGCGTTGCTGATTACATAGTTGAAGTGTTAGTGTGAAAAAAGACCGGATGTTCCCGGCAAATTTCGTCCGGAGGGCTCTCCATGTTTTCCCGCCTTCGTCTGCTTTGTCTTGCATTTCTTCTGCTTCTGACAGCCGCATGTGGCGGCAAGAACGTCCCTCCCCGTGACGGCACAGCCCCCTCATGGATGGGCACCATCGCCGATCTGCGCCAGTTCCCGCAGAATCTTGACGTGTACGCAAAAAATTCCGGGCAGAATAAACGGCTCATTTCCCAGGATGAACAGAGCCGTCAGGTAGCCCGTTTTGACCGCATTTTCTTTGGCCCCTGGGAGATGCGCAAAACATCCATGCGCAAGCGCGACGTGGCCGCCGTTTTTGGCAAGGCCAGAGGCTACAAGCAGGGCAGCGAGCGCTGGACGCAGGTGGAATGGGACGCCATGGCCCGCAACGCCAACCTCAAGAATTTTCCTTCGCGGGCGCAGGCCGCCATTACGGTGCGCAATACGGACCTCAGGGAAATGCCCACGCACCTGACGCGCTTTTCTGAGCCCACGCCGGATCCACGCGCCAATCCTTTTGATTATTTTCAGTATTCCTTGCTGCCCATGGGAACGCCCGTACTTATTGCCCACACCTCCAGCGACGGCAGATGGCATTTTGTGGAATGTCCCATTGCGGGCGGATGGGTTGATGCCGAAGACCTGGCCCTTGTGGACAGCAGTTTCGCCGCCCTGTACCGCAACGCCTCGTTTGCGGCCATTGTGCGCGACAACGTGCCCCTTGCCGGTCAGCCCAACCAGTATGGCGCTTCGGCCCCGGCACAGCTGAGCGTCAGCATCGGGGCCATCCTGCCCATGCTCGCCGGCGCCGCCGCCGAGGGCTCGGTGGTTGCCGGCAAGGCCGACGCGCCTCCGGTAACCCTGCTGGCTCCGGTCAAGGATGCCAATGGCATGGCCAGTACAGCGCCGGTTACCGTTTCTTCCGCAGACGTTGTGGCGCGTCCCCTGCCCCTGACGCCGGACAACGTGGCCGCCGTGGGCAACGTCATGATGGGCCAGCGCTACGGCTGGGGGGGCATGTTTGGCGAAAGGGACTGCTCTGCCCTCACCCGCGACCTGTTCACGCCATTCGGCCTCTGGCTGCCGCGCAACTCCGCTGGTCAGGCCCGCGTCGGATCCGTCAATTCCCTCGAGGGCATGACGGCCAGGGAAAAAGAAGAAACCATCATGCGCTACGGCGTGCCCTTCCTGAGCCTTGTGGGCATGCGCGGGCACATCATGCTCTACGTGGGCAAATACAATGGCCGCCCTGCCATCTTTCATAACGTCTGGGGCGTCCGCACCGTGGAAGGCAATGACAATAACGCCCGCTTTGTTGTTGGCCGGGCGGTGGTCACATCCATCACGCCCGGCGACGAACTGAAAAACCTCTACAGGGGTACAACCTTTGTGGACAGGCTGCGCACGCTTTCCACTCCGGCGGACACCCTCCAGTGAACCGCCTGCAACTGGAAATCACAGCCGCGCAGGCGGGCCAGAGGCTTGACCGCATACTGAGCGCCGCGCAACCGGACATGTCGCGGGCGGCCTTGCAGAAAGCCATTCAGTCCGGGCACTGCACTGTGGACGGCCAGGCCGAAACCAAACCGGCAGCCAAGGTAAAAACAGGGCAGGTGGTCGCGTTCCAGCTGCCGGAAGTATCGGGCCAGCTTGCGCCTGAAGACGGAGAACTGGAAGTGCTCTGGCATGACGAGCACCTGGTGGTTTGCAACAAACCTGCGGGGCTCACCGTACACCCCTGCCCCTCCTGTCCGGAACAGACGCTGGTGCAACGACTGCTTGCACGTTTTCCTCAACTTGGTAAGATTGAAGGGCAACGCCCTGGCATTGTGCACCGGCTGGACAAGGATACCAGCGGCCTGCTGGTTGTGGCCCTGACCGAGACCGATCGGCTCCGCCTCAGTCAGGCTTTTGCCGAGCGTCAGGTTCACAAGGAATACCTGGCCCTTGTGGCCGGGCTTCCCCCTTTGAGCGGGCAATGCCTTGAACCTGTGGGGCGTCACCCCACGGCCAAGATAAAAATGGCGGTTGTTCCGGAAAACAGGGGCGGCAGAAACGCCCATACGGAATGGCGGCGGCTCTGGCATTCGGAAGACGGCAGCGTTTCACTGCTGGCCGTACGCATCCATACCGGCCGCACCCATCAGATACGGGTGCATATGGCCCATCTGGGGTACCCCTTGCTGGGCGACAGACTCTACGCTCCCAAGGCTGTACAGGCTATGGCCCCGCGCCAGATGTTGCACGCATGGCGGCTGACGTTCACTCACCCTGTCAGTGACGAAGTCATGAGCTTTGCCTGCCCACCGCCGCAAGACATGCCCGATGCGGCCCTGAA
This sequence comes from Desulfovibrio sp. 86, assembly GCF_902702915.1. NCBI lineage: Bacteria > Pseudomonadati > Thermodesulfobacteriota > Desulfovibrionia > Desulfovibrionales > Desulfovibrionaceae > Desulfovibrio > Desulfovibrio sp. 86. The sequence goes on along the minus strand of NZ_LR738849.1, from coordinate 2,940,187 downwards.
AGCCAACCTGCGCATGCGGCGGCTGGTCATTACCGGCAACCCCGGCAGCGGCAAATCCGCCCTCACGGCCCTTCTGGGGCAAATGGGCGTGCCCGTTGTCAGCGCCGATGCAATTGTGGCAGACCTCTACGCCCCTGGCGGCGCTGGCAGCCAGTGGATAGGACGCCTGCACGGAGGCGGCCTGCTGGAGGCGGACGGCTCTGTAAACAGAAAGGCGCTTCTTGCCGCCATGCAGCAAGACACGGTATTGCGCCGCGATGTGGAACAGGTCGTTCATGCCCTGACCCGTCAGGCACTGGAGGATTTCTGGCGGCGTATGGAAGCGGCAGGAGCGTCGCTGGCCGCTGCGGAAATTCCCCTGTATTTCGAATGCGGCTGGCAACAGCTGTTTTCTCCGCCGCCCCTGACCGTGGGCGTCTCCTGTCCCCTGCCCTTGCGTGGCGCGCGTACGGCAAAAACCAGAGCATGGGATCAGGAAAAAATGGCCGCGCTCGAGGCATGGCAATGGCCTGAGGAACGCAAGATGGCTGCCTGCGACATGGTGATAAAAAACGATGAAGATTTGCAGCACCTTAAAGATGAAGCAACCCACCTGCTCGAAGATCTGCGGGACCATGACCAAAAAAAGCGCCAGGAACTGTTCCAACTCTTAAATTTACTTTGGATTTGATCCTCAATAAAAGGGATCCATAGAGCCTCTTTTATTGACACTTCTTACTCCAAGTGGATATGCTGATTCCTTATCTCGAGAATTTGCTAACCTTTTTGGAGCGCGCCGCATGTCAGTCCCTTTCAAGGCCTCTGACGGCCCTTTTGCCAATCCTTTGATTCTGGCACTGGAAATTTCCAGTTCAGCGCTCCTGCACGATCGCAAGGAACCTTTCCTGCGGGCCAGCCTGTCCAGCATTGGCGAAACCCTGCACTGCGGCCAGGTGCTCCTCATAGAGCATGTCAACGGCCAGTGGGCAGAGCCCTATATCTGGACAAGCTCCCTGCAGAGTACGGCCTGCGACCTGCTCCCGCCCGATCTTGATGAGATGAATCCCATACTGCAAGCCTTCAGCGAACACAGAAGCATTTGCATCGCCGATGTTGAAGACCTGCCCGATGGGCCGCAAAAAACAAACTTTCAGGCCCGCCAGATCAAGTCCGCATTCTGCATACCCATTTTGCACGAAGGTCAGCTTTGTGGCGGTCTTTGCCTTGCCCGGCGCGCTTCCGAACGGCAATGGATGCAGGAAGAAACCAGCATCTGCCACCTGCTGGGCAACATCCTGGCCATGGTGCTGACGCATTTTCGCCTTTACGGCCAGCTACGGTTAAAACACAGGCAACTGCGCGACATCCTGGATGCTTTTTCCAATCCTGTCTGCATTATCGACATGGAAACCAATAAAATACTGTTTTCCAACAAAAGCGTGCAGGAAAAATTTCCCGACTCGGACGATCCGGAAAACGACTTTTGCTACAGCAAACTCATGGGGCGCGACAGCCCCTGCCCCTACTGCACCAACAGCATTATTCGCGAAACGGGCGAACCCTATCAGTGGACCTACCAGAACGAGCTGTCCAAACTCACCTATTCGGTGGTGGACAAGGTCATCAAATGGGACAACGACAAACTCGTGCGCCTGTCCATTGCCACGGACGTCACCGACATTCTGCGCACCAGACATGAAAAGCAGTCAGCCGTCATAGCCTCTCAGGCCAAAAGCGAATTTCTGGCCCACATGAGCCACGAAATACGCACGCCGCTCAATGGCATCATTGGCCTGACCCATCTGGCCCTGCAAAGCACCCCCGCAGGAGAACTCAAGGAATACCTGCTCAAAATCCGCTCTTCTTCCACCAATCTGCTCGCCATCATCAATGATATCCTCGATCTCTCAAAAATCGAGGCCAACAAGATGGTGCTGGAAAACGTCAATTTCATGGTCGAGGAAGTCCTGGACTTTGTGCACACCTCCATACGTTTTCCACTGGAGCAAAAAGGGCTTGAGTACAACTGCGAACTGGCGGAAGATGTCCCCCTCAAGCTCTGGGGCGATGGCTTGCGGCTCAAACAGGTGCTGCTCAACCTCATGAGCAACGCCGTCAAGTTTACGGCCAGAGGCAGCGTTGGGCTGCGGATCACGAGGGAACAAAACAAGGGCAGCGATTGCCTGCACTTTGTGATATCTGACACTGGCATGGGCATCAGCCGCGAATACCAGAAGCATCTTTTCGATCCCTATACGCAGGCCAGTTCCAGCATCAGCCGCCGCTTCGGAGGCACAGGGCTTGGCTTGACCATCTGCAAGCGCATAGCGGAGCTCATGAAGGGCAGCCTGTGGTGTGAGAGCGAACTCGGAACCGGTTCGCGGTTCCACCTGTGTATCCCCTGCGCGCCAGCCCGCAATATTTTTTGCCAGACAGACGATGAGTCGCACAACGTGCCGCCTCTGGAAAACACACAAAATCTCAGGGTACTTCTGGTGGAAGACAATGAGATCAATCAGGAAATCGCCAAGGCCATGCTGCGCCACCTCAACATTGAGCACGATCTGGCTCAGAACGGACGCGAAGCCGTGCGCATGGTTCTGGCTGGCTCCTACGACGCCGTCCTTATGGACGTGTATATGCCTGTTATGGATGGCATGAGCGCCACCAAGGAAATCCGTAACCACGCGAAAATCGGCAAAAAACCCCTGCCCATTATTGCCATGACCGCCGTGACCCTGCCCGAAACTGTAGACGAAATCATGCACTCCGGCATGAACGACCACATTGCCAAACCCGTCAATCTGGCGGCTTTGCGAAAAAAACTGGCTTACTGGCTCAATCTGTCCTGACCCTTTCGCGCCAGCCGCCGCAAGAACAGAATAATGGCACCTAAAATCAGCAAAACCAACGCCGCCCGGCAACTGGAAAGTCTGGGCATTGCCCACACCCTGCATCAGGTAGCCGTGGATGAAAACGACCTCTCCGGTGTCGCCATGGCCCGCCAGTTGGAGGTCGCCCCGGATATTGTATTCAAAACCCTTGTGGCGCGGGGCGATAAAACGGGCGTGCTCATGGCCTGCATTCCCGCCCATGCCGAACTGAATCTCAAGGCCCTGGCCGCCGCTTCCGGCAACAAGCATGTGGAAATGACGCCGCTCAAGGACGTGCGCCCCCTCACGGGCTACGTGCGTGGCGGCTGCTCCCCCCTGGGCGGCAAGAAGAACTACCCCGTGTACCTGGATGCCAGCGCCCTTGCGCATCCGCAAATCTACATAAGCGCAGGGCTGCGCGGCGTGCAGATTCTTCTGAACCCCGAAGACCTTGTGCGGGCCGTGAACGGCACTGTGGCCGAACTGGCCCGCAATCCCGGCGCATAGAGCATTTTACCTTTAGAGCAATTTCACTTTGAAAAAGTGTAACTGCTCTAAAATGTGAAGGATTTTAAAGGTAATCTGCCCCAGTACCGCAGCCCTTTGTCAACCCGCGCCGCAGGGAGAAAAGCATGCCCAGGCCCCGTATTCTCGTGACCGACTTTGACGGCACCATTACCGCGCACGATTTTTACAAGCTGGTGGTCGGCAGCCTGCTGACGCCCAGGGACATTGCCCCATGGCAGGAATACAGGGACGGCAAAATCACGCATTTGGCCGCCCTGCAACAGATTTTCGCCAAAATCCGCGCTTCGGAGTCCGAACTGAACACTCTGGCTCTGGCCATGCAGCCCGATCCATGCCTCGGCAGCGCTGTCGCCGATCTGCGTGAGGCGGGCTGGGAAATCGTTGTGGCTTCCGCCGGATGCGACTGGTACATCCGCCGTGTGCTGGACGCGGCCGGGGTCAGCCTTCCTGTTCACGCAAATCCCACAAGCTATGAGCCCAACGGCAGCCTGCGCATGCTGGCCCCCACTGATTCACCCTTCTATTGCGCCGAAACAGGGGTGGACAAGGCGGGCATTGTGCGCTCATACATACGTCGTGGCTATACGGTCGCCTTTGCTGGCGACGGCTTTGCCGACCTGCCCGCAGCCCTTGGCGTATCCCCGGCTCTGCGCTTTGCGCGGGCGGATCTGGCTGCGGCCCTGGGCCGCTACCACGAAGACTTTCACGCCTTCTCCGTCTGGTCGGATGTGGCCGACGCCCTGCTTGCCATGGAAAATCAAGGTGAACTCCGATGAACAACAGCCAGATCCGCGTCCCCAGTCTTGTGCGCATCAAACCGGGCGCGTTGCCCCGCCTTGGCATCTACCTGAGCCGCTCCGCCTTTACCCATGTTCTTGTGGTGTCGGGGCAGCTTCCCGAAGCGGTCACCCAAGCGGCGCGGGAAGGGCTGGAAAGCAACCACATACACACCGGCCCCTGGGTTGAGGTGGACGACAACAGCTTTGAAAACGTGGTGGAGCTGTTCGCCCTGCTGCCCAAAAAAACCATGGCCATTGTGGGCCTTGGCGGCGGCAAGGCGCTGGACATGGCCAAGTATCTGGCCTTTCTGGCGCGTCTTCCCTATCTGGCAGTGCCCACGTCTCTTTCCAATGACGGTTTTTGCAGCCCGCAATCCAGCCTGACCATGCACGGCAAGCGCCGCTCCCTGGCCGCCACCCTGCCCCAGGGCGTGATTATTGACGTGGACGTGTGCCTTTCCGCTCCGCGCGCGCTCTGGCTGTCCGGCGTGGGCGACCTCGTTGCCAAGCTCACCGCAGTTCATGACTGGAAGCTGTCCTTTCACAACACGGGAGAGCCGGTCAACGACCTGGCGGCCCTGCTTTCTGACGCCACGGTGCACCAGTTTCTGGCCAATCCCACCCACGACGCCGCAGGCATGGCCCTGCTGGGGACGGCCCTCATGCTTAACGGCATCGCCATGGAAATTTGCGGCAGCTCGCGTCCGACCAGCGGCAGCGAACACCTCATCTCGCACGCCCTGGACGCCACGTCCGCCCACCCCCGCCTGCACGGCCTCCAGGTGGGCATGGCCTCCTACTTTGTCAGCCAGTTTCAGGAGCGGAACACAGAACTTCTGGCCCATGTCTTTACCAAGACCGGCTTTTGGGATGCCGTGCGCGCCGCCCCCTTCTCCAGACAGGAGTGGCTCCACGCCCTGAGCCTCGCGCCCGACATGAAGGAAAACTTTTTCACCGTGCTATCATTGCGGGACTGGCTGCCCGAGGCGATCCGCATCCTCGACAACGATCCATTGCTGCGCGGCTGTTTTATATAGACCTGCCGCCTGCGGCGAGCACTTTTAGAGCATTTTGCTTTTGAAACACTCCTTGTTTCAATGCATCATTCTGGCGAGCTTTATCCGTAGCTTCCTTCGTCGCAACGGCTAAAGTTCACCAGAATCCACGCCACTTCGTGGCGGTTGCCGCGAAAAAGACTTCATGCCGCGTGGCAGCCAGGCTTTCTGGCGTCCCTTGAGCAAAATCACCGGTTTCGGCATCAAGCCACATGATCCCGGGCACGCATCCTGCGCCCTCCCTCGCTGCTTCCAGCCTGAAAAACCCCGCCAGACTTGACTTAAGGGCCTGGTGCGCTACCTTTTTACACAGTAAAGCCTCTATGCTCCTTTTTCCCCTTGAGCAATTTCATGCAGAGCGGTTTTTTTCCGGTTCGCCCTCTGCCCGACGGCCACACCGCTAACGGGATATGCTGATGACAATGACAAATACCACTGCGGCGTCCGTGCCGGACATACAGCCCGTCCTGGACGCGACCCTTGAAAAAATACCCTCCTTTCCCAAGGATTTTGCCCAGCACCGCCAGCTGCTTTCAGACCTCAAGGAAGAGCTTGTGGATCTTTGCGCCGCAAAAGCCGCCAGCGCCGATATTCCGGAAGACCTCCGCTGGAGCCTGGCACGCGACATGCCCGATTTTTCCACCGATGCCCTGTATGTGAAGCGCTACTCTCTGCCGAGCATGGCAGGCATTGTTTTTCTGGGCTTTTTTATTGGCGGTCTGCTGTCAAAACTGCTGGGGCTCATTGATATGGGCGGGGAAATCATACGGGTGGCCACGGTGCTCGGCATGCTTTACGGCGCGGAATTTCTGGCGGGCAACCCCAGGGCGCGCAGCCGCCTTTTGCTTTTTCTTGGCCTTGGCGCACTGACAACCTTCGCCGCCAGCATGGTGGCAGGCGTGTTACGGCTGGCCTCCTGGGCGGACTTCAAAAGCGCCGTCTTTGGTTCAAGCGGCGCGCCGGGCCTGCTCAAACGCCTGTACCTGCTGCTTGGGGCCGCCTTTCTTTTCGTGCTGCTGGCCAAAAAAACCACCGCACTCGATATGGCGGCGTTCAGGATATCCCTGGAGCAACAGGCCCAGGCCCGCGCGCGGAATCTCATGACCTTTTTCACCGCATGGGATCAGTTGCGCGCAGAACTGGACAGCCTCAGGGAGCAGGGGCAGGCAGACGCGCACACAGGCAAATGCCCCAGAACTGACTGCCCGCTGGCCCTTGGCGTCATTCACCTGCTGGACGGCATGGATGCGGAAGCCAGGCGCTTTCTCTCGGAACAGCTTGTTTTTATGGGCTACAACCCCGGCGAGGGCGACAGCCACATCGTGTGGGATGACGCCGTTCATGCCGAGCTTTATGATACCGTCGGGCTTGTGCGCAACGGTGATCGCTGCCGCGTCCTGCGCCGTTATTCCCGTTCTGGAGACACTGTCGTCAAAGGGCACGTGCAAAAAGAACTCCCCTTGGCAGGGGGAGCGCCCGCCGGGGAGGCATCCGCCGAGGGAACATCCGCCGGGGGAGCCACGACATGAAAATACTGGGCATCGACCTCGGCACCAGCAATACCTACATCTATGGCGCGCACAAAAGCTCCACGGCTCCGCAGCCTGTACTGCTGCCCCGCGTCAGCGCGCCGGACGGCTGCGTCGAAACCGCCATCCTTTATGAAGACGGTTTGCCCCTGCTTATCGGGCACCTGGCGGAGAGCGAGTATTACGCCAATCCCGGCATGCGGACGCGCCGCAGCCTGCGCTGCCAGTTCAAGCCCGAAATAGGCGAAGAAAATGCCGAAGCGGTTGGCTGGATGACGGACTTTCTGCGCCTGCTCCGCGAAGCTTTGCCGCAGGACACGCTTGAGCCCGACAGCCAGCTCTATGTGGGCATTCCCGCCCGCACGCGCGAAAGCTTCGGCCTGCAGCTCGCGCACTGCTTCAAGGATGCGGGCTGGCCCGCACCCGCTCTTATCAAGGAATCCGACGCGGCCATGATCTCCTGCCTGCAGTCCGGGGCCATTGAACTGGACGATCTGGAACACAGCCTGCTTATTTTGGACTTCGGCGGCGGCACCTGCGACTTCACCCTGGCGGAAAATTCCAACATCCTGCACAGCGGCGGCGACCGGCTTTTGGGCGGGCGCCTTTTCGACGATCTGTTCTTTCAGCTTTTCTGCCGCCAGAACCCCCACCTTCAGGAAGAGGTGCAGGCCGACAGTTGCGAGTATTATGTCCACTGGGTCTTGTGCAAGGCGGAAAAAGAACGGTTTTCCAAGATATTGCAAAAGGATCTCGACAGCGCCGTAAGCCTGCACCTTTCGTGGTATGATGCGGCGGGCGCGCAAAAGCACGCCTATTTGCACGAACTCACCAGGCAGCAGGTGGTCAGCGCGGCAGAAAGCTATGTGGCTTCTGAATCCCTGCGGGCCATGCTCAGCCAGTATGCCAACAGGGGTTCGCTGGGGGCTGTGGCCGGGGAAATGCTGCAAGGCCGTCAGGTGGGCCTCATCTCCTGGTTCAAGGACGTGCTTTACGACATACGGCGGTTAAAAAGCGCCGACAAGGTCATCCTCACGGGCGGCAGCAGCGGCTGGTTTTTCGCCAGCGAAGCTGTGCGCGAAGTTTTCGGCACAGACAATATCGTCATGAGTCCGCGCACCTATGAGGATATCGCCTTTGGTCTGGCCCTCTACCCCATGCTGCTGCATACCCACCTCAAGATAAAAGACCTGCTTGAGAAACAGAGCGAAGATTTCTGCTTGCGCGTTGCCGACCTTGCGCAGGGCATCTTTGAAAAACACACAAAGATGGCCGCCAAAACCTGCGCCGAACGCATCGCCGTCAAGGATATCCTGAGCGTTCTTGAGGCCGCCCAGGAGGACAGAAAAACCGTCGAAGAGATCGAACGGGAGATCAGTGAAAAAATCCAGAATGATTCCGGCCTGCTGGCTATTGTTCAGGAGCGCACGGAAGCTGCCCGCAAGGAAATAGAAAGGGAATTGCGCCTGCAGTTCAGCCGCTGGCTGCGTGAACATGGCGTCTACCTTGTACCGAGGCTGAATTTTTCCGCCCGCACGCTCAGCACCAGTTTTTTCGACGCGGTACAGGTGAAAGTTTCACGCCTTACCCTGCTCAACACCATGGACGTGATGGCTGTGGCCGTGCTGCCCGGCATAGCGGCCCTTGCCATTGGCGAAAAAATGCTGCTCATCACGGCAGAACCTGTTTCCGCCGTCATCGGCGGCGCTGCGGCTTTTGCGGGCACATGGGCGCTGGGCAAATTCGGCAAGAATTTTCTCCGCAGGCAAAAGCTGCCCAAATTTCTTCTCAATGAAAAAAACCGTGAAAAAATCACGGCCAAAAACAGGGAATATATTGAAGAAATTCTGGGACAGTCCTTTCAGGAGATTCGGCAGGATCTTATGGAAGACGCCAGAGGCAAGATACGGTATTCGCTCAAGGCCCTGCTGCAAAGACTTACGGTATTGAACCATATCCGCGTGGAGCGCGGCGTGCCTCCGGCAGGGCAAGCAGGCCAGACAGGCCAATGACGTCTTGAAGTGGACGTTTCAACACCTCGCCGCGTCAGCAGGAACATTGCAAAGTTACGACGAGGTACTGCCTTGAAGCCGCGGCTGCGGCTCCCCGTGAGATCAGAACATTCCATACTATGCCAACCTACAGTAAGCACTTAGACAGTGCCGTCACGGGATGAATTTCCTGCTATATCAAGGAGAACGAACCTTTTATGCTGGGAGTGTACTCTAATGGTCCTCGACCGGAATAAAAGGTGAAGTTCGACGCAGAAATAGTCGGAAAGGCGCTCGTGGCGACACTGTCTAGAGCATTTAACACTTGAAATGCTCGCGTACGGCAGGCAAAAGCCCGCCTACTCGCATTTCGTGGCAAGGATTTTCAGAAAAATCCTTGCAGAGCATTTAACTCATTTCATTCGTAAACTGTTCTAGGGCGTGGGGGAGTGCCCCTTTTGCAAAAGCTCCCTCCCCCACAAAGTAATTTTACTTTGAAATTGCCCTCCCCCAGCGCAAACAGCTATGGCCGCTCCCACAAGGGAGCGGCCATAGCTGTTTGTGGCAAATCTGCGGGAAAAGGCGGCTTATTAGCACCGCACGTCTGTTGTAACCAGCTGGCAGCGTCAAGCCGGGGGGGCCTTTCCCGCAGAATATCCTGGCCCCGAAGCCGAGGCATTGATGGAACTGTGCGCCGTGGCGGCGCTCCATCAGGCATTACGGCATGCTGTACTCACGCACAAAATTGAACACGTTGCCTTCCACTTCCAGACCCTGCGCCCTGGCCTTGCCATACCAGACCTGCGCTTCGGCCTTGTTTTCCGGCACGCCCACGCCATGGTCATAGCAGGCCCCCACGTATCGCTCGGCCTGCGCGTAGCCCTTGTCGGCCGCCAGCTTGGCCAGACGGAAGCTTTCAGCGGGGTCTTTGGCAAAACCATACTTGCCCTGGCCATGATACAGCGCCAGGTTAAACAGGGCCTCGGCACTGCCCGCGTTGGCCGCGCGGGTCATAAGGTCCACCACGGTCGCGTCGTTTTTCGGCACGCCAATGCCCAGTTCGTACTGATAGGCCAGAAGCACCTGGGCTTCGCTATTGTTCTGTTCCGCCGCAAGACGGAACCACTTGGCGGCCATTTCCATATCCTGCGGCACGCCAAGGCCGTTCTCATAGCAGCGGCCCAGAATGATCTGGGCACGGGCATTTCCGTCCGAGGCCAGGGGCTGCACCAGTTGCAGGACTTTCTGATACTGGCCGATATTATAGGCAACCCAAGCCTCATCAAGCTTCTGTTCCACCTTGTCCACGGGTTGCGCGCCCACAGTCAGGGCCGAAAACACAAAAAACGTCATTGTCAGAAAAATCGCCACAAAATTTTTTTTCATAAAAACCTCCTCATGGGCGCGGCCAACCGGCCACGCCTGATACCTACACCAAAAAGAATAGCGCCGCCAAAAGGACTTGGCAAGGTAGCGCAGGTTCGTCATCCAGGCTCGTCACCCCGTTGCGGCGCACCCGCCCCTGGCAGCCTGGCTACGGCCATGCCCTTGACGCCCCGCCATGGAGCAGGCACAACCACGGCAAGCCCTTATTCATTTCCAGCAATAATTCGCCCACAAGGCTGACATACATCAGGAGGCCGAGCATGAGCCACCCCCCGCACAAGCCCCCCCAGGACTCCGGCAACGCACATACGCCGCACGATGCCAATCTGCCCGTGCCCTCGGGACAACAGCACGACGGCAAAGGCTCCGGGGAAGAGCAAAGGCGCGTACACGACGCTGAAGTGGTTTTTATGTCGGACGAGCAACAGAACCAGGAGCAACAGCAGGATACGACGTATGGCCGCAGCGGCCGTCAGGACGGATCTGAAGGATACGGCCAGACCGGCAGGCAGGGCCGTTTTTATCAGCGAACCTTTGGCGGACGCAACTTCGGCGGCTTCCAGTCAGGATCGCCCCTGGGGCAGATATGGATTACCAGCCGGGACAGCTCCAACGCCTGCCTCGCCCCCTGTATCACCTTTGCCATTTTTCTTGTGTGCCTTGCGCAGTTCGGCTTTCTGGCGGGACTTGGCTTTGTGTTTTTTCACACCATAGGGTCACTGGCGGGCACGCTGCGGCAGATGCGCCTCATGACGGCTGGCGTCGTGCCCAACCCCTGGCTGTGGCGCATGGGCAACTGGATACTGTCTTTTCTTGTTACCGTCTGGCTTGCCGGGGGGTTTGACTAGCACCACTTCTCCGTGAAGGCGCTCCGCATTTGCGAAAGCAGGCGTGCGCCGTGAAGGCGCGAGAGGGTTTGTCCGCACCGCCAAACGGTGCGGGCACATATTCTTAAGGAAACGCTGATTTATTCCGTTTGGCAGCGTTGCAGTCCCTTGCGGGCTGCATCATGATACGATGGAGAAGCCAATGACGCCTGACAGCTGGCAGGTCTATCTGCTGGAATGCGCCGACGGCACCCTGTACTGTGGCATCACCTGCGATATGGAGCGGCGTCTTGCGCAGCACAACGGCGCAGCGCCGGGCGGAGCGCGCTATACGCGCGGCAGACGCCCGGTACGCCTGCTGGCCAGCCGGGCATGTTCCTGCAAGGCGGACGCCCTGCGGCTGGAATGCGCGATAAAGGCCAAACCGCGCCACGCAAAAATCACTTTTTTGCTTGAGGGGGAAAAAAAGCAATGCTGACGGTGGACATAGCTCTGGCTTTCTTTGCGGCGTCTCTTCTGCTTGGCATTGCTCCGGGGCCGGACAATATTTTTGTGCTCACCCAGTCCGCCGTCTATGGCGCGGCCGCTGGCATGGTCACGACACTTGGTCTCGTCACGGGGCTCTGTGTGCACACCACCGCCGTCGCGCTGGGCGTGGCCGCCATTTTTCAGGGTTCGCCCCTGGCCTTCACCATGCTCAAGGCCGTGGGCGCGGCATATCTGCTGTGGCTGGCCTGGCTGTCGTTCAGGGCTGGCGCGGCGCTGGCCGTCACCAAGGGCGACGGCGCGCCCTTTCCCGGCTATGCCCCGCTGTACAGGCGCGGCATTGTCATGAACGTGACCAACCCCAAGGTTTCGCTTTTTTTTCTCGCTTTTCTGCCGCAGTTCTGCGATCCGGCACGGGGCAGCGTGGCCCTGCAGGTTCTCAGCCTGGGGCTGCTGTTCATGCTGGCCACCATTATCGTTTTTTTCAGCGTGGCCCTGCTTGGCGGCAAGCTGGCGGTGTGGTTCAACAAATCTCCGGGCGGTCAGGTGTTCATTCATAGGGCCGCAGGGCTGGTTTTTGCAGGTCTGGCGCTGGCGCTGCTTTTTGCCACGCGCTGACGGTGGCGGGCGCTGACGAAGCCACGTACTGACAGCGTTACGTACCCATGCCAACCGGCTGCCGCTGCAACTGGCGGGTGCCGCCTGCCCGAATGCTCCATGCAAGGGGCATTTCATACGGCCGGTGTCCCAAGGGGCGGGCGCTTCATGTGGGGCCACTTGCCATCCGCCGCTTGAGCCATAGATTGTTGTCAGAGTTTTTTTGGGATACGGCACAGGTTACTCGCTAACAGAACCGCAGACACGGCATGGAGCGACGCACAATGCTGCGGACACGCCAGGAGCAAAGGTCTCGCTGCGCCGCAGGCAGGGCCGGAAGCTGAGGGATTACGGTCTTTGACACGGAGCGACAAGGCATTTGGGCAGCAACGGGGCCGTCTGTCCCGCCAAGATTTCGACCCCGATGTCGGCCCCATTGTCGGCCTTGCCCGGCAGGGGCATGAACGCAAGTTTTACCGCTTTTCTTGACAACTGTTATGGCCAAGGGTATGTAGCCAGACTTTCGAGGTACCTCATGCAGAATTACCGCATATTACTCAACGAACTGCCCCCCGAGGGCAGGGAGTTTCATCTGGACGATCAGGCCATCTGGCAGAACTCCATTGAGGAGTTTCAAATGGATTGCCGGATTACCAAGCCCCTGAGCGCCAGTATCAGCGTGCTGCCCACTGACGGCGGCTGGCTTGTGCGCGGCAGTCTGTCGGGCGAGGTGGTTCTGCCGTGCAGTCGCTGCACCGAGGATGCCCTGGCTGTGGTCAACGCGCGCTTTGAAGATTTTGAGGAACTGCCGGAGAGCGACGAACTTGACGAAGCTGCCGGGCCTTCCGCCGAGCGCTCGCAGGAAGAGACTCCGGAAAGTCGCCTCGTTTTTGAAAACAACGTGCCCCTGCTGGACCTTGCGGCCATTTGCTGGGAAGAGCTCATGCTCGCCCTGCCCGTGACGCCCCTATGCGCCACCACATGCAAGGGGCTTTGCCCCATCTGCGGAGCCAACCTCAATGAGGGACTCTGCGCGTGCGAGCACGAAGAGCTTGACCCCCGCATGGCTGTTTTGCGCGGTCTCACGCTGCACAAAAACTGAATGAGCGCCTCAGGGCGCGCCGGAACCTGGTGTTTTTAACACTTGAAATGCTCGCGCACGTCAGGCAAAAGCCTGCCTGGGCGCATTTCGTGGCAAGGATTTTCTTGAAAATCCTTGCAGAGCAGTCAGCTCATTTCATTCGCTAACTGCTCGAGCTTGACGGCTTAAAAAAATGGTTTCCGCTGATGGATTGCCACAGACGGAGCCTAGACATTTCTAAAGTTTTTTACTAAACTGCTGAGTCTTGCGGGCAAGCCCTATTTCTGGTCCTGCCCGCCATATCTTTGCCTTACGTGTCCGCAAGGACGGAAAAGGAGAACACCATGGCTGTGCAACAGAATAAAAAATCCCGCTCCCGCAAGGGAATGCGCCGCTCTCACGATCGTGTGGCCATTCCTGCCGTTATTTACTGCTCCTGCGGCGAGCCCACCGTGCCCCATTGCGTCTGCCCCAGCTGCGGCACGTACAAGGGCCGTCAGGTCGTCGCCAAGACCGATAGCGAGTAATGAACGAGCGCCCCATCATCGCCGTTGATGCCATGGGCGGGGACTTTGGCCCCTCCGTGGTAGTGCCGGGTGCCGTTGAGGCCGCCCGACTTCATGATCTGCATATCCAGCTTGTGGGCGACACCCCCAAGCTGGAGGTCGAGTTGAACAAGCTTGACCTCAAGGACGTGCATTATGATATCGTTCAAGCCGATGATGTGGTGCACATGAATGAAAAGCCCTCGGACATTCTGCGCCGCAAAAAGAACGCCTCTATCCAGGTGGCCTGCCGCCTGGTGAAGGACGGCGCCGCGGACGCTGTGGTCAGTGCCGGACATTCCGGCGCCACAGTGGCTTGTGGCATGTTCATTATGGGTCGCCTGCCCGGGGTGGAGCGTCCGGCTCTGGCCGCCTTGCTGCCTACGGAAAAAGACCCCGTGGTTGTGCTTGACGCCGGAGCCAATGTGGATTGCCGCCCCTATCACCTTTTTCAGTTCGGCCTTATGGGAGACGCTTTTGCCAGGGATCTGCTGAGCTATCCCTCGCCCCGCGTCAGCCTGCTGAGCATTGGTGAAGAAGAAGGCAAAGGCAACTCTCAGGTCAAGGAAGCCTACGAACTGCTAAAGATGGCCCAAAACCTCAACTTTGTGGGGAATGCCGAAGGGCGGGACATCTTTACCGGTGATCTTGATGTCGTGGTATGTGACGGTTTTGTGGGCAACGTGGTGGTCAAGATGAGCGAGGGCCTGGCGTCATCGCTGGTGCGCATGCTCAAGAAAGTCTTTACTACCGGCGTGCTGCCCGCTCTTGGCGGCATGCTGGCCAAGGGCGCTTTCAAAAAGTTTGCCAGCACCATTGACTATGCCGAGTACGGCGGCGCGCCGCTGTTGGGCCTTCAGGGCCTGGCCATAGTCTGTCATGGTCGTTCCAGCTCGCTTGCCATGACAAATGCCATCAAAATGGGCGGTACTTTTGTTCGCAAAGGCACCAACAGCCACCTTGCCGAGACCATCCTGGCCAACGAGGAGCTCACGCGCTTCTCACGCGCCATCTAACCGGCGGTACTACAGAATGAACCCTCTCTGCCATTTGCTTGCGCTGAGCGCCTATGTGCCGGACGCGGTCCTGACCAACGAAGACCTCGCCAAGGTGGTTGACACCAACGAAGAATGGATTGTTACCCGGACTGGCATAAAGCAGCGACACAGGCTGGCCGATGACGAGAACACTTCCGACCTTGGCCTCAAGGCCGCCCGCAAGGCCCTGGCCGATGCGGGCATGGAAGCCTCTGAACTTACCCACGTCATTGCGGCCACCTGCACGCCTGACGTGCTTTCGCCTTCCGTGGCCTGCATCATGGCGGGGCAGCTCGGCACAGGGCCGGTCATGGCCTTTGATTTTGGCGCAGCCTGCTCCGGCTTTATCTACGGCCTTTCTATCTGCCGCGCCCTTCTGGCCCAGCAGCCCGAGGCCAAAATTCTTTTCGTCTGCACCGAGGCCCTGACCCGCCGCGTTAACTGGGCCGACAGAAGCACCTGCGTGCTTTTCGGCGATGCGGCCACGGCCTGCATTGTCGCCAGTTCACCGGGCAATGTTGTGGCCGGGCTTGAGGACGTCATCTGCCAGAGCGACGGCACGCAGCGCGACCTTATTGTGGTGGGCGGCGGAACCAGCAGCCGTTACGCCAAGGGCGATCCCGTCAGCGACGACTTTTTCATCACCATGCAAGGCCGCGAGACTTATAAGCATGCCGTGCGCAACATGGTGCACATTTGTGAAGATGTGCTGACACGCAACGGCCTTACCGCCAAAGACGTGAACCTGCTTGTGCCCCATCAGGCCAACATGCGCATCATTGAGGCTGTGGGCAGCCGCCTGGACATGACCGGCGACCGCGTCTTTGTCAACGTTGACAAGTACGGCAACACGTCCTCGGCCTCCATCCCCCTGGCCATTACGGAAGCCCGCGCCGCCGGGCGCATCAAGGCTGGCGACCGTATGCTCGTCACCGCCTTTGGCGCGGGTTTGACCTGGGGCGCGGCCCTGCTGCGGTTTTAATCTTTTCAGGGCTATCCGCGCTCAGGCCGCCAACCTGTAACCACTTTGCCGCGCGGATTTTACACAGGCGTCGCGGGACGGAGTCACACTCCATCAACCGATGTTGTGCAGACCAGAGCGCAGCCCGCCGCGCAATGCTTTTTTTCTTGTCGGCGGCATTGAAATGAACGCATGGTCACGCTATAAACAGCACACTCAAGCAAAGGCAGAACGAGCATGAGTACAGAGCATTCCGCACCCACCGCTACGCCCACCGCCATTGTGACGGGCGGTTCGCGCGGCATCGGGCGGGCCATTGCCCAAACCCTTGCCCGCGATGGTTTTCAGGTTTTTCTTACCTATGTGAGCCGCCCCGCTGAAGCGGAACAGGTGGCAGCCGAAATCAGGGCGCAGGGCGGCCATGCCAGGGCTTTTGCCCTGAATGTCAGCGACAGCGCCGCTGTTTCTGAATTTTTTGCCAATGAAATCAAAGATAAAGTCAATCTTGCCGTGTTGGTCAACAATGCGGGCATCACCAAGGATGGCTTTCTTGTTCGCATGAAAGACGAAGACTTTGATCAGGTCATCAACGTCAATCTGCGCGGCGCTTTCATCTGCACCCGCGAAGCCGCCAAAATCATGAGCAAGGCGCGCAAGGGCCGCATTGTAAATATTTCTTCGGTGGTGGGCCAGATGGGCAACGCCGGCCAGGCCAACTACGCCTCGGCCAAAGCCGCCCTGTTGGGCCTTACCAAGTCCTGCGCCAAAGAACTGGCTACCCGGCAGATCACGGTCAACGCCGTGGCCCCCGGGTTCATCGAAACGGACATGACCGCCGCCCTCAGCGACGAAGTGCGCAAAAGCTATGAAGAATCCATTCCTCTCAAGCGCATGGGCACTGCTCAGGATGTGGCCGAAACCGTCGCCTTTCTCGCGTCGGACAAAGCTGCCTATATCACCGGGCAGGTGCTCGGGGTGAATGGGGGCATGCACTGTTAGGCGGAAAGTCCGGAGACTCTCCCGGCGCACCCCTGAGGCCGGGTTTGGAAGTGATCATTAAATTACCTGGAGGATACCATGTCTGATGTCGCTGAAAAAGTTAAAAAAATTATTGTTGACCAACTTGGCGTGAGCGCTGATGAAGTGAAGCCCGAAGCCAGCTTTGTGGAAGATCTGGGCGCTGACTCCCTTGACCTGACCGAACTGATCATGGCCATGGAAGAAGAATTTGAAGTCGAAATCGCTGATGACGATGCTCAGAAACTTCTGAAGGTTCAGGACGCCATTTCCTATATTGAAGAAAAGAAATAGCCAGAGTTTGATCGCCAGATCTGCTGCGTGTGAGGGGGCCTGCAAACCCCCTCCCGCATCAAAGGAGCATGCATGACCCGTCCCCGCGTAGTAATCACTGGTGTTGGCGGCGTTACGCCCCTCGCCAACGATATTGAGAGCACCTGGAAAAAACTGCTCGCAGGCGAGTCGGGCATTGCGCCCATCACGCTTTTTGATGCCTCGGCCTATGATTCCCGGATCGCGGGCGAGGTGAAAAATTTCGCGCCCGAAGAGTTCATGCCCGCCAAGCAGGTGCGACGCATGGACCGTTTTACCCAGTTTGCCGTGGCTTCGGCCCAGATGCTGCTCAAGGACGCGGGCTATGAAGTGACGGACGCCAATGCCTATGACACGGCCGTGATACTCGGCATCGGCCTTGGCGGCCTGCATACCATTGAGACCTACCATGCCAAGCTGCTGGAGTCTGGCCCCAACAAAATTTCGCCCTTCATGATCCCCATGCTCATCTCCAATATGGGGCCTGGGCAAATATCCATCTTCACAGGGGCCAAGGGGCCCAACATCGTCACCACCACTGCCTGCGCCTCGGCCATTCACGCCATGGGCACGTCCTTCAGCGAGCTTTTGCTCGGCAGGGTCACGGCCGTTATCACCGGCGGCGTCGAAGCCACGGTCACGCCCCTTGGCGTGGCGGGCTTTACGGCCCTCAAGGCCCTTTCAACGCAGCACAACGATGACCCCACCAAGGCTTCACGTCCCTTTGACGCCAACCGTGACGGTTTTGTCATTGGCGAAGGCGCGGGGCTGCTGCTGCTTGAAACGCTAGAATCGGCCCAGGAGCGCGGCGCGAAGATTTACGCTGAAATGGTGGGATACGGCGCTTCCGGCGACGCCTACCATATGACCGCCCCCTGTGAAAACGGCGAAGGCATGGCGCGCGCCATGCAGAACGCCCTGCGCGAGGCGGGCATTGCTCCCTCGGCCATCGGGCACATCAATGCCCACGCCACGTCCACAATGCTCAATGACAGCATTGAAACCAAGGCCATCAAACTGGTTTTTGGCGACCATGCCAAAAAGATCAAGATATCGGCCACAAAATCCATGACGGGGCATCTGCTTGGCGCTGCCGGCGGCATCGAATCCGTGTTCACGGCGCTGGCGCTGCATGACGAAATGCTGCCCGGCACCATCAACCTCGACACCCCCGACCCGGCCTGCGACCTTGACTACATGGCCGACGGTTCAAAGCATATCGCCTGCGAGTATGCCATGTGCAACTCCTTTGGCTTTGGCGGCACCAATGCCAGCCTGATTTTGAAAAAATGGGATAAATAGCGCCCTGGCAGCACCTGCCTGAATCACCAGGGACGCCCGGAAAAACGCGCTGCCCACAGATCCGCCCCCCTCCGCCGGGTCCAGCCTATTCACAACACTGCCCGCCACTGTGGCGGGCAGTATATTTCACTGAGGACCACGTTCATGGATGAAATTCTCCTTCAGGACCCGGAAATCGCACGGGCCATTTTTCTTGAATCGCAAAGGCAGATGGGTAAGCTTGAGCTTATCGCTTCGGAAAACATCGTTTCGACTGCCGTGAGGCAGGCGCAGGGCAGCATACTCACCAACAAGTATGCGGAAGGGTATCCCGGCAAACGCTATTACGGCGGCTGCGAATATGTGGATATGGTCGAAACCCTTGCCCAGGAACGCGCCAAACTGCTTTTTGACGCCCAGTACGCCAACGTGCAGCCCCACTCCGGCTCTCAGGCCAACATGGCCGCCTATCTGGCCTTCCTCAAGCCTGGCGACACCATTCTCGGCATGGACCTTTCCCACGGCGGGCACCTCACCCATGGCAGTCCGGTAAATTTTTCCGGCCGCCTCTTCACCATCGTGTCCTACGGCGTGCAGCGTGAAACCGGCCGCATCGATTATGACGCGGTGGCGGACAAAGCGCGTGAACACAGGCCCAAGGTCATCATGGCCGGCGCAAGCGCCTACCCCCGCGCCATTGACTTTGCCCGCTTCCGGGCCATTGCCGATGAAGTTGACGCCAAGCTGGTGGTAGACATGGCGCATATCGCCGGTCTTGTGGCCGCAGGTTTGCACCAGAGCCCCGTGCCCTACGCCCACGTCACCACGACAACCACGCACAAAACCCTGCGCGGCCCCCGTGGCGGCATGATCCTGTCCACCGAAGACATGGCCAAGACGCTGAACAGCCAGATTTTCCCCGGCATTCAGGGCGGCCCCCTGATGCACGTGGTGGCCGCCAAGGCCGTGGCCCTGGGCGAGGCGCTGCACCCCTCTTTCAAGGCCTATCAGAAGCAGGTGATTGACAATGCGGCCACCCTGGCGGCATGCCTGACCGATGCAGGGTACGACCTTGTGTCCGGCGGCACCGACAACCACCTCATGCTGGTGGACCTGACCCGCAAGGACATCACCGGCAAGGACGCTGAAATAGCGCTGGATACCGCTGGCATCACGGTCAACAAGAATACTGTTCCCTTTGAAACGCGCTCTCCCTTTGTGACGTCGGGCGTGCGCCTGGGCACCGCGGCCCTCACCACGCGCGGCATGAAGCAGGATCACATGCGCATTGTGGGCAAGTTTATTGTAACGGCCATTGAAAACCGCAATGACGCTGCTGCCCTTGAAAAAATTCGTGCGGAAGTTGAAGAGTTCGCCCTTCAGTTTCCCCTGTTCGCCCATTAGAGCATTTTAGGGAAACGCTGATTTATTTTGTTTGGCGGCGTTGCTTCACTTTTTTTGAAACAATGGCCTTTGGCGGCCCGAAGGCTTACCACCTTCGGGCCGTCCCTGCTAGAAATCGGCCCCTGCGCCCTTACGTAAACACCGTGTTTTTTCACCCTCAAGGCCCAGGTTCCCCGGCTTGGCTTTTGTGTCTCCGCTATGTACACTGTGTGAAATTTTAACGGGTATCTTATGCAACGTCTGCCTTGGCCTGAATATTTTATGAACATCACCTACCTTGTGAGCGGGCGCTCAACATGCACGCGCCGCAAGGTCGGCGCTGTGGCCGTGAAGGACAAGCGCATTCTCGCCACAGGGTATAATGGCGCTCCCGCTGGTGTCCCGCACTGTCTTGACATTGGCTGCCTGCGTGAGCAGATGGGCATTCCCTCGGGCCAGCGGCATGAAATCTGCCGGGGCCTGCATGCGGAACAGAATGTCATTATTCAGGCCGCCGTGCATGGCATCAATATCAGCGGC